>CALVAY010000001.1 GCA_944325665.1 Candidatus Gastranaerophilales bacterium
TGTCCTTTTGCAAATATTGCAGCTATTGGTACATTATATCTTTGCACCCCTATTGCCTGCATAAAAGCGTGTTTAAAGGCGTCTGCTTCGTTGTTCCAACTGGCATGATTCGGGTCCGGATTTGTTTCGTAACCGTAAATTTTTTGGTAATTTCCCGCTTCATCGTACATTTCTTGTTTAAAATTTGTAATAGGGTTAAGTGACTTTTTGTTTGCCATATTTTTCCTTTCTAAAAAAACTGTGTTATACTTGCCCTATGAAATTAATTGGTTTAACTAAACTTACAACTTCAAACCTCCTTTCATTACTTGGATATCCTTGTATTTTGCTGTCGATTTATAACGAATTTATATTTGCCCCATTTGACTGGACAGACCTTGAAGGTTACAACTACGACAGGGATATGCTGGGTTCTTTTTCAACAGTTACAAGCGTGTTTTGCTTTATGCTCGTCTGTTTTATCTGTGCCGCGTTTTTAATTCTCATTCTTATCGAGTACATTATTAGGATGATAAACAAAACAGAGTTTCAGCTGATTAATAAAATTCCTGATAAATTTAAACTTTTGTATAGAATTCTATTCTGGTTAGGACTCTTTTTTGTTTCGCCTCTTGGTCACCTGAGTATGTTTTTCATACATTTGCTTCTTGAAAAATATTTCAACTACTCGGAACTATTTATAAGGCTGATAGACAAACTATGAAATTAAACAACTTAACTAAACTTACAACTTCAAACCTCCTTTCGTTACTTGGCTATCCTTGTATTTTATTTTGCATAGGCGTAGAGTTTGTATTCTCTCCGCTTGACTGGGCAGACCTTGAAGGCTATTGTAATGATAGGGATATGCTCGGTTATTTATCGGTTTTGGTAAGTGTACTTTACCTTAATTTTGTCTGTCATCTCTGTGCAGTGTTTTTTGCTCTTATTCTTGGTGAATTTTTTATTAGAAAGAAGAACAAAACAGAGTTTCAGCTGATTAATAAAATTCCTGATAAATACAAACTTTTACATAAAATCCTATTCTGGCTCGGGCTTTTTTGCGTTTCGCCCCTTGGCTGGCTGGGTGTGGTTTTCTTGCACATGGTTCTTGAAGTATGTTTCAACTACTCGGAATTATTTTTAAGGCTGATAGACAAACTATGAAATTAATTAATTTAACTAAACTTACAACTTCTAACCTCCTTTCATTGCTTGGGTATCCTTGCATGTTGTGCTGCATGTATCTTGCTTTTATATTTGCAGTAATTGACAGTGTTGATCCTGAATGGGGTATTCATCCTGAAATGACTGGGTATAATACTTCTTGCTGGTTTGGTATTTATTTTTTATTTACCTGTTTTCTCTGTGCTGTGTTTTTTGCTCTCATTCTTATTGAATTTTTTATTAGAAAGAAAAACAAAACAGAGTTTCAACTGGTTAATAAAATTCCTGATAAATATAAACTTTTACATAAAATCCTATTTTGGATAGGGCTCTTTTTTGTTTCGCCTTTTGGTATGTTCGCAATCATTTTTGTTAGACTAAAAACTGATGAATATTTCAACTATTCCGAGATATTTTTAAGGTTAATAGATAAACTATGAAATTAATTAATTTAACTAAACTTACAACTTCAAACCTCCTTTCGTTACTTGGATATCCTTGTATTTTGCTGTCGATTTATAACGAGTTTATATTTTCTCCGCTTGACTGGGCAGATCTTGAAGGTTACCAATACGACAGGGATATGCTGGGTTTTGTTTCAAGCGCCACAAGTGCGCTGTACTTTATGCTGGCATGCTTTATCTGCGCTGTGTTTTTTGTTCTCATTCTTATTGAATTTTTTATTAGAAAGAAGAACAAAACAGAGTTTCAATTGGTTAATAAAATTCCTGATAAATTTAAACCCTTGTATAAAATTTTGTTTTGGTTAGGACTCTTTTTTGTTTCACCTCTTGGTCCTTTGAGCATGTTTTTCTTGTACTTGTTTCTTGAGAAATATTTTAACTATTCCGAGCTATTTTTAAGGTTGGTAAATTAATCTATAAATTCTCTATAACCTTTAATCTCCATGGGTTTGCAGAAAATAATCATAAATTTTGTCGATTTTTTCCTTTATTTCACCCCACTGGTTTTTTAGTTCTTTAATGTAAATAATCGAAGCGAAACGCCCTTGACATTCGTTCAATATTTCTCTGTGCTTTTTCTCCAGCGCCTCAGGAGTTATAAAAATCCTTGTTTGTGCCGCAAAAAGAATAATTACTATTAAAATTGGTGCAAATTCAATGTAGTTGTCAATATTCATTTTTATCCTTTCTATATAATCGGGAAATAGTACTCTACAAGGTAGCTTGCCGCATCAAAAGGGTGCGAGAGGAATTTTAGCTCTTTGTTGTTTTTAATTGCCCAATATGTCGGAATATCAATATTAGAGCCGCCCTCTCGATATTTTAGATTGTTAAGGTTGTAGATTAATTTTTCGCATTTTGGGTCAATTAAAATCTTTCTCTGTCCGTCCATTGACTTTATCATTGAGCAAAAGGCCGCAACCCTGTTTTTAATCGGCGGGTTGAACTGTCTAAGGTGAAATTCCACGTTTCTTTTCATCTTTTGTGCAAAAAAGTTTCTTATTAGCATATAATTTGTGTATTCGCTTACACAAGTCCTGTTATCGCCCGATGCATCGCCGTTTATGATGATTTTTCCCTTGTGGTGCGGGTATTTGCGCGCGAATTCTTCGCAAGTCTGGGTGGTTGTTGTGTTTTCAAGTACAATTTCGTCAAAGAAATAAACTTTATGATTATCAATGTGGGCTAAAATCCAGCACATAGGATCAACGTTAAAGTCGCATGAAATGTGCAGGTCGCACCAGTCAATGTAGTTAACTTTTGCAATATTTTCTTCGCTAAAATTAGGCACGACAAGCGGGCAATTATCTTCATCAAATTCCCCTAAAACATTCCTTTTGTAATAGTTTTCATCATATGCACTTTTGAGATTTTCGCAAAAATCCTTTGGCAGATAAATATTCTCGGTTGACGGTGCCATAACGAGCCTGTAGTTAGGCTTTTTTGTGTCATGAAAGTTTTTGTAAATCCAACCTCGTCTGCTTTGAGGGTTTGTGTGTCCAAAAATTCTATACTTAAAATTTTTCCAACTTTTTCTCTTTTTTTGCCTCATACGCCCTAAAAGCATTTTAAATGTTGCCTCGGGTATATCTGACATTTCTTCAATTTCTGCAAAACCTAAATTAAGAGATTTTAGCTTATTTGGTTCGTCAAAGTGCCTGAAAAGTATATTTGAACCGTTTTTAAATATTATTTTTTGCTGTGATTTAATAAAATTCCAGTCAGTGCCTTCTTGCAGTTTAAAGTGTTCAAAGTGTTCAAAATAGGCGTTAAGTGTTGTATCTCTTACAAGGGAGTAAGTTTGCGCCCCGCAAAGACCGTTAATTCCGGGGAATTTTAAACACAAAAGCGTCCCCAAAAGCGAGCCGGCCCAGGTTTTACCCGAGCCGAAACCGCCTTGATATACACAAACGTCTAACTCTTCATTATGTGGCACTTCCAAGAATTTTTTTTGAGTTCTAAGAAGTTTGTATTTCATTTCCTGTTTTCTCCTTTTGAGTGTTTTCGCTATTTTCAAGCAAAAATTTAGATGTGTTTTCTACTCCTAAATTAACAAGGGCATATTTAAAACACTCTTCCCAATTGATTTTGCTTGCAAGTTCGGGGATTTTAGAAAACTCGGAGATTGTTCTTTGAATTTCTTTTACTCTTGCATCCTTTAAAATAGTATTTTTTCTGTCGGAATATCGGTATATAAAGTTGCCTTCCCTTACATCCGGCGTTATTTCAATTGTTGTTGATTTGCCTTCAAACTGTGTGGAGATTTTTGAATTGCCAATCATAAAATTAGCGTTTGTTTGGGCGGTTTTTTCTAAAAGCGGTAAGATAATTTTCCTGTTAATTGAGTCAATTAAGCTGTTTAAACGTACATTTTGCCCGCCTGCGGTGTAGTTTAGCTCTGTTGCGGTTCTTTCGCCCGCACTTTGGATTTCACCCGCCATATTGTCAAAAATGCCTGTTGCACGCTCGATTTGACTTTTGAAAAACTTAATGAAATCCCAGCCGCTAAGCATTTGGCTGAAATTCAACGGCTGCGGCATTTGCGGTAAAAGTGTCGGGTCATATTCAATTATTTTACCGGGTTTAACTTCAATTTTTCCTTGGAAAGCTCCTCTTGGTGCTAAAAATGGCGGATTTGACACAAGCTTATGCCCAAGAATTTGAGTTTGCATAATTTCATCAGTTGTGTTGAGTATGGAAAGTATTGGTGCAAGTGGGCTAAGCCCTCTTTTTGTTGTGGGGTCTTCAATGATATTTGCATAAATATATGGGCAGCTTACATAAGGATTAGGTTCGTTTTGTACTACTAAAAGCCTTCCTACAACTACAACAAGGCGGTTTTTTAAGATTTTCCCGCCCTCAAGTCTGATGTCGCCCCAGTACTTTAGCACCTCAACAAGTCCGTCTGAAATTCCCGTCGTATCTTTGTCAAATTTTGAGCGCTCAAGTCTTTCTTTAAGCTCTTCTCTTTGTGCGTTTGAGATTGTAAAATTCTCTTTATTCTCAAAAATTTCATTAATTTCCATCCAGCTTCTATGAATTTTAGGGCAAGAGTCCCACTTTGAGGCTCTTTGGTGGTCAAAAACAAAATCGCATGGGTTAATAATTTTAAGGCATGCCCCTTCGTAAGTTTTTTCCTTTACTGTTTTAAAGCACTCCCAGAGCGGGTTTTGGATTTTTTCGTATAAGCTTGTTGCCACTCTTCTTGTGCGCCAGCGTGTTTCCCAGCCGACAAAAAGTGTTACTTCGCCTGTTTCAATAATGTTTTCAATAATTTGTTCAAGTTTATCCGAAAATTTCATTTTCTCAAGGGCATTGCATAAAAATATCTTGTGATTATTTGCCCTAATCGAGCTTGAATTATCACTTTCCGTAACGTCAAAAAGCCCTTCGCTGTGGGATGAAATTGCTTCTAAAAGATGCGCCTTAAGGGTCGTTGCCTGCTGCCATGCGTCGGGCAGATTTAGTCTTTGGTTGCCATACCCCTCAAAAGCGCTGCCGTATATTGCATTTCTTACATTTTGTATGTGGCTGATTTGTTTTTGCCTTTGCTCGTTTAATTTTTCGAATTTATCACAAATTTTATTTTTTATTTCATCAAGCTCAAGTTCGCTGAGTTTTTCGAATGTGTCATTTAATTTGTTCATATTTGCCTTTCTAAATTTTACTTGCATCAAGTCCTTCGATGTTTTCAAATACGGATTTTCTCTCTTTTAAATCTTC
Organism: Candidatus Gastranaerophilales bacterium; assembly: GCA_944325665.1. GTDB lineage: Bacteria > Cyanobacteriota > Vampirovibrionia > Gastranaerophilales > Gastranaerophilaceae > Galligastranaerophilus. The sequence goes on from CALVAY010000001.1 coordinate 5,334, forward strand.
AAATTTTATATCTCCTAATTGCTTGCAAAGTCCGTCAAGCGCCCTTAGTGCAAGTTGCGGCTCTTTTATTCCGTTTTCGTCTTCAAAAAAAGCGTATTCGATTATTTTTAAATATTTTTGGACAACAAAAGCCTTTGTGATTTCCAACTTTTCGACATTTTTTTTAATAATTTCGTTTAATAATTTAATTTTTTTCGGCTCATCAAGCATTTTTGCAGCCAAAGATATTGACGCAGGAGTTTTATACCCTGCGGCTTTTGCGCTAAATTCGGCATTGAGTGTGTTTGCGTAGTTAATCAGGAATTTTTTTTGTTTAATATTTATATTATCTTTATCCATTTTTAACATTTCTTAATAAAGTCGTTGCTTTTTATGAATAATTTATGTACAATAAGCATGTTGTTAATGCTTCGGCTAGTATGCGAATGGGGTTTCGACCCCTTTTTTTTATCGCTTGAAACAATGAAAACACACTTTGGCAGTGTGAGCCGCCAAAGTGCGATTGTGGGGTTACTTATTTCTCAAAAAGTCCATGATTTGTGCGTCAATTGCCTCTTGGTTTTTTAGAAATTCTTCGGATGTCATTTTGCCTACACTTTGTGCATCAAAGTAGGGTTTGTTTTGAATACTTCCTTCAAAACCACTGTTAGCAGTGCCTTCCAGCTTATTTAAAGTGTTTCGATTTTCTTGTTCAAGAAAATCAGCATACTTTTGATTTTTCGCACAAAAACGCTTAATTGCCTCTTGTTCCAGCTGTTTTGCCAACTGTGCAATTTTAATTAACTCCTCTAAGTCAAAATTAACATTTGAGTTTTTCAAGTAGTCTAAAAGCGTGTTTCTTTGTTCAAAAAATGTCGGGTCTTGAGTAGAAAATTCTTCAAAAACTGTCTTGGTCTGTACTTTTTCATTTGGTAAATTATTTACATTTTTAATGTTATAATTTCCCTCTTTTTGGGCATTATTATAGTACAAGGACTTAAGAAGAGTTTCTAAGGATTCTCTTGTTATTGGTGAATTTTTAGGTGATGTTTGTTGCCCGAGAGTTTTGCCGGTGAGCAATTTACGCATAAGTTCACTATTTAGCGTACTTTGCATAAGTTCTTGATCCATATTACCTTTCATCTTATCCCTTCCTTTAACCTAGTTTTACGTAAACGTCCCTTCGGGGACTTTTTTTTGCGAGCGAAGCTCGAAAGCTGGTGCGACTGCACCGCTTGAGAGCAAGCGAGCTTATGCTTCTATATCTCGCATTTTAACACTGCAAGGGCTTTAGGGTTAACGGCTAATGCGCCAAATGTGTAAAGACCTCTTACAATAGTGTCAAATGACTGCTCTGCTCTTAATTGTTCAAATTTCTTTAACTGTGAAGCGTAAGTTATGCCGTCTGTCGTACCTGCCATAATAGTGTAGCTTCCATCACTTTCTAAACCTACGTTATTGCTTACAAATACGTCAAGACCCGCAATTCTTCCCACAGAACCTTCTCTTTTTGTTTTATCGGATTCGTTTGATGCGCCTGAGAACTGTTCGCAAAGCAATAATACTTCTTCAACATCAGGGTGAACTACTACCCAGCCTTGTTTTTGAGAATTAATTGCGCCTGAGTTTTTAAGAGTTTTAGCAAGCATAACAAATTGTGAGTAAATGTTTTCGGGGGTAATATTAATAGGTGTTTCGGCTTCACCTTCAACAATGTTTTCTTCTGCTGCTTTTGTGTTAAGTGAGAATATGTACTTGTCAATTCCTTCATCAATTGCCTTTTGGGCTTTTGTTAAAATTGTTTCCGTTAAAGGAACATTGCTTTGTGCTTGTGCGATGTCAGGAACACTAAAAGCAAAGTATAAGCTTTGGTCTAATTTTAATACATCGCTTGTAAACTCTGCTCCTTGATAAGCAGGAAGTGTGCCTGTGTAAGCACCTGTTGTTACGGTGTTTGGCGTAGCGATTTTAATTTCTGATGTACCGTTGTCAGCTTCTGCTTGGTAATCTCTGTTTACACATTGAAGCATTGTACAGTTTTTGTCCAAACCTGCGTTAATTTTTTTACTCCAAGTGGTGACAATTAAGCTGTTGTAGTTTGTGTTTTGTGCCATGGTTTTTCCTTTCTTTTTTATCTCTATTCCGCTCTGTAAGCGGGGTTAAACTTTGAAAATATGTATAAATTTTTAAATTCGCCGTCTTTAAAGCACTCATTTTCAAGCATAGCTTCGCACTTAAAGCCAAGCTTTTCTAAAAGCCCTTTTGCAAGGGTTGTTTCGCCTATTATTTCAGCACTTAGTTTTCTTACCTTTAGCTTTTCAAAAAGAAATTTAAGCCCTTTTTTTGCAATTGCATACGACCCAAAACCCCAGTAAGGGCGACTTACGCAGAATGTAACTTTGCAGTCTTGCCCGAAAGGGTTTAATTTTGGCTCGTAGAGGTAAATAAAAGCCGCGAATTTGTTGCTTTTCCCGATTGTTACGTAGAAAATATTATGTTTAAATTTTTTTATAAATTTCACGAAATTTTCAAAACTTGAGAAATTTTCCTTAAAAAAGTTATCTGCAAAAAGTCTTGAATGATATTTAAAGCATAATTTTAAGAAGTTTATAAATTGTTTTCCTTTGGCATGCTTAAAATTAATTTCAAAAAAATCATGGAGTTTATTTATTTTCATTATTGCCTCGCATTTTGATTTGTGCTATTTTATGTTTGGAGAAAGTTGTTATGAATAATGATGAAAAGTTTTTAATTCTGGAACAGTACAGAATTTACTCTGAAGCTAAAGAAGCTTTTACGAACAGAAATTTCCAAACAAACAGATTTTATCTGGTTTTGTCTTTAATATTGTTTTTACTTTTATACATTTTTAATGCTCTAACTCCTGCCATAATGCCGCTTGTTGTAGGCTCTGTTATTGGTATGGCTGTTTGTGTAATGTGGTGGTTAAACTTGGACAGTTACCAATTCTTAATCAAGATTAAATATGCTAAAGTTTTGGAAGAAATGGAAACTAAATTGCCGTTTGACCCTTGCAAAAGAGAATATCAGGCGTTTGTTGAAGCAAAGAAGAACAAAAAAGCAGTTGTATTTTCTGATTTTCAAAAATTCCTTACCATTGTTCTTTTCTGCTTGTTCTTAGTAGTTTTTTCAAACAATATTACAGCAGTATTGATGAACGCTTTTAAACTATACTAACCAAAGGAGATTACAGGTGAATCTTCGTAAGTCTTTGAAGTAGTACTTCTAAGATTTGTGAGTGCTTCATAGTAAAGTGTTCTCCAGTAGTTGAATTTAACAAAAGACGGATTTGCTTTTACCTTAATCAGTGTCCCGTAAACTAATACAGGCTCAAGATAAGGCATGGGGATTATGCTTGTGTCAAATTCGCCTTCCATTACACTCTTTAAATTCCCTTCGCTATCTTGCGCATAGCAGTTTGATGCGTATATCAGGGCAATTTTTCTTTTGTATTTTATTGGGTTTGTGATTATTGAATTTTTCGTTATTGAGTAAACGTCGGCTAAATTGCTGTTTTGTGTCATTTGAGTCGGTGTAAGGTAGCGATATTTTTTTCTTCCTTCCCAAATTGAAATTATTCTGGCTTCAAAATTTTCAACAATTGTGCTTGAATTTTCTTCTATTTCAATATCCGTTTTCTCAATTTGAAAATTCCAAAGATAAGAGCTTAAAATATCACTGTTAGTAGCATTTAGCAGGTTCAAAATTCGTTTGTGTTCGGTTTTTTCAATGGCGTCAAAGGATGATACCTCGCGCCAATTCAGTTCGTTTAAAACTTTTTTAAAAAGCTCAAAATATGTAGGTTTTTTGTGCTTTGCCCCAATTATAGAATTTTCGCTCATTTTTCCTCCTTATTATTTATGCAAATCCTAAAAATTCGTATTTAAAACCTCTGCAAACAAATTTGTCCAAACCGCCAAAATATATCTGAGATGCAAGCTGCTTACCTTTTTGGCTTTTTCTTAAATCGTCAAGGAGATTGCTCGCCTGAATTTTTACACTTATGTCTGCAAAAAGAGATTTTTTAGTCCAAAATGCGTGTGCGCCAAGCATTTGTGTGTATTCGTAATTTATTTTTTTATCAGAAGTCATTTAAAAGCTCCTTAAATTCTATCCCTACAAGTTTAAAACCGTCGCCTTCGTTTTCGCCTTCAATATGGAGTGCAACAGATAAATTTGAATCAAAAATTTGCATGCTTATTGCACTTTCAAACGACCTTGCCCAAATCGGCGAGAAAGCGGTTTCAAAGCAGTTGTAGTCATTTTTTTCTTCTTCCTCGCTTGCCCAGACTAAAGAACCCTTTTGCTCTGTTTTAATGTATTCGCTATCTGTTTTAATTTCTCTTACAAAGTCTTTAGAAACGCTGAATTTAAAGCGATTTTCGCCTGTTTCATCCAGAAGAAGAGAAAAATCTTCGACAATTTTTCTCTCCGAAGGTTTACCGAGGTGAAAAAATGGGGTTGAAAAGCTAAATTTAATAGGGTTTCCGTCAAATGTCGAGCCTATATTCTCCATTAAAATTCGACCCTCATCAGTTCCGGATATTATTTGAGAAAAAACATTTGCGCTTGAGGTTATGTTTTGTTCCTCTATCCTTTTTGTCCAGCAATCATGTGCAAAGTCATAAACTAAAATATTATTGAAAAACATACTGTTTGGGTATGGAAGATAGAACCAAATTTGATTTTTCTTTTCGTAAGGGACGCAAAATGCTTCTCTCATCCTGCTTTTGTCTGCTTCTTTAAAGGAATTTTCAACATTTGCTGCAATATTTCCGCTCATCATAATCTGTGAAAGCTCTCCGACTTGAGATAATGCAAAGAGCCCGTCGTTGTTAAAGAAATATTGCTTATTGTTGCAGGTGCAAACAGCTTTAGCTCCTTGTGTTCCTTTATCGGCAAATTTTATTACGCTAAAATCATCAGGAGAAGTTCCTGAAAGCAGGTAAACACCGTCTTCTTTAAATATTGCAAGATTTCCGCAATAAAGAGAAAGAGATGAAATTCTTGTTATTGATGAGTGAAAGTTTGAGATGTAACCTGCGTCTTGTTCACTTTCCCAATCGTCATATCTTCCTAAAGCGCTAAAATAAAGAGTTGAGCCGCAGCCTATCCAAAGTCTGCCCGAGTAAGAACACATTGCTTCCGGTTTTATAGGGTTGCCTTTGTTGTCTTTTGCATTGAGCGGTTTAACTTTTTCTTTTGAATTGGTGTTAAAATAAAATCCTTCATTATCTCTTGCATAAAATACAACGCCGTCGAGGAATTGCGTGAAATTTACTTCGTTTATTTCTTTTTTGTAGTCATAAATTACGCTTGCTGTCCTTGTTATGTGGCTTAAATGTTTAATTTTGCCGTCAGAGCGGGCATAGACGAAGCCTTCGGTGTTTTTGGGATATTCGCAAATCCCGACAATAGAGCATAAGTCGCTAATGTCTTCATCAAAATATGTTTTATTGCCTAACATTCGCTCAACACCTTGATTTTTGTATAGTTCGACATTGTAGCTGTCGTCCCAATGAAGCTTTTTTGCGCCGTAACCAAGCATAATTTTTGTCGAGCTTGTATTTATGCCGCCTGAAAAATCATAAAATGCAAGTTTATTATCGCTCATAATACCACCTTACTTTGTTTCTGATGTAATCTCCGACTTCATCCTTATTAAGCTTTGGCTCATAAGGTATAAAGGTTATGTCAATTTTGCCCGCACTTGTTGAATTTGGGAGCATTTTTCCAACTTCATAGTGCGTCATAACACATTGTTTTGTAGGAGTCAGTTGATATTTTTTTAAAAGTGTTGCGCAATATGCAAACATAGCCTCGGCTTGAACTCTTAAAAACGGGTAATTCCCTTGGCTGGTCGGGCTTTTGTAGCCATACATCGCGCAAAGTGCTATTCCTATTGAGCCTGTGTTATAACCTCCGCAGTGAGCCGCATATTTTCCGTCCTGACAATTTAAGTTATCCTCCGGATTATATTTGCCCTTTATTATTTGCCCGTTTCCGTCGGATAAAAAATGATAATGTTCAATATCAACGGATGAGGGAGTATATTTGCCCCCACTCCAGTGAAGTATTATCCTCTTCATTATTTTCTCCTGATATAATATCCAAAGCGAATTTTCCGTAATTATTCAAAAATTTAGAAATAGCTTGTGTCCTGTTTTGAGCTCTGTATTTTAAGTAAATTCTTGACAGATGATTTTGTACCGTTCGAACGCTCAAGCCCAAAGTATTTGCAATAGCACGGTCTTTCAGCCCGCTGCAAAGCAAAGACATAACCTGAAGTTCTCGCTTAGTTAGCATTGTTTTTTCCCCTCTATTGCAACTGAATTTATTCATATCAACAACCAAAAGAAAAAATTAAATGTATTTTCCACCCTTAGTTTTTGTTTTTAAGGTTTTATTTAAAATAAATTTGAAAAGCTGCTTAAAAACAAAAAACAATATGCTCTTTGGTGCGAATTTACTCAAACGCAGAACATTTGACAATGCTTCAACAATTTTTTTCATTAAACTCAATTCCTCTATTTAAAACTTTAAACGGCTTAAGGGGAAATTTAACCGTTGTGTTGTATATTTTATATACACATAATAGCAGACAATTTTTTTTTGAAAATCGCTAGAAATACTTGAGTAATTTTAACTATTTTACTTATAAAAAAACGCTGAAAAACTTTGTGGTAAAAGTAATTCAGCGTTTTTATAAAATCTAAATTATTGAAAGATAAAATTATAATTTTACAAAACTTAGTAATTAAGTTTACTCGTAATATTCCGAGCAAGATGGTAAGGGTGTAGGAGAGGTGGCCGAATTGTTACTGTAACCACTGTGCATTATAAATACGTCAACGAGATTTAGTTTATCCCAATTGTTTATATTGTTTAAGTCATAAATACCGCAATTCCAAAGCGAGCCGCCACTTTTGCATGATGATGTTATACAGTTAGTGCTGTCTGTTTGACTTGTATTTGGTCCTAAATCTCCATTTACATCTATTAAAATATCAAAATTGCCCCATCTTGTAGTATTTCCATAGCTATATGCTATACCGTCTGCCGTGTAATACCAGCGTCCAGACTTCTTAACAATATTTAAATGTTTAGCCAGTTTATCCATAAAATAAAATTTATCAATTTGATTATTTGTATCTTGTGGTATTCGTTCACTAAAATCAACCCCGTCTTCTATTTGAGCCAGTGTCATTGCCTGTGAGATAACTGAGGCGGCTTTAAGTGCTCCCGTTTTGTACTGTTGCTGTTCTGTTCTTATAATTAATGAAGGAATTGTTAGAGCGGCTACAACCCCGATAATGACTAAAGTGATTAACACTTCGGCTAATGTAAAGGCGTTGTTTAAAGTTTTTGTTATCATTTTCTACCCCACAAAGTAATGCAAATAATTGTCAGGATGTCTATATATAGACATCCTGAAACTATTTTATCATTAGAATTCTATGTATGCAACATGTCAATCATAAAAAAGCCGCAATAATTTTTGAAGCTCTTTCAAAAATAATTATAAAAAGACGCGAGGAGCTTAACAAATCACAAAGAATATTAGCAGATGAATTTGGTTTTCCGCGTTCCTTGCTCTCAAGGCTGGAAAACTGCATGAGCGAACCCAAGCTTATTTCAATTTGGACAATTGCAGAGGCACTTGAACTTAAGCCTCATCAACTTATTAAGCTCATAGAAGAGGAGCTTGGAGAAGGTTTTAGTTTGATTGAAAAGTAGCTTAAAAAGGAACAGTGTTTTCTTGAATAAACTTGAAAAGTTGGTACTCATCTTGCTTTTCGGGCGGGTTTTCTTTTTCTCTTTCAAGACGTTCTTTTTCCTCTTGTGTTTCAGAGGTCAGCTCAATCATTTTTTCGCCTTCGCGTCTGCCAAAGACGTTAAATTTAAACCCGTCAATTAGCCCGTAGTTTGTTTCGGTTTTGTAAGTACCAATGTTTACCGCACCTGAGGGCAAAATTGAGAATAAAAATAAAAATAAAAAAACTTTAGCCAGACACTTTTTCATATTACTATTTTAGCATATCAGCTTCATTATAACAAACGATGTAAAAAAAACTTTTTGGGTATTTAATATATATATGTATGACTACGATTTTGATCAAGAAGATAAAGAGCTAAAAAAAGTTGGTCTTGAACTTATGTTTATGACCAATGAAAAATGTGCTTCCGATTTGGGGATAAGCGCAGTTGAGCTTTCTAAGCTTCTTGATATGAATATAGATGTAGTTAAGAAAAAATTGAAAATTTTATATGAGCATAATATTGTTAGAGTTATAGGAATTAATCCTAAATTGTGGAAGTTTGATGAATATTCTTTTCAGAGAATGGACGAGGATGACCCTGTTTATCAGCTTTTGTGTTCATTTGATGATGTAGATTTTGACAGGTATTTTCAATATTGATTAAAGCAGGCGATATAGTTGAATTAGAGATTGAAAAACTTTTATATCAGGGCTCTTCCTTGGCTCGTTATTACAGCGATGAAACCCCTTCGGGTTTTAGCGTTTTTGTCTTTGGCGGAGCAGTAGAGGATAAGCTGAAAGTTAAGATTTTAAAGGTCAACAAAAGCTACGCAACGGGCGAAATTGTCGAAATTGTTAAACCTTCAAAGTATAGAAAGAAGCCTTTTTGTCCTCTTTTTAACGCTTGCGGCGGCTGTTTTTATCAATATTTGGATTATGATTTTTTAGTTGAGCAAAAAAATAATATGCTCAAAGAAAGTTTTTCAAAACTTGATTATGATGTAGAAATTTTAAATCCTATTAAAAGCCCCAATAAAGAAGGTTACAGGCGAAAAATTCAATACAGGGTTTCTCAGACTAAAAATTCAAAAAGACTTCTTGTGGGTTATTACAAAGAAAAAAGCCACGATATTGTAAATATTAAATATTGTCCTATTCAGCCTAAAATTGCCGATGATTTGGCACAGTTTTTAAGGGATAATTGGGCTTTGGGTGCTTATGTTGAAAAGACCCACAAGGGGCTTTTAAGAGCCTTTATATTAAGGCTTTCTTCTGATTTAAAAAGTGTTTTAATCACCTTGGTTTTAAATTCAAATCTTGAAGATTATCTAAAAATTGAAAATGATGTTTTGGATTTTGCTCAAAAAATAACTTCTAAATTTCAGGTCGTTAAGGGCGTTAATGTCAATTTAAATCCTAATAAAACAAATTTAATTTTTTCTTGTGATTTTAAAAATGTCTTAGGAGATGAATATATTGTCGAGAACTTAAAATCTCAAGACGGCACTGTAAAATCCTATAAAATATCTCCCGAGAGCTTTTTTCAGGTCAACCCGGACTGTGCCTCTTTAATTTTTGATGAGGCTAAAAAATATATTGATGATAATTCAACAATCCTTGATGCTTATGGCGGAGTCGGTACAATAGGAATTTATCTTTCGGATAAGGCAAGGAAAATATATCTTGTTGAGGAAAACGAAAGTGCAACTAAAAACGCAAAGGAAAATTTCAAACTTAATAACTGCAAAAATTACGAAGTGTTTTTGGGTGATGCAAAAGAGTGCTTTAGAAAATTTTTGAAAGAAAAGAAAACCTTTGATACGGTTATCCTTGACCCGCCAAGGGCAGGATGCGACAAAGAGGCACTGGATTTAATTTCAAAAATGTGCAATAAAATAATCTATATAAGCTGCAATCCGCAAACTCTGGTGAGGGATTTAAACTACCTCTTTGAGCTTAATTTTAAAGCAAAGCAAACAAGAATGGCAGATATGTTCCCTTATTCTTATCATCTTGAAAGTATTACTCTTGTTGAGAAGGTGCAAGATGTGTAAAAAGTTTTTAGTCAGAACTTTAGGATGTAAAACAAATCAAATAGAAGGGCAAATAATAGCACAAAGTCTTGTTGGGCTTGGATTTATAGAGGTTGATGAAATCAGTCAGGCCGATATTTTTATTCTCAATTCCTGCTCTGTTACTTCTCACAGCGATTCTCAAGTGAGCTATATTTTAAATAAAGCAAAAAGGCAAAAGCCTTCAGTTAAAACGGTTTTAACGGGTTGCTGCGCTCAAACAATAGATTTACACAAGAATTTTGATTTAAAAAATGTTGATTTAATTTTGGGAAATAATGAAAAATTAGACATTGAAAAACACATTAATTCGCTTTTTGAGAACGATTTTAACAAAAAAAACGTACAAGACATTTTTAAAGTTGACGAGTTTAATTTTAAATTTGTTAAAAATCCTTCTCAAACTCGCCCGAGCATTAAAATCCAAGAAGGCTGCAACAACAGGTGCTCATACTGCATAATTCCTTTTGCAAGGGGAAACTCACGCTCAAACAGTGTGGAAAATATTATCTCTCAAATAAATTTTCTTTCTCAAAGCGGTGTAAAGGAAGTTGTTTTAACGGGCATACACATAGGACAGTGGGGCTTAGATATAAACTCAAAACTTCAATATTTGCTTGAAGAGATTGAAAAGTCCAAAATACACCGTTTTAGGCTGGGTTCGCTTTACGTTAATGAGCTTGATGATGATTTGATTGAATTTTTAAAAAATTCCGAAAAATTCTGTCCGCATTTTCATCTCTCCCTTCAATCACTCTGTGATAAGACCCTTATGGATATGAACAGAAAATATAGTGTTGAGCTTGCACTAAAAACCATAGACAGGCTTTATAATACCTTTAGCGAGCCTTTTTTGGGTTGTGATATTATTGCAGGTTTTCCAAATGAGAGTGATGAAGATTTTGAAACTACTTTTGAAAACCTTAAAAATTCTAAGCTAAGCGCAATTCACGCTTTCCCTTATTCAAAAAGAGAAGGCACCGTTGCGGCTGGGATGAAAAATCAAATTCAAGATAGTGTTAAAACCCTTCGTACACAAAGGCTTTTGGAGTTGTCTAAGACAAAACATGCAGAGTTTTTAAACAGATGTAAAAATCAAAATTGTGAAATACTATTTGAAAAAAAATCTGCTAAAACCGGGCAATATAGTGCAATTACAAGAAATTATATAAAAGTTTTTATAAAAGATGATAGGGATGATTTAAGAAATACTCTTAAAACCGTTAATTTGAGCGAATTTGACAGACTATATTAAGAAATATTACAGAAAGTATATATTTCTTATCTAAAAAGTCAATATTTTTTCTATTAATTTTTTTATTAATACAAGAGGAAACAAAGAGGAAAAAATGTTAACACAAGCTCAAATCAACGAAAACATCGAAAACTTTTTTATAGTAAATTCTGCGGTAAATGAATACAAGCAAACTAAAATTGCCATAACAGATGCAATTAAACCGCCGAAGAAAAAAGTATATCGCAGTATGGACAAGCTTTTAAAGGAATGTTATTTCATTGGTTCGCTAAAATACGGAAATAATTTCATTGCTTAAATATCGAAATTTTGAATAAAGCCGCAACGATCCTTTGGGTCTTGAAAATAAGCCCTTCTGGTTTTTTTAGAAGAAAGCTCTTTTTCTTTTTCCTTTTGTTCTTCCTTTAGAGCATTTATTTTTGCTAATTCGCCCTTGGGGCTGAACTTATTTAAACATTTTGTGCAGATAAAATTTATTTTACTCTGTTCGTCTTCAATTTCTACACCGCAAAATCGACATTTTATAATAAGTTTTGGCATAATTGAGAATAATTTGCCTCTTTCAATTAAATCTTCTAAATCAAGTTTGTCGATTTTTAGCTCTTTAATAATTTCGCTTAAATTAACTTTGTTTTGAGAATTTTCATTTACAAAATGTTTGATTTTATCTATAAGTTCTATCTCTGTCCTAAAGCAGTTTTCGCATATATCTCTGGAGTTTTTGATAAACAAAGAACCACATTTTTTACAATTAACTAATTCGCCTTTTTCTTTCATAATTTCATTCTAACACCATAAACTTTGACCGACAAATAAAAATAATACTTGTATTAATTAAATTTTAATTATAAAATAAACTTAACAAGCCAGATTTACCTTTTTAATTTAGGGAGAATTTAAGTTATTGCTTACTTTTCTGATGGAAACATACTATAAAGCCAAGAAGGATATTTTTTATGTACACAAATAAATGCACAAAATGTGGCAAGGAGTTTGAAACAAAAAACCCTAAGAGAGTGATTTGCCCCGAATGCTTATATCCGGATAGAACCCCAATTTTGCAAGACTCTCCGTCCTCACATAGTGCAACTTCTGCACCTCAAAATCAGTATCCGAGAAGTTATAGTGCCGGAACGGGTAATGAAGGCAATTATAAAAGATTTAATAAAGATCAAAACCGCCAAGGGCAAAGAGGCGGATTCCAAAAGAGAGACGGTGGTTTCAACCAAAGACGTCCTCAAAGACCAATGGGTAACAGACGTCCTAACCGTCCGCAGGGTAAACCAAAACCGCTTTTGGTTAACAAAGAACAATTAATGCAAATTGAGGAATTGTACAAAAAAATGCTTCCTCTGCCTAATCCTGATGCTCATGAAGTAATCGGAGAAAAAATCGGCTTAGAGCCTAAAAAGGTTTTCTTTGGCATTAACTTAATCAGACAAAAAATGATGTTGCCGAAAATTGCATATCCAAAGAGAAAACTTGCAATTACGCCTGATCAAATGATGGCTATTAAAAATCTTTATGAACCCTTGTTGCCGCTTCCGCCAATCGGTTGTCACAAGATACTTGCAGCGCAATTAAAAATGGATGAGTGGCGTGTACACGTTGGTATCGGACTTGTCAGAAAGCAAATGGGCTTAGAGCGTTGGAATCAGGAAAGAGAAGACGCACCCGAAGAATACAGAAAAAAATAGCTTTATAAAACTTAATATATGCTTGTTTTTCTGCAAAAAAAAATCTTGATTGTTTTTAAACTGTCAGAACAAGATATATCTAAGGTAGCAAATGAAGATTACAAGTTCTCCTAAAGTTTTTGAACGTTTTAGCGCAGATGTAAAATCCGCTTCAGTTTCATTTGCAAAAAATGAGGATGATAAGAGTAAAGGCCATGACGCTTCGTTAAGAAAGAAAGGCTTTTTTAGACTTAGCGAAACACAAAAATACGGACTTGGCGCTTTTGGTATTGTTGCTGCCGCTTCGTTTGTTATACCTGCAATCAGAAATAAACTTTACAAAGATGTTAACCCCGGACTTATTGATATAAGCAAGAAGGGCGCTAAATCAAAAAGAAATTATATATTTTTTGCAGATCAGGTAAAGGCTAAAAGGGACTTAACCTTTAAATATTTTGCAGATACCTTTGGCTCAATTAAAGAAATTATAAGAAGAAATTTCTTCTCTTATAACAGAAAAGAACCTGCAAAACTAACTCCCGTTCTCGGTTTCCCCAAAAAGCTTGTAGAATGTGCTACAAACCAAGTCTTTAGGACTGCTGAGTACCTTAAAAATATGTTTAAGCACGTAAACGTTGATTATTCAAGAATGACTAAATCTTAAGCATAATATGTTATTATGTATATATGGCTAAGATTAAAAAGTTAATTTTTTGTGATACAAAAAAATTAAAAAATGTACTTAAAGATTCGGGTTTTGAACTGGAAGAGTTTAGCTTTTTTTCATTCTTTTTCGCGCTGATAAACAGTTTTTTGCCAATAAAGTGGAAATTTTTGAGCGAATCTTTTGTTGCTTTTGATAAAAACAAGGTTCTTGGAATAATTACGCTTGAGAGAGATAACAAAAGCAGAAAAAAATTCAAAATCTCAAGATTATACTTGGAGCAAAATTCTCTGGATGTCGGAAAAATGCTTATAGACTATTCGACTGCTCGCTATAATGCGCAAGGGGCTCTGTCTTATCAGGTTACAGTTGAAGAGAATAGGCAAGATTTAGTCTCTCTTTTTGTTGATGGTTGCGACTTTAGAAAGTCAGCTAACGAGTATTTGTATAAAATTACAAATGAAGATGTTAAATATGAAATTCAAGAGCATTTTGAAGGCTTTAAACCTTATAAAAATGAAAATGCTTATGATGTTGCAAGACTTTTTAATACAAATATAAATTCTTATCAAAAAATTTCTTTTTCAAGAAATGCAAGACAGTTCAATCCCGAATTTGCCCGCGGGTTAGCTCAGAAAATCAGCTATTCTTATGTTTTGGAGGATGAAAGCGAAAATAAGGTTTACGGTTATTTTTGCGTATCTACATATAATAATATTGATTATGTTTTAGATTTTGTTTTTGAACCTACATTTGAGATATATTTTTCTGATGCTTTGAAATATATTGCTCTAAACCTTAACAAAAGGGTTAAAAAATGGAATTTGTATGTGAAAATAAAGAGCTTTTTTATTAATTACAACTATTTTAAGCAATATATAGAGGATAAAAACTTTAACTGTGTTGTGTCGAGCTGTATTTTGACAAAGGATTACTTAAAAACAGTAAAAGAAAAACATTTGATTAACAACGCAAAAATTATATTTAACGACGCAACTCCTGCTTTCAAAGTAAAAACGGATTCCTAGAATTTTTTGGCAGGTCTTCTTTTGAGTTTGTATAGCTCGAAGTCTTCAAAATCATCAGGTTCTTCAAAAAATCTGGAAGTGCCAATTGGAACAACAACAAATCTGGAATTTATGTCTTTTTCATATTTGTGCTTAAATGCTGATGTTGCGATGACGGAATTTTTATAGTTAAAGGAGTCTATTTTTTCTAAAAATTCCATTGCCTTAAAGATATTTCTTTCCGGCTTAATGGCGTCTATTGAAAGACAAAAATCTGTTGTAATGTCTTTTTCTATGTTTTCAAGAATAAAGATTTTTACCTCTTCGACAAATTTTTCTATAAACTGGTCAAAATGTTCGAAATCTTCGCAAACCAAAAACATTTTATCGGACATGATACCTTTGGCATTTTTGTATTTCGAACTTATTTTCTTAACTAAATGTGCGTAGAAATCCTTTTTTAAAAGGTTAAATTCATTTTTTCTTTTTGCGGTTTTATCATAAGCAGGGTTTAAAATAAGATTAAAGAGTAAAGTAAACCTGCTGTAATTGGTCATTTCTCTTTCATACTCGCGTTTAATTACGGTGTTCATTTCTTTAACTTCGCGGTCTTGTTTTCGAATTTTTAAAATTTCATCGTAATTGTATAAATCGCCCATTTTATTTGCAAAAAAGCCAAAAATATAGTGAAAACCTATAAAGAGGGCGGATGAGATTATGTATGACATATCGATAACTTCGCCCTGAAAAATGATTGCTGAAGGGTGAAGCTCTCTCACTATAATTGCAAAAGGTTCAAAAGGACCGTTTAAACTTAAGAAAAGCGTTCTGTCAAAAAACGGTATAAACCACATTAGAGCATACAAAAAAGAAATTATAGGACAGAGGACTTTTAAAATTGTCAAAAAATTATATAACAGAGTATAAATTTTTTTCATGTTTTCTTATAATTCCATGTTGTCTATAAGTCTTGTGTTGGATGGGGAAACTTTTGCTGCAATAAGCATTAAAGCTCTTTTGTCTCCTTCTTTGTAATCTTCAAAAGTTTCAGGGTCAACTATTTCAACATAATCAACATCTAAACCTTCCAATATCTTAAGAGCATTATCGCACAAGGTCTGCTTATCTTTTATTCCCTTCTGCCACAATTCTTTTGCCCATTTTAGCGCTTTGCTTAATTTTAGCGCATCAGCTCTTTTGCTTTCTTCAATATAGCTGTTTCTGCTGGAAAGTGCAAGCCCGTCTTCTTCTCTTATAATAGGGCAAGGAATAATTTCAACATCAAAGTTTAAATCTTTAACCATTTTTTTGATTATAAAAAGCTGCTGAGCGTCTTTTTGCCCAAAATAGGCCTTATCACACTTTGTTATATTAAAAAGCTTTGATACAACCGTTGCAACGCCGTCAAAATGCCCGGGGCGGCTTTTACCGCAAAGTTTATTTATAGCGGAGTATGGCGGGCAAACCAAAGTTAACTCTTGCGTATCTTGATACATTTCATCTGCCGAGGGTGCAAAAACAACGTCTGCGCCTAATTCTTTGCATAATTTTGCATCTTTTTCAAGAGTTCTCGGGTATTTATCAAAATCTTCATTTATGCCAAATTGGACAGGGTTAACAAAAACGCTTACCACTGTGAAGTCATTCTGCTCAACACTTTTTTTGATTAAACTGCCATGTCCCAAATGCAGTGCGCCCATGGTCGGAACAAGTCCAATTGAGCCGTGTTGATTTTTTATAATTTCTCTTAATTCGTTAATTTTGTGTATAATTTTCAAGTTTTTTCGCCTCATCTTCGCTTAGTGCAAAACTTTGCTCATCATTTGGAAAATTGCCTTCCAGTACATCTTTAACATAATTCTGTGCTGCTTTTGAAATTTCTTCTTTTAAATTTACATACTGTTTTGCAAATTTTGGGCAGAAATTATCATATTTTCCAAGAGCATCATCACTTACAAGTATTTGACCATCACAGAATTTCCCCGCCCCTATTCCGATTGTAGGAACATCTAAATTCTCTGAAATAAACTTAGCACTTTGTGTCGGCACCATTTCAAGAACTATTGAAAACACCCCTGCTTCTTCAAGCTTTTTTGCTGCCTTTAGAATTTCAAGAGTTGTTTCGAGATTTTTACCTGAAACAAAATGCCCGCCAATTGTGTTTATGTACTGCGGAGTGAAGCCTAAATGCCCCATAACCGGAATGCCGCTTTGAACAATATGTTTGATTGTTTCAATAATATATGGGCTTGCACCTTCAATTTTGACTGCTTGAGCACCGGATTTAATGAATTCGCCTGCGTTTTTCGTCGCTTCCTGAGTTGAGATTTGATATGACATAAATGGCATATCTCCAACTACAAGAGCATTTTGCACGCCTCTTGAAACGGCTTTAGTAAATACAAGCATCTCCTCAAGGCTTACTTTTGTTGTCGAGTCGTACCCGAGAGCAACTTGCGCAAGTGAATCACCAACAAGAATAATATCAACATTTGCCTTGTCAAAATATTTTGCGGTTGAATAATCATAGGCAGTCAGTGCCGTAATTTTTTTGTTTTGCTTTTTATAATCTATTATTTTTTTTGCTGTTAATCTCATAAGTTATTATTTTTGCCCATGTTTTTTTGAAGATGATTTTCGATACCACCAGTAAATTGCCTTAGCAAGTCTTGAAGGTGAGTGTCGAACAAGTCCTTCTTTGTTATCTTCAATTAATTTATTGGAAACAATTTCAAGCCCCATTTTCTTGATTCTTGTGCTGTCAACTTCAACAGGCAAGCTGCCAGCTTCTTCGTATTTTTGAGCAAGGTTTTGCGGTGTAAAATTGTTAACCAAAATGGCGTCAAATAATTTCTTATCACATATTCCCGTTGCAAGTTTAGAGTGCTTGAATAAAACCTCTGCGTGGTCTGCTGCCGAGTAGTTATCCGTTTCACCCGGTTGAGTCATGATGTTGCAGATGTAGATTTTCTTAGCTTTAGAATTTAAAATTGCTGCGGAAATTTCTTTTACCAATAAATTAGGTGTAATTGAAGTATATAGGCTTCCGGGGCCTAAAACAATTAAATCTGCGTTATTTATTGCCTCAATTACATCTTGAGTAGGTCTGCAAACTTTTGGTTCGCAAGATAATTCTATAATCTTTTTGCCGACTTCTGGAATTCTGCTTTCGCCTTTAACAATCGAGCCGTCTTCCATTTTGGCAACAAGTCGCATATCATCTGTTGTTGCGGGCAATACTCGTCCTCTGATTAAAAGAACTTTTGAGCATTCTTTAATTGCGCTTACCATATCGCCGCAAATGTTAGTCATAGCAGTTAAAAACAGGTTGCCGAAACTGTGTCCTTCAAGCCCTTCGCCTGTTTTAAATCTGTATTGGAATAATTTTGTAACAATATCCTCATCATCCGCTAATGCAGCGATACAGTTTCTGATGTCTCCGGGGGGTAAAACGCCCATCTCTTCACGCAATCTGCCTGAAGAACCGCCGTCATCACCAACTGTTACAATGGCTGTAATATTATTTGTAATTTTCTTTAGTCCTTTAAGCATTGTAGAAAGACCTGTACCACCGCCAACGGCAACAATTTTTGGGCCGTGGTCAAGTTTCATTTTGCGATATACAACCTCGCCCAATGATTTTTGCTTTCTTTCTTCATTAAGTCCAAAGGACATAAAGTTTGTTTTTTTCCATGCTTGAATGAAAATAACTGCACCAAGTAAAATGCAAGCTATACCAACAGGCTCGGGAGGCATAAAGTTGACAATTTTCTTTGCTGTTTCAACAATGAAATAAATGGGTTGCAGCTTAAACAGGAAGGTAACGCCAAGGGCAGCTAAAATTGAGCCTATTATAATCAGCGCAAACCACCTTTTGACTTTAAGCCCCGGTACAAGCCAGATAGCGTCTTTAGGCATTTTGACTTTTCTTTTAAATATTTTCATTGTTTAAATTTGACCTCCAACACGATTGTAATTCACAGGTGTAGGCTTAAGCACTTCTCTTGCCTGTTTTGCGCCCTCTAAGGTTTTAAAGTGAATTGTATCGGGCTTAAAATCAAGTTCGCGGATAGCTCTGATTGAGCCTAAATCCTCGAAAGCAACTTCCAGAGCACACTTAATGCCTATTTCTTTTTCTAAAATTTCTTTTGTTTCAGGGTTGTTAACGTATAAATTTAACCAAGGGTTAAAAATTTTCACCGCTGAAGCTACTTTTTTTGCAAATTCTATATTGTTATTTAACTCGTCCTTCATAGCTCCATGTAATCTTACATGTTCAATTTCAAGATTAAGAGCGTTTGCAAAAGAAGTAATTGCGCCAATTTGGTATAAAACAGTGGTTTCAATTTCTTCATCGCTTAATTCGACTTTTCTTGAGCCAAAACCTTGAATGTCTTGATAACCAATGTGAGCGCCAACTGTTACGTCGTGCTCTTTTGCAAAATTAAGAGCTTTTTTAATACTTAACGGGTCGCCTGCGTGGAAACCTGCCGCAATATTAATCGAGCTTACATATTGAGCTATTTCAAGCTCTTTCTCGTTTTTGTAAATTCCATATTCCTGAGCACAATCACAATTAAAATCAAACACGAATTTTGTTCCTATAATCCTCTTTTAACAAAAATTATACAACAAAATCAGGTATTCAAGTCAATATTTATATTTTTTTTACGTGTTAAATATTCTGTCGCCTGCATCGCCAAGACCGGGAACAATGTAGCCTTTTGCGTTTAATTCTTTGTCGATTGAGCAAGTTATAACATTTATGTCAGGATAAGTTGATGTTAGCTTTTCAATTCCGCAAGGAGCTGCAAGAAGGCAAACGAAGGTGATATTTTTTTGAGGTATGCCTTTTTTAACAAAGTTGCCGACTCCGTCAACTCCCGAGTTTCCTGTTGCAAGCATTGGGTCAAGTACGAAAACATAAGTGTTTTCAGGGTCTTTTGGCACTTTGCTTGTTTTGTTGTAGTACCAAACAGGCTGAAGTGTTCTCTCGTCCCTGTACATACCAAGGTGATGAACGTGTGCTTGAGGCATCATCTCTTGCGCTACTTCGCAAAACATTACTCCTGCTCTTAGAATAGGAGCAATAATTAAGTTTAAATCTTCTTTAATAACCTCGCATTCGCAAGGGCAAATGGGTGTTTGGATTTGCTTTTTCTCAGTGGGCAAATTCTTTGTAGCTTCAAGAAAAACAGCATACGAAATTCGCTTTAATGCGCATCTGAATTTTTCTCCGTCAGTGTTTTCATCCCTTAAAACGCTTAAATTATGCTTAATTACAGGATGATTTATTACGCAAACTTTTTGAGATATCTTTTCCATACAATTCCCTTTTTTTAAATATTTTACTATAATAAAACATCAATATAAAATAATTTTTGTATAAAATTTTTATTTTTGAGGCAAGGTGAAACGTTTTTTTGCAAAAAATCTGGAAAAATTTTGTGATTCTCACGCGCATTTGGGTGTTTGGGAAAATTCAGCGTTCTTTACAAAAAGTGATTTGGACATTTTTTTAAGAAAGCAGGACAAAATTATTGTTTCAAATCTCGATTGTATTTTTCAGGATAAATTATCAGATGAAATTGAGGGAAATAAGGCACTTTTAGACTACATTAAAAATGACAGCCGCTATCTTGCACTTTTGGTTTGCGAGCCTAATTTAACTTGCGGTTGTACTGATAACATAGAAAAATTATTGCAGGACTATCCAAATACTTACGTAGGCTTAAAGTTTCATCCGAGGGCGATGGAGTTATCGGTTTTAGAGGATGAAAAAAAGTATCTGGATTATATAAAATTAGCCCAAAAATATAATCTGCCCTGTGTTTTTCATTCTGAAGGCTGCTATTTTGCTGACGTTGACCACATTTTTAAACTGGCAAAAAAGTTTCCCCAAGTGCCGTTTGTTTTTGTTCATATGGGAGCCGGTTCAAAAGAAGCGCACATAAAGGCAATTTCGCACTTTAAGGATTCGCTTATAACAAAGTGTGCAAATATTTATATGGATATTTCTTGGGTTGATACTTATAATGACAGATTTATAAAAGAAGCGCCGAGCATTAAAGATTTGCTTGACGTTGCAGAAAAATACGGAGGCGAAAACAAGATTTTATTTTCAACCGATGCTCCGCTTGGTTGTTTCGGGCAGAGGGCGAAGTCCAAACACGCTGCAAAGAAGGCATATTTAGCTTCAATTCAGCGAGTTTTAGATATTCTTGAAGGGTATAAAAACAAAAAAGAGCTAAGAGATAAGATATTCTACTTTAATGCTCAAGAGTTATTTAAGTTTTAAAAAAAAGCCCCTTTAAAAGGGGCTTTAATTTTAGTTTTGATATAGAGGTGCAAGTTTCTTTTCCTGTTGAGGAATTACACCTTCTTCAATCGGCAGATATACTCTGTAATCTATAACAGGAAAGCAGTTGTCGATTGATTCGATTTTTACAAGTTCGTCGTTGTCGATAGCGTTATTTTCAATCATATCGGCAATTTTTTCAAATCTTTCGACGTGCTCTCTAAATCTGTCGGTTGCGTAGTCTTTAGCCTGCCAAGTTGTAATTAAGAACGGCCAGTCTGAACTTTGAAGAAGAAGATTTTCTCTTGCAAGTTGATTTAGAGCTCTTAATAAAAGCTTGTCTTCAGGCTGTTTTTCGTATTTTGCAACGATATCGATTATTCTTTTTTCGCAGGCATGGATAATTGGCCACATCCATTCTGTCAAATGGTTTTGCCATACCCAGAAGTGTCCGCCCTGACCCCAGCTTGATTCCGGGATTTGAATAGCTTCGGTCGGCGGATGAGCTTTTAAGTATTCGCCTGCTGTCATTCTTTCAACTTCAGGTAAGTATTGGTTGAATTTTTTGATAACTTGTTTAATAAACTCAACTCCTTCAAACCACCAGTGTCCGTATAATTCCGTATCGAATGATACCATTACAAGACCTTCTTTACCGTTGTTTGCCATTTTGTAATCGTTTAGTAGGTGGTAAATCAAAGTTGTGTAGTGGTCTGAGTTTGAATTAACCTGATTCATAGCAAGTACAGGATCATACAACATTTTGTCGCCTAAATCTGTTGTAGATGATGTAATTCTCCAGTAGTGCATACCTGAATTCGGGTCTTTTCTGTGGAATTCACGGTAGCAGCCATCACCGGGGTAACCGTCTGCTGCTGACCATACTTGGAAACCTGCTCTATCATTTCTACCCATCACGGCTACTTGTGCATCAGGCAACCAGTAAGCACTGTATGTGTCGTAGCCTGTTTTTTCCCTCTGTGGAAGAGGAATATATTCAATATTTCCGTAAACTCCGATTGTTCTTCTGTTACCGATTGAATTACCGCCTTCAATAACGTGTGATTCGGTAAAGAAGTATTCTATGTCATTGTTTTGAAGTGTAACTTCAATTGCAGGACGCCATTTTTTCTTGCCGTCTTTGCCTATAAACTCATAACCTTGTCTGTATGCACATTCAGGCAGCCAGCAGCCTTTTGCTTTTTTGCCGAAAAGTCTTTTTGTAGTATCCGAACCTACTTTAAACTGTGCATTTAAGTTAGTATCAGTTGCCAAAAGCGGTGAGAAACCGTGAGTTGCACCGGATGTTGTTATCTCGATACACTCAAGCTCTTGGTATTTTTTAAATCCTGCAATAAGGTCTTTGTTGAATTTGTTGATAAACAAATCTTTGATGTGGTTAAACCAATCGTAATAATATTTTGCAAGATATTTTAAGTGTTGTGAGTGTGCAACTTTAGGATCGGGATATCTTTCCAAATCCCCTGATACGGCTTCAATTCGTGAGTCTAAGTATTTGATAAAGCCTTCTTTTAAGTGCTCATCGTTAAGTTGCTCTGCCAAAATTGGCGTGATACCTACTGTAAGCTTTGCTTTAATTCCTTCGTCATATAACTCGGAAATTATTTGCAAAAGAGGAACGTATGTTTCTGCCATACATTCGTACAAGTTTTCTTCCCCAAAAGGCCACATACCGGCCATTCTGTAATAGGGGAGGTGAGAGTGCAGCATAAATACAAATTGCCCCACTTTTTCTTTTGCCATATCTATTGCCTCCGATTTTTCTAATATAACTTTTATATCATAAAACGAAAAAAAATATAACCCATAAGAATTAACCACATGGATTATTATTTAGTCTAAAACACTGCCCTGAAGGCTAGTGTGAGGATATATAAATTTTTGTTAAATTCTGCGGCAATTTTTTGTATTCACATGTTTTGTATTTTATGCAACAAAAAGGAGACAAAATGAAAATACCCGGACTAAAAAATAAAGGTTTTATAAATAAAATCAGTACAAATGCACAGGACAGCGCAGCTGATATACTTAAAAATGCAGCAAAAAGCATTGATTCCGGCACACCCAAGGATTTACAAAAATCTCTCGACGCACTGGGCGCTTACAATGCTCCTATGGTAAAAATAATAAAAGAGCAAAAAGATTCTACCGGGGAGCTGCTTGAAAGAGCATATATAAATTCAAACGGCGCACAGGTGCAGGAAAGCTTTATTCCGGGAATAGGATTATTTGAAAGGTCGGTAACAGACAGCAAAACAGGTACCGTTATATATGAAAACTTTGCCGGCGACAAAATAGTAAGCGATAAAATAACAGGAAACTACTATAAATTTGACAAAAACGGAACATTAAAAGAGTCAAAAGACGCTTTAACCGGTGCTTTCGCCTGCTATTACCCGGATGGCAAAACAAAAACGAGCGAACTTTTTCAAAATTATTCAAAAACGGGTGAATTTATTTCTTCAAGGTTTATTGAATACCAAAAAGACGGCACAACGGTAAGGGAATTTGTAAGAAACAACAAGGGTGAAGCTGTTTTAAGAGAATTCCGCCCGGATGGAAAAGTAACACAAATAAGCGGCCGGCCCGACGGAACGGTGATATAAATATATAAGACAAAAGGTGTTATTGAACACAATTATTTATTGATTCTTATAATACACCATGCCGGAAAATTATCTTTCCCACGGTTTTAGGTCGTATTTTGAATCCCTGCCGGTGTCATACTCATTTAGTCTTGATTCCGCGGGCAATGTATATCCTAAATAATTATTTTCGGTGTCAAACCATCTCATTGCTCCCGGCGTATATAGGGAAGCGTCATGATTGAGTTTTTCCCATTCATCACTTTTTTCAACTTTTCCTGTTTCGGGATTGTACATCATCTCCCTTATTTCATTACCATCTTCATCGTAGAATATTTTCTCGCTTTTTCCAAGATGGTCTACCCAGCCGACTTCGCCCAAATACTCCTGCTGGCCGATTCTTTTGCTTTTATATGAAACATTTCCTTCTTCATCATAATAATATGTAACAGTATCCCTTGTATCTTTATGCTCAGGATTATTCGGGTCGCCGCTGTATTTATCCTCTATACTTTTAACCAGTTTATCGCCGTCATAAATATTAGTAATAACAGTACCGTCATCATACTCTATAGTTTCACGATACATAGGGGTATTCCCGATTTCTCTGTCAGAATATTAGATAATTTCTTTTTTATACGATACCGCACCGTCTATGCTTTTTTTAGACACGCCATTTACAGGAGGCTCGGGGATACTTTCGGGAATGTCCGTAACGGCCTCGCTGTTTTGTTTGTTTTGTTTTTCTTCTCCTATATCTTCTTCGGATATTTCCGCTTTTTGCAGGTTTTCTTCGGATGATTGTGAAGGCGCTGCGTTATTAGCGCTGTTTATTTCCGCGTAGTTTTCTGTTTTTATAAAATTAGAATTACCGCCCGCTTTCACACCGGCGCTTGATGAATCATTTCCGATTTTAATAAATTTAAATTCTATTTTTTTACACACTCCTGCAGCTTACTTACTTTCTATCGACAGCAGGCAAACAAAAACTTAAATATAAAAACTGTTTTTTACAAAATTTAACATCGTTTAAGCTAACCGTATTTCGTTTTCAGTTTTATGATTAGGGTGCTTTTATCCTGTTAATAAAGTAAAATTCCCCGCAAGCTATCCTTGCGGGGAATTTGATGTGAATTACGGTTATTGATTATTTTGCACAAGCACAGGTGTCATCGCAGCCCAGGGCTTTTTTAGCTTCTTCTATGCGAACTTTGATACGTCCGTCAACTGCGATACCTTCGCCTGTTTTTTCAGAAATTAACAGCGGGTTAATGTCTAATTCGTCGATGAATTTAAAGTCATTAACAAGTTGAGATAATCTCAAAAGTGTTTCTTGAATTTGTTCGATTTGCGCAGGTTTTGTACCTCTTGCACCTTCAAGAAGTTTGTAAGCTTTAACTGATTTAATCATTTCCATTGCGTCGTTATCAGTTAACGGTGCAATTCTGAATGTTACGTCTTTCATAACTTCAACGAATACGCCGCCAAGACCGAACATCATCATAGGACCGTATTGCGGGTCTGTTGCAATACCGCAAACCATTTCGCGAGAACCTTTAACCATTTCTTGGATGATTACACCTTCAAGACCTTCCAAAAGTCCTTTTGCTTTTAGTCTTTCAAGAAGTGCTTTGTATTCGCTTCTTAGTTGTTCTTCGTCTTTAATATTTACAACTACGCCGCCAACATCAGTTTTGTGTGAAGTAGTTTTTGAAGTCATTTTCATAACAACAGGGTAGCCGATTTCATTACCGAGTTTTGCAACTTCTTCTTCGTTTGTGGCTAAACCGTATTTGCAAGCTCTAATACCGTATGCTTCAAGCACATCGATTGATTCTAAAGTTGTAAGTTGAGCTCTGCCTTCTTTTAGGGAATTTTTGATAATAGCTTCAACTTTAGCTTTATCTACATTATAGCTTGGAATTTTACCTTCGGGTTTTTCCATCCATTGACGTTGCTGATCAAGTCTTGTCATAGCCTCAGCTGCTTCTTCGGCGTACATATAAAATGGCATATTAACTTCCATATTTGAAATTTTTACAAAGAAGTCAGATGTTGTCATAAATACGCCGATGATTGGTTTTTGAGGATTTTTAGCCTTAATTTCCATCAACGCTTGAGCAACGTCGATATCTTTTAAACCTAAGAACGGTAAGTAAATTACAGCTATCATATCTACGTTTTCATCTTGAAGAACTGTTTCAAGAGTTTGCTTGTAGTGCTCAATCGGAGCTGATGCTATCATATCAATCGGGTTTTTAACAGATGCAGCTGATGGCAAGAAGCTTCTTAGTTTTTCTTTTGTTTCATCTGTAATTTGTGCCATTTGCATACCTGATTCACAAACAGCATCGGTTGCCATAATACCGGGGCCGCCTGAGTTTGTAATGATAGCTACTCTGTTGCCTTTTGGAATCGGGCAGTTAGAGAATGCTTTTGCGTTAGCAAAAAGGTTTTTAAGTGAGAATTCTCTTATAACGCCTGATTGTTTTAAAAGTGCAGCAGCTGCTTTATCCGCACCTGCAAGAGAACCTGTGTGAGAACTTGCAGCTGAAGCTCCTGCCGCAGAGCGACCTGCTTTAAGAGCTAAAATTGGTTTTTTCTTTGTAATTCTTGAAGCAAGTTTTCTAAAGTTTTGAGGGTTTTGGATTGATTCCATATATAGAAGAATTTGTTTTACATCATCGTCATTTTCCCAGTATTCAAGCATTGTTTCAGCATTAATATCAGCTTGGTTACCGATTGAAACAAATTGAGCAAAACCAAGGTTTAAGTCTTTTAAAATATTTAAAATACCGCCGCCAAGCGCACCTGATTGAGAAACAAAACCGATGTCGCCTTTAACGGGAAGAGATTCGGCAAATGTAGCATCCATTCTGATGTCATCATTTGTGTTTAAAACACCTAAGCAGTTAGGGCCTACGCATCTCATACCGTATTCGCGTACTTTTTGAAGAAGTTGACGTTCAAGCTCAGCACCTTCTCTACCTGTTTCTTTAAAGCCTGCTGTGATTATGCAAAGCCCTTTGATGCCTTTATTGTGGCATTGGTCAATTGTATCAAGTACGAATTTTGAATTAACTACAATTACTGCTAAGTCAACTTCGCCTGGTACTTCGTTAATTGAAGTGTATGCTTGGAAACCTTCAATCATACCGCCTTTTGGGTTGATAGGATAGATATTTCCATTGAATTTATAATCTCTTAGTCTTTGCATTATTTCAGAACCGATTGTTTTGGGCTTTGTTGAAGCACCAATAACCGCTACTGATTTAGGTTTCATAATTTTGTCAAGTACGTTCATTTTTTAACCTTTCCGTTTATATTAATAACCTTCTTTTATCCATTCTCTGTTTCTGAATTTTGCACCTGTATTTTTTGCAATTTCTTCGCATTTTTTCAGGTCTAATTCATATTCATCTTCTCTAAACTTTGAAACAACGCTCATTGTGGTGTCTATACCGCACTTTGTGCACTCTTGTGCAAAGTCAAGCATAGCCTGATAAGCTCCTTCAAATTTTGGTTGAGATAATCTGTTGTATAAATCTTCATTTTGAGCATTTAAGCTGATAGAAATAGAGTCTATTAGCCCTTTTAGCTCCGGAACAATATTCTTTTTGTTAACAAAGTTGCCGTGTCCGTTTGTATTAATTCTTATTTTTAACTCGGGCATCTCTTTTCTTAGGTATTCGCAAACTTTTTTAACTTCTTCAAATTTTATAAGCGGTTCGCCGTATCCGCAAAAAATAATTTCTCCGCCTTCAAGTACTTTTTGGGCGGAGTTTTTAATTTGTTCTATAACATCATCTGCTTTGACGTTTTGCACGTCAAGCCATAAGTTTGCACCTTTGACATTGTCTTTAATATCTCTCACGCAAAATTTGCACGAATTTGTGCAGGCGTTAGTGATATTTATATAAGCTTTTCCCCCAAGAAAATAAACTAAGTTTGACATAAAAACCTCAGAAAACTTACACAATAAATTATTGCACTTAAAGTTTTTAAATCAAGCGTTTTGGAAGATTGTTATACTTGGGCAGTGTTAGTTGGCGTGGGGTTAAGAAGAACATCAGTCGTAATTAAAGCCATACGTTGAGCTTCTTGCGGGGTTACGCCTTTTTGAATATATCCTTGAATTAAATCTTGAGTAAATTCCTGCATTAATTGGAATGTAAAAATGTCATCCTGAATGTTTTGAGGATTAACAGAGGGTGCTTTTTGTACACCTTGAGCCTGATTTACCATAGCACGACCGTATTGATCACCGGGTACAAATTTAAGGGGATCATTATTTTGTGTATTTTCTACTTGAGCAGGTTCAGTGTTTTCAGCTTGACCTTGGGGTGATTGTTTAGCACCTTGAGGATTGTAGCCTATCGGACCAACTGCATTCATATTTGGGATGTTGTTGCTCATTTAATCTCCTTAAAAATTAACTCGTGTTTTGAGCTTTACTATATAAAACATGAAATTAATATTTTTTGCTAGTGATATTTAAAAATTATATACTTTTTTGAATTTTAAATATTATAATTGCCCAAAAACACAATAAAATCAATAGCCTAGGAGTATATATTTTGTCTTAATATTTCTTAACAATATACTATTTTTTGGCATAAAAAAAAGCCAAGTTTTAAAAACAATGGCTTAACAAGGATGACAATAAAGTTAATATATGGTGTGTTTTAGTATGTTTTCTCTCTTATGTTTTTTGTATCGGATGTATTTTTCCACGATTTACTTTTTTGTATCAAAAATCCTCTGTTTGGTGTAGAATTATCCTATGAAATTAGTTATTCAAATACCTTGTTACAACGAGGAGCAAACGATTTTAACCACGCTTAATGCTATTCCAAAGTCTATTTGCGGTGTTGATAGTATAGAAATTCTAATTGTAGATGACGGCTCTTGTGATAAAACGGTTGATTTAGCAAAGAGCTGGGGCGTTAATAAGGTTGTTTCACATAAGAGAAATCTTGGGCTTGCGCGTGCTTTTTCAACAGGTTTAAATGAAGCCTTAAACATGGGCGCAGATATCATAGTTAATCTTGATGCGGATAATCAATATTGTGCATTGGATATAGAAAAGTTAATCAAGCCAATTTTAGATAAAACTGCCGATATGGCAATCGGAACTCGTCCGATAGATAAAATAAAACATTTTTCGCTTTCGAAAAAGTTTTTCCAAAAATTAGGCTCAAGTGTTATGAGAAAAGTTTCTGGTTCGAATGTTGAAGACGCCCCAAGCGGGTTTAGGGCGTTTAGTTCTCATTGCGCAAAGTCGTTAAATGTTTTTGACAATTATACATACACGCTTGAAACTATTATTCAGGCGCAGAAAAAGGGTTTAAAAATAGAGTGTATTCCAATAAGGGTGAATGAAGATTTAAGAGCTTCAAGGTTGGTTAAAAATAATTTTAGCTATATTTTGCGCTCAATTATAACTATGGTAAGAATATTTATCATATATCGACCTTTTAGGTTTTTTGCATTTTTTGCGTTATTACTCTTTGCTTGCGCTTTTGTTATAGGACTTAGGTTTATTTACTATTATTTAATGGGAGACGGGCAAGGACATATTCAATCACTTATTTTATGCGCAATATTGTTTATTCTTTCTTTTCATTGCGGTCTTTTGGCATTAATTTCGGATTTACTTGCAATAAATAGAAAATTATTAGAAGACATACAGATTAAATTGAGTAATAAGTAGTTGTTGTTAGGTAATGAAAAAACCCGCAGGAGTTTCCTCTTGCGGGTTTAAAATTTATCTCACCAAGTGCATCGCACTAGGGTTTTATTAAAGTTTGGGGTACGGTGTCGTCCTGTTCGCCTGCTCATCGCAGCCGCCACGGACTCACACACCTTGGCTTCAACCTTCGTTCGCTAAGTGTTTCCACTATGCTCACTCGGTTTCAGTGTACGGTGTCGTCCTGTCCGCCTGCTCATCGCAGCCGCCACGGACTCACACACCTTGGCAAACTTTATCTCACCAAGTGCATCGCACTAAGGTTCGATTAAAGTTTGCTTGCTACCATTAATGTAGTTTCAGCCAATCTTGTTGAGTAGCCCATTTCGTTATCGTACCAAGAAACAACTTTAACCATGTTGTCGCCCATTGTCATTGTCAATGCAGCGTCAACTGTTGAAGATTGTGATGAACCGATAAAGTCAGAAGAAACTAGAGGTTGTTCTTCGTAAGCTAAGATTTTGCCGTCAGCAGCTTCTTTTAATGCTGCGTTAACTGCTTCAACCGTAACAGGTTTAGATGTTTCAACAACAACGTCAACAACTGATACGTCAGGAGTAGGAACTCTCATAGCGAAGCCGTTTAATTTACCTTGTAATTGAGGTAATACTAATGCAACAGCTTTAGCAGCACCTGTTGTTGTAGGAACGATGTTTAGAGCGCCTGCTCTAGCACGACGAGGATCTTTGTGACCTGCGTCAAGAATTCTTTGGTCGCCTGTGTAGCTGTGAACAGTTGTCATCAAGCCTTTAACGATACCGAATTTTTCATCAAGAACTTTTGCAACAGGAGCTAAGCAGTTAGTTGTGCAAGAAGCCATTGAAATTACGTTATGTTTAGCAGGATCGTATTCGTTGTCGTTAACACCTAGAACGATTGTTTTATCTTCATTTTTAGCAGGAGCAGAGATGATAACTTTTTTAGCACCTGCATCGATGTGAGCTTTTGCTTTTGTAGCATCTGTAAAGAAACCTGTTGATTCAACAACAACTTCTACTCCTAGTTCTTTCCAAGGAAGTTGTGCAGGATCTTTTTCTGAATAGAATTTAATTTTTTTACCGTTGATTACAAGACCGTCTTCAACTACTTCAACTGTACCGTCAAATCTGCCCATAACTGAGTCATATTTGAATACGTGAGCTGCGTTTGCAGGTGTTAAACCCGGGTCGTTGATTGCAACGTAATTAATTTTGTCATAGATACCTTCTCTGATAGCGGCTCTTAAAGTGTTACGGCCAATTCTGCCGAAGCCGTTAATTGCTACATTTACCATATTTGGCTCTCCTTCTAATGTAAAATGTAAATACTACGGTAAAATTATGTAACAAACAAAAAACATGTGCAACAAATTTAATTAAAAACCCCTCATTTTAGAGGGGTTAATTTTTTAATCTTCTTTTACCGTTAAAGTAGTTGCTGCCGCCAGAATAAGCATTATTGCACCGACCAAAAATGCATATTCATAATGATTATTGGGCAGATTGTTTATCGTTGTTGAGGATATATTAATAAACCAAGCTAAAATCGTGCACACAAGCACTTGCGGTGCTGCAATAAAGATATTAAATATACCCATAACAGAGCCTTCCGTACCTTCTTTAATGTATTTTGAAAGCATTGCAAAAGGAAGTGCCAAAATGCTTGCCCAGCCTATGCCTGCTAACATCATCGCCGCAACTGTTGAAACCTTGTTTTGTAAAAATGCAAGGAAAATGTAAGCTAATGCCATTAAAATAAGGGCTATAAAATGAATTTTTTTGTTTCCGTGGCTTTGAGTTAATTTGCCCAAAGGTATTGCAACTATAAAGCAAATTAAGTTAAATGCCGCAAAGCAAAGTGAAGAGAAGTTTTGTCCTTCAAGAACAAGACCTTGATAGCTTGCTTGAAACTCTTGCGGTATAGCGGTTAAATCCGGAACCTGATACATAATATGCACTACATATTGAGTAAAGAATATCATAAGGCTCATAACACCAATCCAAGAGAAGAATTGAATAGTGCATATTTTTGCAACTTCGGGTGAAAGTGCAAAAAAGTCAGCCATATTTTGCCAGAAAGATTTTTTAATTTCTTCTCGAGCGTTTTGTTCTTCAATTTGTAATTCGGCCTTTGATAGCTTTCTTTCTTTTATAGTAAGGCAGGTCCAAGTCATACCAAGTAAAAATGCTATTGCCGCCATATAAAATTGAGCTGAAGTTGACATTTGATAGTTAAAGACAATTTTTAAAACCGGAGCTGTTGCAGCAGCAATTACCGAGCCTAAACCGATTGCAAAGCTAAGGTAGGAATTAGCCACAGAGTGTTGTTCTTGAGGCATATTATCCGGAACAAGTGCTCTGTATGGGCCTTGTGCTGCGTTAACGCAAGCATCGATAATCCAAATCATAATGGCTGCGATGAACAATGCAAGCCACCATGGGGCGTTTGTGCCAAGTAAATTTGCTATGTTCCCTGAGTTAGGCAGGATGAATAATCCTATTGCACCCAGAATTGCTCCGCCCATAAGGTAGGGAATTCTTCTGCCAAAAGGAGTTTCCGTGTTGTCGCTGAGAGCGCCTATAATCGGCTGAACAACAATACCCGTTACGGGCCCTGCAAGCCAAATTAGTCCGAAAAGCAAAGGACTTGCGCCAAAAGACTCCGTTAGCGGCCCTGATAAAATAATTCTCATTTGCCAAGCAAATTGCAGACCAAAAAAGCCTATGCAAAAGTTCAAAAGCTGTGAGTTAGTGAACTTTTTTAGATTTTCAGATGCCATTAAAAAATTCTCCTTAATACCTCAAACAAGTACTTTTATTTTACATTAGAATATGTTAATTGTAAAATTTGATTATGAAATTTTTAGTAAATGGAATTTTGAAGTTTATATTTTTGGGAGTGCTTTTTTGTTTTTTCTTGAACAATTATGCATTTTGCCAAGAGGAGAAAACCACTGTAAGAGTTGGAATTTCAAACCAAAGCTTTTCCGTGTACGAACACTCAAGTGCAAAATTTTCTTCTCCGGATGACATTTTGCTTGTGGATATGGCATCAAATAAGCAATACAATATACCCAAAAATCGTGTAATTTCAGTTGAGATAAAAAATTCAAAATTCAAAGTTACTCTTGATGACGGGGTGGATTTTCAAAACCTTTACGGCCCTTTAGTTCTGACACCCAAAGAAAAAATCGCAATAGTTGATTTAAACAGAAAAGGCTCACCTGCTTACTATGGCGGCTTAATTGAGCTTAAAAGTACAAGAGCGGATAAGTTTAATATAATTAATGTATTAGACTCCGAACTATACCTTGGCGGTGTTGTACCAAATGAAATGCCTGTTTCATTCGGTTTTGAGGCACTAAAAGCACAAGCCGTTGCGGCAAGGAATTATGTAAATCGTCCGCAAAACCCTTATAAAAATTATGACGTATGTGATTCCACCGCTTGTCAGGTTTACTATGGTCTAAATTCTAACCGTGAAATATCAGATAAAGCGGTTAATCAGACAAAGGGCATTTTTGCTCTTTATGACGGCGAGCCGATTTTAGCCCTCTACTGCTCAACTTCGGGCGGTATAACAGAAGATTGGAAAAATGTTTACGGGCTTAATTCAAAAGAGCAAAAGCCTTATTTGGTTTCGGTTTCAGACGATAAAAATCAACCCTTGCTTAAGTCAGAAGAGGACGTCAGAGAATATTATTCAAAAAAACAACTTTCCTATGATATTAAATCACCGCGATACAGATGGAGTGTCGAGTGGGGAAAAGACGAGCTTGAAAAAGTTTTGAACAAGACTCTTTTAGAGCAGTCAAAAAGCGGTCTTGTGCAGCCAAAATTTGACGGAAGCTATACTCTTAAAGATTTAAAAGAAATTAATGTTTTAAAGAGAGGTAACTCAGGCAAAGCTCTTGAGATAGAAATTGTCTTTAAAAACGGTACTTTTAGAGTTCAAAAAGAGCTGATTATAAGAAGAGTTCTAAAGAAAAATAATCAAATGCTATACAGCGGTAATTTCTTTGTAGATAAAGTTGTTCAAAAGAAGGATGAAAAAACCGACAACGACGAAGAAAAAAGCATTTTTAGCTTTGAAAAAATGGTGAATGAAGCTTGCGAAGAAAAATTCGTTATAACGGGCGGAGGCTTTGGACACGGTGTTGGCATGAGCCAGTATGGCGCGGGCTATATGGCACAGAGCGGTTATAATTTTGCACAAATTTTAAAACATTATTACAGTAAAATTACTCTTGGCACAATGAAAAAAGAAGTTTTCTACAATCCCTATTTAATTGAGTATAAAACTGAATTTTACTGGGATAAGAAAGCTTTTAACAAGGCGATTTTGAAGGTTGACAACCATAAGAGAGTTTCAAAAGTTAAATTTAGAGTTAACTCCCAAACTTTTGAAACGGATATGAACTCATACAGTGCAAAAAATTTAGGCATGGACATTACGAAATACTTAAAAGAGGGGCTAAATACTGTTGTATTTGAACCTTTGGAAGAAAAAGATGCCAATAAATCTATTATATATCAAATTGAGGTTTTAGAAGGTGAGTGAAGTACAAAAAGCAGAGCAAAACGGCACGGGGCTTTTAAGAGCGGCTTGGTGGATTGCGGTTATTATATTTTTATCTAAAGTTGCAGGTTTTCTAAGGGATATAGTTGTAGCAAATTATTATGGTGCAAGCGTTGTATCCGATGCTTACTTTTTTGCATATCAAATTCCCGCTCTTGTAATTGTCATCTTAGGCGGTGTCGGCGGGCCTTTTCACTCTGCAACGGTTGCAGTTTTTTCTAAATTGGTTAAGGATTTTACAAAAAAGCCCGAGCCTGAAGTAAAAAAGCTGTTTAACACTTTTGAAACCTTCTCTATACTTCTATTTTTGTTTTTGTCGATTTTATGTTATTTCTTTCCAAAAGAAATTATGAGCGTGATAATAAACGACGGCTCAGAGGAGCTGTTGAATTTAGCTGCATATCACTTGAAAATTATGTCGCCCATGGTGGTTATGGGTTCGGTGTTGGGGCTTTATTACGGTATTTTGGTTACTTATAAAAAGTTTTTGTTACCGAATATTTCCCCCTCAATGGTTTCTTTTGGGATAATTGCAGTACTGCTTTTCTCAAAAGGTGATACAAACGGTTTTTATCTTGCAGTGGGTACGACTTTCGGATGTTTTTTACAGTTAATATTGCAGTCGCCCGCGGTAAGAATGCTTGGTTACGGCTATCGCCCCTCGTTTGATTTTTTGCATAATAAAAACTTTAACGAACTTTTAGAGCTTTTATTCCCCGCGTTTTTAAGCTCTACAATAGGTCAATTAGGTGTTTATGTCGATATGTTTTTCTCATCGGGCTTAAAAGAAGGCGCTTGGACTGCTTTTGGGTATGCAAACAGAATTTTCCAATTTCCTGTGGGACTTTTGTTGAGTGCAATTTTAGTTCCGCTTTTCCCTTTGTTTTCAAGACTTGTGGCACAAAAAGATTACGACGGCGTAAGGCACTATTTTACAAAAGGAGTCGGCTCTCTTATCTTTGCGGGCACATATCTTATGATTTTAATTTTCATTGTAAGAACGGACGCTATTCGCCTTGCCCTTGAGCGTGGTGCTTTTGGTTCAGATGCCACTTTAATGGTTTCTGAAATTTTGTTCTTTATTTCCTTGTCAATTATCCCTTATGTCTTTAGGGACAGCGCTACAAGGCTTTTTTATTCTTTTAACGATTCAAAAACTCCCTTTTATATAGCTATGGCGTGCATTTTGCTCAAGGTATTTTTAAACTGGATATTGGTTAAACCCTTTGGAATAAACGGTATTGCACTTTCAACAACACTAATTACTCTATTTAACGGCGCTTGCCTTGCCCTGCTTTTAAGGAAAAAAATCTCAATAGGTTACAGAAAGCTCTTAAGAACAGTCGTAAAAATACTTTTGGCGGGTCTTTTGGCGTTTTTGGCAGGTGATTTTGTAAGTGTCGTTTGGGATAAATCTGTTCACTGGAGTTTAATTTTGGGCGTCATAAAGCTTTCCTTGGTAAGCGTTGTAAGCCTTTTAGTTTATATTCTTGCCTCATTTATCTTAAAAATTGAATATATGAAAGAATTATACGAAAGATTGGCGGCAAAATGTCGGAGAAATTAATTAAAACAGGTGAAGTAGTAGGCTTTCAGACGGATACTGTCTGGGGATTGGGGTGCTTACCAAATGATATTTCAGCTATTGATAAAATATATGAAATAAAAAACCGCGACCGTTCAAAACCGTTAATTTTAATGAGTCATGATGTAAAATATTTGGAAAAATATGTCTTAGGTATTTCTACTCAAGCAAAAAGACTTATGGAAGAATTTTTCCCCGGAGCTTTGACTTTAATTTTTAAACGTTCAAATCTTTGTCCGCCCTCAATTTGTGCAGGTTTTGACACTGTTGGAATAAGAGTTCCGAACAGTAAAAATTTTTGGGAAATAACTACTCAAGTAGAAGGCTGTACTTTGGCAACTACTTCGTTAAATATCTCAAATGAATTGCCCTGCAAGGATTACAAGGAAGCTTGCGAAAAATTTGGCTACAGGGTAAAAATTATTGAGCCAAAATATAGTGAAAATATCCAAAACATAGCCTCAACAGTGGTTTTATGCGTTGATGATGAAATTAAAATTTTAAGACAGGGCAGCGTAAAAATACAGTAAAATTGAGTATTTTAGGTAAATGTAAAATTTATCGTACAAGGGTAAAATTCTTGTATGAAAAGAACTTTGCCGTCTGAAGAATTTTTCGGAATAATATTTTTTGCATACTTCGCATACTTAAAATTGCTTTTAATCTCGCAAAAGTCTGCTTTTGTGTTCGATTTTTTTGTAAAAGACAACTCGAAGGGGGTGAGGCCGATTGCCTTTGAGGGTGAAATTTCTTGCAACTTTGTTTGTCCTGACGCAAAAATAAGCGAGAAAATTTTTGTTAGTATTAAATATATTGAAAGGTCAAAAAAAATTGTTGTCATTTTCAAACTGAAAAGTCCTGCAAGTTTTTTTGCCGCTCTTGAGGTACTTTTGCACACGAAATCAACGAGCCTTCTTGCAAGCTTTTTAGATGAGCTTGCTTGGGGGCTTTTTGAGTGTTTTTTAAGTGTCGAAAAGCCAAAATTTTCCGATAATTACCTTTTTTGCCCCTGTGTTTTATTTTCAAATAAATTTATAAATCCTTATAAACTTCTCTTTTCACCTTGTTTGGATATTTTATCGGATGATGTTTTGTGCATTTTATATTCTCTTTTTCAAAAAAGAAAAAGCAAGTTTTCATATATAAACGTAAGTGCTGACGATATTTTATTTTTGCGTGGGATAAAAAAGAATTCGAAAAATTATAAAATCGAGGACAAAAAACGCATATTGCGTTCACTTGAGGCCCTTGGTGCGTTTGGTTTAGTTCGTTTTAAGAAAATAAAGCGTTTTGAGTGGATGGTTTTTATTCCTCAAGCAAAGTTTGATTGCGGCTTTTTAATGCCAAGGGGGCTTTTCGAGCTTAATTTTAAAAATAAATATTTTGAAAAATTTTTGGCACAAATTGTCTCTTATTTAATTTATAAAGGCAAATTTAAACTCAAGCTGAAAGTGCCTGTGGACTTTATTTTAAGCCACAATAAATACATAAAACCGTATTTAATAAGAGAAAAAATTGAAAATACTTTTGACTATTTTGTTAAAACAGGGCTTATTTCTTCTTGGCAATATCTAAAAATTAACGAAGACGAGCTTTTGGGGGCAAATTGGCTTGTTAAGTATAAAAAATTAAAAATTGAATTTTGTGTAAATTAGGCACTAAAAAACCCGCTCAAGCGAGCGGGTTAATTTTTTTTAAACAGTAACGCCTTGAAGAGCTTCTATAATTGCTTTTGCAGCAACTTTACCTGCGCCCATTGCGTTTATTGCGGTTGATTCGCCTCTCGGTGCAACGTCTCCGCCTGCATAGATATCTTTTACTGATGTTTCGCCGTTTTCATTGATTACAATGTAGCCTTTTCTGTCAGTTTCAATATCGATATTTTCTTTTGTTGCACTTTGTTGAATAATCGGGTTCGGGCCTGTACCAAGTGAAACAATTACCGCATCAACATCCATGGTGTCAAACTTGCCTGTCGGAACGGGTCTTCTTCTTCCCGATTCATCAGGTTCACCAAGTTCCATAACTTCAAGTTTAATAGCGTTTACAAAGCCGCCTTCTCCCAAGATTTCAACAGGAGAGTGAAGAAGTTTGAAGATAATGCCTTCTTCTTTAGCGTGGCGGATTTCCTCTTTTCTTGCAGGAAGTTCTTCTTCTGTTCTTCTGTAAACGATGTAAACTTCTTCATAACCAACCCTTACGGCAGTTCTTGCAGCATCCATTGCAACGTTACCGCCGCCTATAATAGCTGCTCTTTTACCTACTTTAAGGGGTGTCGGGCTGTTTTTATCATTAGCGTGCATCAAGTTTACACGAGTTAAAAATTCATTTGCGCTATATACGCCGTTTAGGTTTTCACCGGGGACGCCAAGCATTTTCGGAAGCCCTGCGCCCGAGCAGATGAAAATCGCGTCATAGCCTTCTTCTTTTAGTTGGTTTAGTGTAATTGATTTACCAACAATTACGTTTTTGAAGAATTTAACGCCTATTTCTTTTAAGCCTTCAATTTCTCTGTCCAAAACCGTTCTTGGAAGTCTAAAAGGCGGAATACCGTATCTTAAAACGCCGCCAAGCTCGTGAAGAGCTTCAAAAACACTAACTTCAAAGCCTGCGTTTCTAAGGTCTGCCGCTGCTGACATACCTGCACAGCCTGAGCCTACTATTGCGACTTTTCTTCTGTTTTCTTTGATTTCAACCCTTTTTGGAGCGGAATTATCGCCAACATATCTTTCTAATGCACCGATTGCAACGGATTGACCCTTAATTCCCAAAATACATTTGCTTTCGCATTGTCTTTCCTGAGGGCAAACCCTTCCGCATACAGAAGGTAACATGTTTGATGTTCTTATTATTTCGCCTGCTGCTTGAATATCTCCTTCTTTAACCTTTTGAATAAAGGAAGGAATGTTAACGCTTACAGGGCAGCCTTTTTGGCACATAGGGTTTTTGCAGTTTAAACATCTTGAAGCTTCAAGTGCTGCCTGCTCGGGTGTAAAGTTATCTTCAACAGGATTAAAATTAGATCTTCTTTGAACTTCGTCTTGTTCATGAGGTCTTTGGCGTTCCACTTTGTTCATAATTTATAATATCTCTCCATACTTAACCTTATGATTTTATTGTATAATAAAAACAATAAAATGTGAAATGAGGTTTTTTTGAGTAAAATTAAGCTTTGGATAACAGATATTGACGGCACTATTATTGATGAAACAAATGTTTTTTCAAAACGTATGCTCGATACAATTGAAAAGGTTAAAAAAACATCAACTAAAATGGTGCTTGCAACAGGGAGAATGTTTAGAGGTGCAAAGCCTGTTGCGGATTTTTTGGGGCTCGATACTCCTGTTGTTTGCTATCAAGGTGCAATGGTTCGCTTAAATGATGAAATCCTTTGGCAGTCGCCTGTTAAGGTTGAACTTGCTCGAGATGTCATCGAGTTTTTAAGAGAAGAAGGTGTGCATACAAATTTGTATAATAATGACGAATTAATTGTTGAAGATGATAACAAAAGAATGATGCAGGAATACTGTCAGGGCAGATTTGTCGAGTATCGTGCGGTAAAATCATTTGATGAAGTTGAATTGAAAAATGTCAGCAAACTCCTTGCAATAGTCGAGGAAGAAGAATTAATGCAGGAACTTATAAGAAAGACCTCAAAAAGGTACGAAGGAAAGCTTATGATTGTCCGCTCGAACAAAAATTATATGGAAATCACTGACCTTAATGCCACAAAAGGCTCTGCACTTAAGTTTCTTGCACATTATTGGGGTATAAAAAAAGAAGAAATTATGGCATCGGGTGATCATGACAATGACTATGAAATGCTTAAGGAAGCAGGTATTGCAGTTGCAATGGGTAATGCTACT
This sequence comes from Candidatus Gastranaerophilales bacterium, assembly GCA_944325665.1. GTDB lineage: Bacteria > Cyanobacteriota > Vampirovibrionia > Gastranaerophilales > Gastranaerophilaceae > Galligastranaerophilus. The sequence goes on from CALVAY010000001.1 coordinate 44,429, forward strand.
CAAAAGCTTAAAACCGCTGCAAGTGTGATTTGTAATGACATTAAGCACGATGGCATTTGCGATATGGTTGAAAGGTATATTTTATGCGAATAGGTATAGGTTATGACCTTCATAAACTTGTTGAAGGACGTGATTTAATATTAGGCGGAGTTAAAATTCCTTATGAAAAGGGATTGTTGGGGCATTCTGATGCGGATGTTTTAATTCATGCCATTATTGATTCAATTTTGGGTGCAATGGGTGAAAGAGATATTGGAGTTCATTTTCCCGATGATAACATTAGCTTCAAGGATATAAGCAGTGTTGTTTTGCTTATTAAAACAATGAGTATTCTTGAGGATAACGGGTACAAAATTGTAAATATAGACTCAAATATAATTTGCCAAAAACCTAAACTAATGCCCTATATTGAGCAGATGAGACAAAAGCTTGCGCCTATTTTAAATATTTCGCAAAGAGATATTTCAATAAAAGCTAAAACAAATGAAGGTGTGGATTCTGTTGGACAGGGTGAAGCAATTTGCGTTCAGTGTGTTTGTTTGATTGAGAAGGCGTAGATGAAAATTAAGAAAAGACATATAAAAATATTTGTTGCTTTAATTGCGTTTGTCTTGGGTTATTTTTTTTACAGCGAAGACGGTTTAAGCAAGAATTTTAAGCCTGTTTCTTATGTGCAAAATAATCAAATAAAAGAAAAAGATTACGTTCAAAAGTACTGCAAGGGTACAATTGAGTACGTTTTGAGCGATAAAACAAGGGTAGATTGTTTAACTGACGAATATGCAATTGAATACGATTGGGCGCATAAGTGGGCAGAAAGTGTCGGACAGTCTTTATATTATGCTCGCATGACAGGACTAAAACCCGCTGTTGCAATTATTTTAAAGCGTCCCGAGGATGAAAAATACATCAAAAGAATTGAGCTGGCAGACGAGAGAATTACAATTTTTAAAATTAAAGCGTATGAATAGCTTTAATTATTACCACAAAGCTTTTGGCATTAATCTTTCATAAAACCAAACAGGTACATCATCATAGCTGCCGCTTTTAAAGTCGTACTCAAAGCGCTTGTCTGCGCCAATTGCAACAATTGGTATATTCACTTCTTGAGATATTTCCTTCATTAAATCATAACCTCGAATTATGTCTGAAACAGTTGTTTCGTCAGACAAATGGGTATTTGAGATAAAGCCTGAAAATTTCTTCCAAGGGGTTTTATTCAGACCTGATGAGAATTCAATGTATTCTAAAATACTTTCTTTGTCGTGAGTTTCAAATTTTGAAGTGTTGACAACAAGGTATATTTTTAAATTTTCCTCTTTTTCAATGCCGTTTAGAATATCTAAAGTATCAAGCCCCGTTGCACCGTAGCCCACGTCTATGATTATATCTCCTTGTGTATTAAGACAGTTGATTTGCTCTCCTGTAACATAGCTTCCGGCTTCACCTAGTCCAAAGTAATCAGTTTGAGCGATAACATCTATCCCTCTTTGTGTTAATTCGCCGATAATAGGTCGCATGCAATATGCAGGTTCAACCGTGTCTAAGTCAACCAAGGTAATTTTTTTATTGTTTTTAACATATTGTAATGCTCGATTTATAGAGGTTTCACTCTTGCCTGAGGCGTATGCGCCCGTAAATACTTCAACTGTTCTTTTCAATTTTTGTTCCTATCTATACATCTGTTGAGAAAATATCTTTTTTCCCTGCTTTTTCTTCGTATTCTTTAACTTCTCTTAGAGCTTCAGGTAGGACATCTTTAAATAATCTTACTAAATCAGGGTCAAATTGACTGCCTGAGCGCTCTTCTATTATCCTCATTGCTTCTTGAGGGTCAAGCCCTTGCCTGTATGCTCTATCTGAAACCATTGAGTCAAAAGCGTCCGCAACCGCAATTATTCTTGAGCCAAGCGGGATTTCATCACCCTTAAGCCCGTAAGGATAGCCGTTGCCGTCGTAGTATTCGTGGTGATACTTAATGATTTCAATAACTTCATAAAGCTGTTTAATGTCTTCAAGAATTCTGACAGAGTGCTGTACGTGCTTTTTGATTTCTTCAAATTCTTCTTGAGTAAGCTTTTGGCTTTTATTTAATATATCCTCTGCAACACCTATCATACCTATATCATGCAGAAGTCCTGCAAGCTCAATTCTGCTTTTTTCGGTATTGTTTATATGAAGCCTTTCAACCATTTTAAGTGAATAAAAAGTAACTCTTCGGCTTCTGCCAAGTGTAAAAGAGTCTTTTGCATCAAGTGCTTCAATAATTGCTCTTATAGTTCCCGAGAAAAGTTCTTTCAGGTCTTTAATCAAATTTTCATTGTCAACTTTCAGTTGATGATATTCAAGACTTGCTTCGACAATGTGCAAAAGTTCATCAGGGTTAAATGGTTTTTTAATGTATCTGTAAATTTTACCGTAGTTGATTGCATCAATTAGAATTTTAACGTCAGAATATGCTGTAACAAGCAACCTTGTTGTGTTTGGGCAGACTTCATAAGTTCTTCTTAAAAACTCAACGCCATCCATCTGCGGCATTTTGTGGTCAGATAAAATACAGTTAAAAGACTGATTTTTTAATATTTCAAGAGCTTCAATCGCACTCGTTGCTTTTGTGATTTCATATTTGCCGCGCAGAGTTCTATATAAAAGTGCCAAGTTATCGGGTTCGTCATCTACTATTAATATTTTGTATTTTTTCTCTTCCATCAATTAGCACTCCTGAATTTCTTTTTCTTTTTTGCTGTTTATAGGTAAAGTAAGTGTAAAAGTTGTTCCTTCACCCAATTTTGATTTAATGTCGATATTTCCGTTATGGTTTTTAATAACACGATATGCAATAGACATGCCCATACCGGTTCCTTGTCCCGGCGGTTTTGTTGTAAAGAAAGGTTCAAATACCTTTTTGATGTCTTCTTCTTTGATACCTTCTCCTGAGTCGGAGAATTTTATTACAACGTTTTCGCCTTCCTGATTAACGCTTATCTTAACTGTTCCTTCGCCTTTAATAGCGTACTGAGCATTGTCTAAAATGTTCATAAATACTTGGTTTAGCTGACCTCCGTACGCTTCAATTTTGGGAACATTTCCGTATTCTTTAATAACGGTAATTCTGTTTTTGTATTTGTTGTTTAAGATGTTTAGAGTTGTGTCAATTTCCTTTGGAATGTCAAATTGTGTAAGAACCATCTCTTCCATTCTTGAGAAGTTTTTAAGGTCAAGAACGATATTTTTTGTTCTTTCCGTTCCTTCAATGCAACTTTTTATAAGGTCTTTGACATCATCTCTTATAAAGTCAATGTCAATGTCAGATTTAGTTTTGTTGATTTTTTTCAATTCCTCTTCAGGTATTGAGGCTTCATTTGCAACATATAAATCTATCAGTTCAAAAATGTCTTTAACGTATTTATCTAAAATCATTATGTTGCCGTGAATAAAGTTTACAGGGTTGTTGATTTCATGAGCAATACCTGCAACAAGTTCGCCCAAGGAACGCATTTTTTCGGAGTGAACCATCATGGCTTGAGTTTCTTTAATTTCCTGATTAGCTTTTTCAAGCGCTATTGTTCTTTCCTGAACTTTTAATTCTAACGAGTCATATAAATCATGAAGTTGAAAAGCCATATAGTTGTACGCATCGACTAACTCGTCAACTTCAGAGAAATTGGATTCTTTTAATCGATAATCAAAATTACCTTTTGCAAATTCTTTAACGCCTTCCATTAGTTGATTAAGAGGGTTAAGAACAATTTTTGACATAACTGCACTTGCAAGAACGCCAAGGAATAGGAATATTGCAAGGAATATTTTTACACTTTCCAAAAGTGAATTCAGGTGAGTTGAAGCAATTTTTTCAACCGGTGTACCTATATATAAGGTATAATTGTCGCCGTTAATCGGGGTGTCCATTATGCTTTGATTTTGGAATTCGAAGAATAAATCACTTTTTGCAATTGGAGCATCTTTGCCAATTATTTTTGGCATTGTTGACCAAAAGACCGTATTTGTATTTTTATCTACCGCATAAGCGTACGATATTAGCCCTCTATTTTTAAGGTTTTGAGTGATTTTTGAGGTTTTTTCAAGGTCATTATTGTGATAAGCCTCGGAAAAAGTTTCACCTATTAAAGAAGAGATTGAATAATTAAGCGTTTTAAGATTTATATTATATTCTATTGAGATGTTTTTAATGTGGTTGAAAACATATCCCATAATAAGTATTGTAATTGTTGCAATTAAAATACTTGTCATATAAGCAAAATATGAGCTTAGGTTTCTTTTTCTTATTATTTTTATTTTCTTAAAAAAGTTAATCATTATTTTCGCCTTCGCCCTTCTTATCCTCTGTATTATCGAAAAAATCTTGCTTTGTTTCGTCTTGTTCTTCACTGTTTTGAACAAACATGCTTTCGATTTTATATGCGTCTTTTTGATTGTTAGGGTTGTTCGCCTGTGTCTGAACTTCTGTTTTTTCGTTACTGTCAAGCATTTTGCCTATTGCGTATCCTAAAAAACCTAAAGATAATGAAGCGGGCACGGCAATTTTTAGCATGAAAATGATACTGTATGTGTCCATGGAAAAATTATTCAAAAGGCTCAATGTGCCAAATGCTAATAGTGAAGTTGAAGCAAATAAGGCACATAAGTTTTTTTGATAAAATGTATTTTGGACTTTATCACTCATTTTCTTTGTTTTCTGTTTCCATTAAGACTTTGAAAGAGTATTGAACAAGTGCTACTCTGTCTATGCTTGAAATATCTTTGTAGCATCCTGAAATTGCGTAGCAGGTTTCATTTCCTACTGTTTTTTCTTCAATTCTTATCGGGTGGAGCGCACATTCAATTTGCATATTGTTAATAAGAGTAATTTTTAACTTGTAGCTTTTAGCAACCTCAAGCGGTTTTTTGGTAATAATTTTCATACCGCCTGCTGAAATATCTTCAATGGAAACTATGTTGTCATTTTGTCCTTCAAGGTCAATTTCGCCCATGAATTTTACCCTTGAGTATTCTCTTCTTTGAATGTTTTTATATCTTACGGGAAGATTGATTACAACTTTGTTTCCTTCCTGTTCTTTAATTGTTGTTTCAAAGAAAATTAAGCCTTCTTGGCCCGAGCCGAAGATTTCAACATTTGACCCTTTTTGATAGTCTTTTAGCTCATCTTCGCTGGCTTTTATTAATTCGGCTACAAAATCTTTGTCCGTAACTTCTTTAACTTCAAAAATTGTCGCACTTTCAAAGTTTTCAGGGATTATTCTAAAATCATGGCCTTTTGTAATAAGTTCACGCATATTTCCTCATTTCCAGTTAAGCTAAAGCTTTTAAATCTACTCTTATAGTTCCTATTGATTTTGCTTTTGTATTATTTGTAACTTCATTATAAGACATTATAACAATTTGTGGGTAAGTTCGCTCTATTAATCTTCTAAAAATCAACCTTATGGGCGATGAGCATAAAATGACGGGACGGTTTCCTGTTTGCTGAACAGCTTTTGCAAATTCATAATTAAGATTATCCATAAGCTTTTTAACAAAATCGGGGTTAAGCGTTAAACTTTCTCCGTCAGGATTTACGCCTTGAGCAATTTGCTGCTCAACATCTTGAGCTAATGTAATAGCGAGTAATTCTCCCGTGTCTGCAAGATTTTGTTTGCAAATATTCCTTGCTAAAGCTTGTCTGCAATATTCGGTTAAACTGTTGTGATTTTTATTTGTACGGGCTTGCAAGCTCATTGTTTCAAGAATTGTTTTTAAGTCTCGAATTGAAACACACTCTTTAAGCAGATTTTGGATAACCTGTTGAACATCAGCGGTTGAAATTTCTTTCATAAGGTCATTAACGTATTCATCCGAAACTTCTTTTTTAAGGTTATCTATTAATTGTTGAACATCCGCACGAGTAATTATCTCGCTTGCGTTTTTCCTTATAATCTCTGTCAAGTGTGTTGAAATTACGGCAGAAGGGCTTACAACAGTGTAGCCGACTGTTTCAGCGTATTCTTTGTCTTTTTCTTCAATCCAAATTGCAGGAAGTTTAAAGGCCGGCTCAATAGTATTTATGCCTTTGACATTGGGGTCTTCCGCACCACCCATAGAGTTCATGGCAAGTGAGCGGTCAGGATAAACTTCACCTGTTTCAATTGATACGCCTTTTAATTTTACCTGATAAGTATTTGGCGGAAGCTGTAAATTATCTCTTACACGAATTGAGGGAAGTACAATACCTAAGTCCAGTGCGCTTTGACGTCTTATTTGAGCGATTCTGTCAAGCAAATCGCCACCCTTTTCGGGATCTAAGAGACTTACAAGTCTGTAACCTATTTCAATTTCAAGTGTTTCAACGTTTAGAAGTTCAAGCACGCTTTCACGTGTAGCTTTTTTCCTCTTTTTGCCCAATTTTTGTGCTTTTTTAGCGTCTTCTTGGGCTTTTATTTCCTCAAGTTCCTTAAGTTGTAATTCTTTGTGCTTTCTCCAGCCGTACCAGCCTGAAGCTATTGATACCAATACAAAAGGCACTGTCGGCATACCGGGGACTATACCCATAACAAACAAAAGTCCTGAGACTATAAACAACACTTTCGGATTTGAAAACATTTCAAGCCCGATATCTTCGCTTAATGAACGGTCAGAACCTGAAGCTCTGCTTATAATTAAACCTGTTGCAGTTGAGATTATAAGAGCGGGAATTTGAGATACAAGGCCATCCCCGACAGTTAAAATGGTATAAGTTGAAAGAGCGGTTGCCGGTTCCATTTTAAGCTGTACCACCCCAATAATTAAGCCGCCGACAATGTTTATGACAGTAATTATAATACCTGCCGTTGCATCACCTTTAACAAATTTTGAAGCACCGTCCATAGTACCGTAGAAATCGGCTTCTCTTTCAAGCTTTTTCCTTCGTATTTTTGCTTCTTTCTCATCTATTAAGCCTGAATTTAAATCAGCGTCAATTGAAAGCTGTTTACCGGGCATAGAGTCCAATGTAAACCTTGCGGATACTTCGGCAACCCTTCCTGCACCGCCTGTAATTACCATAAAGTTGATAATTACAAGAATTACAAATATTACAAAACCTACAACGTAATTTCCGCCTACTACAAACTGTCCGAAAGACTCAATTACGCTCCCTGCGTTTGCCTCAAGCAAAATAAGACGGGTTGAAGTAACGTTCAAGCCCAATCTAAAAAGTGTTGCAACAAGTAATATAGTCGGAAAGGAAGAATAGTCGAGCGGTTCTTTTGTGTAAAGACAAACAAGCAAGATTAATACGGAAAGAGAAATATTTATTGTTAAAAGCAGGTCAAGAAGCCCTGAAGGTATCGGTATAACCATCATAAGGACAATTACAACAAGACCTATCGCAAGGACAATATCGTTATTCTTAAGTAACTGTGCAAGTTTTCCCAACTGCTAAAATTTCTCCCCGCTATTTTCCTTTTGCTGTATATACAAATCTTAGAACTTCTGCAACTGCAACATATAGTTCTTGTGGTATTATACCACCAATCGGAACTAATTTGTACAAGCTTTGTGCAAGTGGTTTATTCTCCACAATCGGTATATTGTTATTTTTTGCAACCTCTCTGATTTTAAACGCAAGAAAATCCACGCCTTTTGCAAGCACTTGAGGAACGGGAGTAGTGTTTGGGTCATATTTAATTGCAACCGCATAGTGAGTAGGGTTTACAACAACTACATCCGCTTCTTTTATGTTTGCCATCATCTTTTGTTGCATAATTTGCATCTGGAAAGCTCGAACCTTGCTTTTGATTTTCGGATCTCCTTCCAAGTTTTTCCACTCGTCTTTTACCTCTTGTTTTGTCATTTTAATTGACTTTTCATATTGGTAGTCTTGGAATTTTTTATCAATAATTCCGATTATCAAAAGAATTATGCAAATATTTATTACAAGCTCAAAGATAACCGAGCCGACAATGGCAAAGCTTGTATTTACCTCAAGCCCTATTGTTGAAAACAGGTCATCTTTTCTTTTGTTAATTACATTGAAACCAACAACCCCGACAACTGCCAATACGGCAAGTGATTTTGCCAGCTCCATCATAGTTTTTTGTTCAAAAAAGTTAAACTTTTTAAGAAGAGCTTTAATCATATTTGCAGGCATGAGCTTGTCTATATTTGGTTTTAGGGCTTCTTTTGCAAAAAGTGCCCCTGTTTGCAACCTTAAAACCAAAATTGCCCCAATACAAAGAATAACAAGAAAAGGAGCGAGAATTTTCCCCGTCATAACCGCATAAGGTACAAAAAGACCCATGGTGTTCATTTCGTTTATTTCGTTAGGGTTTATGTGCGTAAAGGTTTGATACAAGAGTGTTTGAATATTTTGAAGAATGCTCGGGCCAAGAGCATACATAACCCCAACGCCCAAGGTCAGCATAATTGACGAGGTAAAATCCTGACTTTTTGCAATATTACCTTTGTCTCTTTCCTTTTCCCGCCGCTTGGGGGTCGCACTCTCTGTTCTTTCTTCGTTTGCCATAATTTAATTATAAACTTTTTTCTTACGTAAATAAACCTAAAATTGCTTGCAGATACTCTGCTATAACATCAGTTAAATAGCTTGTTGAACCTTTTAAGAAGATTAATATTAAAACTAAGCCCAAAAATACTTTAAAGGGCAGTGAAACCATAAAAATATTCATCTGCGGCATGACTTTGCTCATAAGCCCGAGTAAAATATCGCAAACAAGAAGGACTGAAAAAATCGGCATTGCAAGACCAAAAGCTATTTGAAACATTTTACCCGACAGAAGTAAAGCCCCTTCAATTATTCCTGAATTAAAAGTTCCCTCAAGCCCCACAGGAAGTACAAAAAAGCTTTTATATACCGCTGCAAAAAGGTACTCATAAGCCCCAAGACCCAAGAAAACCAAGGTTACAAGATAAACGTATAAGCTTGAAATAACCGTTGTACTCTCGCCTGACACGGGGTCTAAAATGTTTGCCATAGAAAGCCCCATTTGAATACTTATAAGTTCGCCCACCATTTGTACGCCAACAAACAAAAGGTTTGCAAGAAAACCCAACGCAAAGCCTATTGCAAATTCAATTGCGATTAAAACCGCAAATTCAGGCATGGAATGAGGCATAATAAAGTGAGCTTTTGCGCTTAGGATAGGATATAAAATAAAAGAAATTAATGCACAAAACCAAATTTTAACCTGCTCAGGCATTTGAAAAGTCGAAAAAAACGGTGCCGTTGCAAATAGCCCTGACATTCTTGTAAAAATAAGCATAAATACAACAATGTTCTTTGGTGAAAAAAGAGTAAGCAAGCTCGGTGCATCAGCCATTTTGACCTACCCTATAAAAGCTCTCATATAATCAAAAAGTTCATTTGTTCTTGAGATAAATACATTCAGCATCCAAGGCATGCAAATAATTAGTGCCAAAATGCAGGCAAAAATCTTGGGAACAAATGTAAGAGTTGATTCTTGAATTTGTGTAACTGATTGAACAATACTTATTAAAAGCCCTACAACTATTGAAGTTATAAGAACGGGTGCACACATTTCAATAGTGAGGATTAAAACCTTTTGAAAAATTGTTAAAAATACTTCTTCTTCCATCTATCCCCCTATGTTACAAAGCCTTCAATAAGTGATTTGGTTATTAAATACCAACCGTCAACCATTACAAACATTACGAGCTTAAAAGGCATAGCAATGGTTGTGGGCGGTAAAAACAGCATACCCATTGAAACCAATATACTTGAAACAACAATGTCGATTACAAGGAAAGGTAAAAATATTATAAAACCTATCTTAAAGGCTGTTTTAAGTTCAGACAAAACAAAAGCCGGAATTAAAACGTAAGTCGGAACAGAATCGGGGTTTTTAAACTTGGGTAATTTGGCTAAATTTCTAAACAGCTCAAGCTCTTTGTCGTGCGTTTGTTTGAACATAAAGACCCTTAGGGGTTTTATGGCATTTGTAATTGCTGCCTGCTGTGTTATTTGGTTTTTAATGTAGGGTTGATAGGCGGTTTCATTTATTTTTGAGAATGTCGGGGACATAACAAAAAAGGTCAAAATTAACGCCAAACCTATTATAACCTGTGTCGGCGGCAAACTCGTTGTACCGATTGCCTGTCTTGTCAGGGTTAAGACGATTACAATTCGCACAAAAGCCGTGGTCATAATAATTATACTGGGTGCAAGAGTTAGAATTGTTAATAATATAAGAACTTGTACACCTTGAGTAAATTCTTGAGGAGTGTTTGCTCCGCTCATACCAACGTTAATTGTAGGAAATGAAATTGCAGCGTATGATTGCACAGTTGTTAAGATGAGTGTGCAAAATACGCATAGTAATTTAAAAAATCTTTTTAAACTTCCGCTCCCCATAACTCTCCCTTTTGGTTTTATGATTGAAAGACGCCCATTCTTCTGAATTTTTCGTACCTGTCCGCTCTTAACTGTTCAGGTGTCATATTTTTGTATTCATCAAGAGCTTTGATTAGTGATGCTTTCAAGTTATTCGCCATTTGTTCGGGGTCATAATGAGCACCGCCTGTAGGTTCTTTAATTACTTCATCAACTATACCGAATTTTAGAAGGTCTTTACCTGTGATTTTAAGTGCGTTTGCAGCCTTAGAGGACATATTTGCATCTCTCCAAAGGATTGAAGCACAACCTTCGGGTGAAATTACGGTGTAGTAAGCATGTTCAAGTATCATAACTTTATTTGAAACAGCTAATCCTAAAGCACCGCCCGAGCAGCCTTCGCCTGTTATTACGGCAATAGAGGGAACTTCAAGTTTTGCCATTTCTTTTAAATTCACGGCAATTGCAATACCTTGACCTGTTTGTTCTGCTTGCATACCGGGGTAAGCACCCATTGTATCAACCAATGTTATGATAGGTAAATTAAATTTTGATGCGTGTTCAAAAAGTCTTAGAGCCTTTCTGTAACCTTGAGGTTGAGGCATGCCAAAATTGTACTCAAGGTTTTCCTTGGTAGTTTTACCTTTTTGAGTACCTACAAGCATAACCGCTCTTCCGTCAATTGTTGCTACACCGCCTATAATTGCCCTGTCATCAGTTCCCGCTCTGTCCCCGTGCATTTCAATAAAGTCTTCGCACATATAATGAACGTAATCAAGAAAGTTTGGTCTTTGCGGATGACGCGCAATTTGAAGTTTTTGATACGGTTCCAAGGAATCATACAATTCTTTTTTGTATTCTTCTGTTTGATTTTCAAGCTTTTTAATTTCTTCGTTATAATCCATATTTGTATCCGCACTTATTTTTTTCAGTTCTTCAATTTTTTCTTGCATTTTATATATGGGTTTTTCAAATTCCAGTATTTGCATAGTTTTTCAATCCTTATGTAATTATTTTTTTGAATGAATTTTAATTAATTTTGATAATTTATCCTTCATTTCCGCCCTTGTAACGATAAAGTCGATTTGACCGTATTTAAGCAGATATTCCGCTGTTTGGAAATCGGCGGGAAGTTTTTGTTTAATTGTTTGCTCAATTACCCTTCTGCCTGCAAAACCAATTCTTGCACCTTTTTCAGCGATTATTATGTCGCCGATTGTGCCGAAACTTGCCGTAACACCGCCAAAAGTGGGCTCTGTTAACACGGTTATGTATAAAAGTTTCGCATCGTTTAATTTTGCAACCGCACAGCTTGTTTTAGCCATTTGCATAAGGCTTAGTGCGCTCTCTTGCATTCTTGCACCGCCTGATGAAGTAAATACAATTACGGGAAGTTTTTCTTTTAGAGCATGCTCCATAATAAGAGTAACTTTTTCACCAACAACAGAACCCATTGAGCCGCCCATATAATCAAAGTCCATAACGGCTGTTGCAACTTTTTGACCGTCAATTTCACCTACACCGCAGATAACCGCTTCATCAAGGTTTGATTTTTCCTTAGCCGCCTTTTGTCTGTCTTTGTACGACTGTGTATCGTAGAAATCAAGCGGGTCTTCGCCTAGTATATTTTGGAACATTTCGCAAAATGTACCTTCATCAAAAATAAGTTTAATTCTGTCTCTTGCACCTATTCTAAAGTGGTAGTCGCAATTCGGACATACCATATTATTATGTTCCAAGTCCTTCTTGGGTAACTGTGAGTTGCAGTTGTAGCAAAGCATCCAAAGTTTTGATATAGAATCGTCAATTTTAACGTCATTATCACGTGCTGCTATTTGCTGCATCTTTCTCTTATTAAACCAATCGGTCAGCGTCATTATAATATCCTCAACCAAAATAACTACAACATATTAATTTAATAATATTATAATACAAATATCACAATCGTAACAAAAATAAATTGCTTGTCTTGAATTTTTTAACTATTATTAATATATGCAAGGGCAGGTTTATAAAATTCATTCCGATTTTTATTATGTAAAGTGTGAAAATTCCGATATTTTGGAATGTAAACTTCGTGAAGTTTTAAAAAAGCAAAAACAAAAAATTGTTGTGGGTGATTTTGTAGAACTTGAAAACAGCAATGTGATTTCGGCGCTTTTGCCAAGAAAAAACGAACTTATTCGCCCGAGCGTTTCGAATATTGATTTGGCGGTAGTTGTGTCTTCTTTGCTTGAGCCTAAACTGGACTTTATTCAGCTGAATCGCTACTTAACTTTTTTGAAATATCATAAAATTGAAGCCCTGCTTTGCTTTAACAAAGAAGATTTGCTCAAAAACCCCGATTTTAAAGAGCTTTCTCAAAAAATTGTTTCAATTTACGAACCGTTAGGGTATAAAATTTTATTTACTTCCGCAAAGGAAAATCAAGGCTTTGAGGAGTTTAAGCAAGCCGTAAAATCAAAAACAATAGTCCTGTGCGGACTGTCAGGTGTAGGTAAAAGCTCTGTAATTAATGCGCTTGACCCGAATTTAAACCTAAAAACAAAAAAAGTAAGCTCTTACACAAAAAGAGGCGTTCATACCACAAGACACTCAAGTATTTTGGATTTTGACACATTCAGAATTATTGATACACCGGGGTTTTCTAATTTAAAATTTGACTTTTTACTTCCAAAGGACTTAGATGAGTTATTCTCGGACATTTTTGAATTTGCAAAAGAGTGTAAATATTCGGATTGTTTGCATATAAAAAACGACGAGCACAGCGAAGACTGCTGTGTTCTTAAAAACCTTGATAAAATTGAGCAAACAAGGTATGAAAGTTATGTTGAGTTTTTATCCGAAACTCTTGAGTACAAGAAAAAAGTTACTTACCAAGGTACAAAAGAAGAGGAATTTAAAAAAGTAAGCCATGGTAAAGATAAGGTAAAAATCAACAGAATTAAACGAGAAAGCTCAAGAAATACAAAAAAACAAAAAATTAAAGATTTATACAATTTAGTAGGTGAGAATGATGAATATTGATGAATATAAGCAAATAGTGCAAAATGAGTTGGAAAAATATTTTGATGAGCAAAAGAAGAATTCAAAATATTCTTCAACAATTTGGGAAGCGATGAGCTATACCACTTTACTTCCCGGGAAAAAATTAAGAGCGATATTTTGCCTTGAAACAGCTAAATTGCTATGCGGCGACTATAACTTGGCCCTTCCCTGCGCTTGTGCGATAGAAATGCTCCATGCTCAAAGTTTAATCCATGATGATTTACCTTGTATGGATAATGACGACCTAAGACGCGGAAAGCCTTCCAATCATAAGGTGTATGGCGAGGCAATGGCAGTTTTAGCGGGTGATGCACTTATTTCCTTTGGTGCTCAAACAATTATTGAAAAAACCCCAAAAAGTGTTGAAATTGAAAAGGTTTTAGAAGTGGTAAAGCTTTATATGCACTCAGCAGGCGCATTAGGGATTGTTGCGGGTCAGTGTGCCGATATGGAAGCTGAAAAAAATGTTAAAAATGTTGATTATGAAAATTTAAAATATATTCACACTTATAAAACAGCCAAATTATTTGAATTTTCAATATTATCGGGTGCAATTTTAGCGGGTGCGGATATAAAAACTTTGGATAAATTAAAAGAATTTGCAAATACTTTCGGTCTTGCTTTTCAAGCTTATGATGATATCTTAGATGTTATCTGCACGACTGAAGAGATGGGAAAAACGGTCGGAAAGGACGAAAAAGAGGCAAAAGCTACCTATGTAAGCCTTTTTGGACTTAATGACGCCAAGGCTAAATTTAATAAATTAATTGCAAAAAGTTATGATATACTCAAGGAAATCGGTTTAAAATCGCAAATATATAATGATATTTTGGACAAAATGTTTGAAAGGGTAAATTAAAAGTGAATTTTTTTAACACAGGTTTTGAAGTTTTAGGTTCAGGCTTATTGGCAGCCGGAATTGCCCAGTCTTTGAAAGTAATTTTTTTCTATGTAAAAAATAAGAAAATAGATTTTAAAATTTTTACCACAACAGGCGGCATGCCTTCTTCTCACTCGGCGGGGGTTATTTCTCTTGCAACGAGTGTAGGGATAATTGAAGGCATAAGCTCAATTGAATTTGCCATGTCGCTTGGATTTTCATTGATTATTATGCAAGATGCCGCAGGGCTAAGACGTGCCGCAGGTAAAACTGCCGCAACCTTAAACCGTGTTGTAAGGGAGTTTGTGGAACATCAGGAAACAAAACCCTATGAAGTTTTAAAAGAACTTTTGGGGCACACGCCTTTTGAAGTTTTCTGCGGTGCTATTTTGGGTGTTGTGGTTGCTTTTGCCGTACACTCTCTTAAATATATTGAAGCTGTTAATGCTTTAATTGGCTCTTTTTAAAAGTTCGGTCAAAGTCGGCTCTCTTCTTAGCACTTTCTTTTCTTGAGGTTTTTTATCTTCAAGACATTTGCTGTTGTTGTTAAAGCTTGAAAGTCCGATGAAGTCTTCATCGTTAGCTGATATGCCGAATAATTTTTTAATAAAGTTCATATTTCACCTGCTCGTTTTTTCTTGATTATACACTAAACGCCCTTTTTGTGCGTAGTTTATAAATATGATAATTTGAGAACTGCTTTTTTAAATTACCGCTTATGTTATATTTTATCTTATGAATAAGTCTAATGAAAATTTTTTAATAGTCCAAAATGCTATGAACATTTCGCAGCAGGAAGCATTTTCTATTCTTGAAGGAGAGGATGAAACCCTTAAGCCTCTTGCTTTTTTCTCAATCGATAAAATTGAAAATAAAAATCAGGCCGAGCTTTTTCTCTTTCAGCTTACAAATCACTCCAATCCGACAAGAGAAGCTTGTGCCATAAGGTTTTTGGATGTTGATTTTGATATAAAATTTTTTGAAGACAAAAACTCTCTTAATACTTTTGTAAACGCTATATGCGATATAAATCCGAATGTTGCAAGAGCTATAATTGAGCTTATTTCAAGGCACAAGACTTTTGCTAAACTTATTATGCCTAAAATTATTGAAAAAATTGAAGCTTTGATAGATGAATTTAAGGAATACGAAAAAAGTTTCGGTGCGCTGAGCGATAATAAAATGAAAAACAGAAAAAACCATGCCAAAAATAAAAAATTGTTTAATTTGTATTGGTGCCTTGAAGCTTTGGGTGAAATTGTCGAGGAAAAAAACGAGTATGACGAAAGAATTGTTAAGATAATTTACCTTGGTGCGGACTTTTTAGACTACACGATAAGGGAGAAAAGTGCAAAAATTCTTGCAAAAATTTCTTGCGCACCAAAAGAATTGTTACAGAAATTGAAAAATGATGAAAATTTTTATGTAAAAAATCAAGTTTATGATAAAATTTGTTAAGATAGCACAAATAGGAATACTTTATGATTTCAGTAAACGATTTAAAAACAGGTCTTACACTCCAACTTGATAACGGACTTTGGTCAGTTGTTGAGTTCTTGCACGTAAAACCCGGTAAGGGTGCGGCTTTTGTTAGAACAAAGCTAAAAAACGTTGAAACAGGTCAAGTTGTTGAAAGAACGTTCAGAGCAGGCGAAAAAGTTGCAAAAGCTATGCTTGACAGACGTGAAATGCAGTATCTTTACCTTGAAGGCAAAGATTACGTTATGATGGACCTTGAAACATACGAACAGCTTCCAGTTCCCGAGTCTCAAATCGGCGACGGCAAAAAGTATTTAAAAGAAAATATGAATGTTCAAATTCTATTGCACGACGGCAAAATTATCGGTGTTGATTTACCGAACTTTGTTGAATTGGAAGTTGTTGAAACTCCTCCGGCTGAAAAAGGAAACACTGCTCAAGGCGGTACAAAACCTGCTACTCTTGAAGGCGGCGCGGTTGTTAACGTTCCTTTCTTTATTAACGTTGGGGATAAATTAAGAATTGATACCAGAACAAATGAATATTTAGACAGAGTATAGGAATATTAAAAAATGAATTTCGAAGTAGAATACATTGAAAAGCTCGCAAAATTAATCGACGAAAAGTCTTTAAGTGAAATTATCTTAGAAGACGGCGAGCAAGCCATCACAATTAAAAGAGAAATTAATCAAACAGTTGTACAAACAGCACTTCCTGCTCCTGCTCCCGCTCCCGCAGTTGCTGCACCTGTGCAAGCTCCTGCTGCTGAAGCATCAAGTGAACCTGCTGCACCTGCTCAAAAAGGTACTCCGATAACATCGCCAATGGTTGGTGCTTTCTATGCAGCTCCAAGCCCCGGTGCAAAACCGTTTGTTAAAGTTGGTGATACGGTTAGCGCAGGTCAGGTTGTTTGTATCGTTGAAGCTATGAAATTAATGAACGAAATTGAATCTGAAGTTTCAGGTAAGGTAGTTCAAATTTGCGTAGAAGACGGTCAAAGCGTTGAATACGGTCAAGTTTTAATGTATATCGAATAAAATTTATTTAAGGACACATTATTTTGATGTGTCCTTTTAAATTTAAGATATGTTATCACCTATGGTTTTAAGGTTAAGAAGTTATGTTTAAGAAAGTATTAATAGCAAACAGGGGGGAAATTGCCCTAAGAATTATTAGAGCTTGCAGAGAGTTAGGGATTGCAACGGTTGCAATTTATTCTCAAGCTGATTCCGAGAGTTTACATGTGTCTTTGGCTGATGAGGCTTACTGTATCGGGCCGGCACAAAGTGCAAAGAGCTATTTGCACATTCCTGCAATAATTTCAGTTGCTCTTACATCGGGTGCGGATGCTATTCACCCCGGTTACGGTTTTATGGCCGAAAGAGCGGACTTTGTTGATATTTGCGACGAGCATAATATTAAATTCATCGGCCCGAGCTCAAAAGCAATGAGAGCAATGGGCGATAAAGCTTCAGCAAGAGCTACCATGATAGCTTCAAATGTTCCTGTTACCCCGGGTACGGGTCTAGTTGAAGATGTAGAGCAGATAAGAGAATTTGTAAGCAAAGTCGGCTATCCTGTAATTATTAAAGCAACAGCAGGCGGCGGCGGTAAGGGTATGAGAATTGTAAGAGAAGATTCTGAGCTTGAAGATGCTTTTAACTTATGCCGAAACGAAGCTAAAAATGCTTTCGGTAACCCCGAGGTGTACTGTGAAAAATATCTTGAAAACCCAAGACACATAGAAGTACAAATCCTTGCCGACTCATTCGGTAATGTTGTTCACTTGGGCGAAAGAGATTGCTCAATTCAAAGACGCCATCAAAAACTTTTAGAAGAAGCTCCTTCACCTGCTATTAGCGAAGATATAAGAAAAGCAATGGGCCAAGCTGCTGTTAATGCTGCAAAAGCTATTAACTACGAAGGCGCAGGTACAATTGAGTTTTTACTTGATGAAACCGATCCAAAAAATAAAAAATGGTATTTTATGGAGATGAACACAAGGGTTCAGGTTGAACACTGTGTTTCTGAAATGATTTCAGGAGTTGACATCGTAAAAGAACAGGTAAGAGTTGCGGCAGGTCAAAGGCTTAGCGTAAAACAAGAAGATATTTGCCTAAGGGGCCATGCTATTGAATGCAGAATTAACGCTGAAGACCCTGACAGAGACTTTATGCCTTTTGCAGGTAAAATTGAAGGCTACATTGCCCCCGGTGGTTTTGGCGTAAGAGTTGATTCGCACGTTTACACGGGATACAAAATTCCGCCTTATTACGATTCAATGGTAGGCAAATTGATTTGTTGGGGTAAGGACCGCGAAGAAGCCAGAAACAGAATGCTAAGAGCTTTAAACGAATACGTTATTACGGGTATTAAAACTACAATTCCTTTCCACAGGGAAATTTTAAACGATGACGTATTTATCAGCGGTAACTTTAACACAAGCTTTTTAGAGAAAAGCTTTAAGAAAAATGCAGATTAATTTTGATAATAAAATAAATGAAATAATTAAAATTTTAGCCCTTGAAGCCGAGCGTTTCGGGGTTAAAATTTATTTCATAGGCGGCTTGGTGCGAGATGTCCTTATGGGCAAAAAGCCTTTGGATATTGATATTTTAGTCGAAGGGGATGCTATTGAATTCGTCCAATCTCTTGGCGACTTTGTTCAAATAAAGTCTTTGCATAAAGATTTTGGCACGATAAAGACGCAAATTTTAGATGTAGATATAGATTTTGCTTCAACAAGAAAGGAAATTTATCCGATTTCAGGATGTTTGCCCACTGTTGAAAAAATCGGCTGCAAGCTGGAAGAAGACTTAATAAGACGTGATTTTACAATTAACGCAATGGCTTTTTTAATTAATCCTAATCTTGATTTTACTCTTGTAGATAAATTTTCAGGCCAAGAGGACTTAAAAAAAGGTATTTTAAGACTATTGCACGACAACAGCATAATTGACGACCCCACAAGGATTTTAAGGGGATTAGATTTTGAGCTTAGGTTTAATTTTAAGTTTGATTCAAATGCTCAAAAATTAATTCAAGAGTATCTTAAAGCTCCAAATCGCGAGGGTTTAAGTGTTGATAGGGTAATTTTAACGCTAAGGAAGCTTTTTTGCTCTCCTGATAGGGCGCAAAAGGCATTTAGAGAGTTTTTAAAGAGAAATTATTATAAAATTTTATTTGATAAATGTGATTTAAATTATTCGGAAATAGAAAAAGCCGTTTCGCTTTTTTCGCCCGAAAATCTCTCCGAGGTTTATATTAACTACATATTTGCTCAAAATATAGAAAAAAAAGAGTTTAAAAACAGGGTTGAAATATATAAATATTTTAAAACCTTAAATGTTGAAGATTTGTGCGTGTATTGGGCAAAAACCAAGGATGATAATGCAATTTTGTATTTTAATAAATTAAAAAATGTTGAGCTTAAAATCTCGGGTCAGGATTTATTAAATTTAGGTTTTAAGCAAGGCAAGATTTTCGGTGAAATTTTTGACGCTCTACTTGAAGCTAAATTGGCTGATAATTGCGATATAGAAAGCTTTGAGGACGAGATTGAATTTGTTAAAAACAATTTTTTAAAATAACCATACTTTAGTATGAGAAAATTTAAACTCTATTATAATGTATTATCTCTTAAAAAAAACGTAATATGATAATGTCAAAACAAGGAACGACAATTACATATTTTGTAAAAAGTTAATTGGATGACAAAGGATGATAATAAATTTCCCCATGGTCTTTATGCCTTCGTTGGCTTGCTTTGGAGCGATTTTTATCGTTCTTGTATGAAACCTTGAAGAAAATTATTTATAAGTTTTGTAAAAACTTCGAAAAAAGATGTTAAAAATTTTCAAAATGGGTGAATTACTAATTTATACACAAGGAAGTATTTTTAGTCAATCGAAAGGAGATTCAGATTATGGCTATTGTGGTTAACACAAACATTCAATCTTTACAAGTTCAAACAAACTTAAACAATGTTTCAGACGCGATGAACCAAGCTATGAAGAGAATGACTACCGGCTTGAAAATCAACTCTGCAGCGGATGATGCAGCTGGTTTGGTAATTTCAAAAGGTATCGAAACTCAAACTCGTGGTTCTCAAGTAGCTAAAAGCAACGCTCAATCAGGTGTTAACTTGATGGAAACAGCTGAAGGTAACTTGGCTGTTATGCAAGACAACTTCATGAGAATTCGTGACTTGACTTTGCAAGCTATGAACGGCGGTCAAACAACTGACCAATTACAAGCTCTTCAAGACGAAGCAACAGCTCGTTTAGCTGAAATCGACAGAATTGCAACAGGTGCAAAATTTAACACATTTGACCTATTTGGTGGCGCAACTCACGACAGCGATGCTGAAGAAGTAACTCTTCAAATCGGTACAGGTAGTGATGATGCAGTTGATACAATCACAATTTCTGATGTATTTAACGATGCTCACGTTTCTACCCTAACAGGTACAGGTGCATTTACATCAAAATTCGTTGACGGTGCTGACCCTGCTGCCCTAACTGATATGCAAGACCAATTAGATGCAATTGACGCAGCTATCGCTGAAATTTCAGCAAGAAGAGGTACAATTGGTGCTGTTACAAACAGATTAGATTCTGTAATGAGTCAGTTAGATACACAGTATCAAAACTTATCAGCTGCAAATTCACGTATCGTGGATGCTGATATCGCAACTGAGTCATCTAACTACACTAAAAACTCAATTCTACAACAAGCATCAGCTGCTCTATTGGTTCAAGCAAACCAACAACCAAACATTGCATTGTCTTTAATATAGTAGATAACTACTTATTAAACATTTTGAACCCTCAAGTTATACTTGGGGGTTCAATTTTTTCTCTATTTCTTTTTTAAATTCAAGCGCGGGAAAATAATCGGGCGCTGAATTTAGTGCGTTAATTATGCTTTTATATGCTTCTTTATATTCTTGTTCAAGATAATAAGCCTGTGCTTCAATAAAGTGTGCTTCAGGGTCTTGAAAGAACATTTTTTTTGACTCTGCTAAAAACTGGTGAGTTAACTTATAATATTCATTTGCAAATAGAACCCTTGCGATAAATTTATACGTTTCAGGATTGCTTTTGGCAAAAATGTTGCAAGCGCTTATCATATTCTCTGCCCAGTCAAGGTGATTGCTTATAATAAAAAGATTTATATAAACCTCTAAAAATGCCCTGACTTGAAAAAAGGTTGGCTGTTCTTTTACTTTTAGTTTTATTATATCAAGTACAATTAGTCCCCATTTTGTTGCAATATCAGGAGATTTTTCCTTTTTCCAATAGTCTTTTGCTTTTTTCTCATCACCCAATAAAAGTGAGCACAAACCCGCTTCATAGTAGACTTTTCCCACATCAAAAAGCCTCAAAGCCTCTTTATAATCCCCAATATAAAATAATTCTTTTGCTTTGTTGAGCATATTAGTTTGTGTTTTTAAGTTTATCTAAAAGATTGAAATCAGACTTTCCTTGAGTATTTTTGCTTATTGTATCCAAGGTTTTAATGTCTGCATTATGCGACATTTCATTTGCTTTTTTGATTTCTTTATATATTTCTTCTCTAAATACCTGCACGTTGCTAGGCGCTTTAATACCAATTTTAACGGCATTTTTGTAAGTTTCAAGTATAACAACTTCAATGTCGTCATTTATAATTAATTTCTGATTTAATTTTCTTGTAAGTATTAACATTATTTATCGCTCTGTTTAGCTGCTGCCGTTTTTTCTTCGGTTTTTTCTTCTTTTTCAAACAAGGGGTGTTTTACCGAAAATTTATTATCTTTTAGTATTATTTGCATTGCATTTTTGTTTGTAGTGTTCACTATAATTGGTGCAAGCAAATTAATTGTTGCTCCTTGAGGGTTGGTTTGAGGTATTGTTACGATATTAAGTGCTAAAACCTCTTCGGCCCCTTTTATACCCAATTTAAGTGCATCCTCATCGCTCAATTCAAATTGATAATCAATATCAAAATAACTGCATAGTGTAATAGGGAATGCTAAATCTTTATCCTCAACAGATTGCAGCCACTTAAAAGGTGAGTCGGGCCTGTAATCAATCAGGGTAAATTTTTTGTGATTAGGGTAACCTATAATAGGAGATATAAAATTAAAGAGCAGGTTGCTATCTATTTCTATCTCTCCAAAACGTGTGGTTTGTATTTTTTCTAAATTCTTTTCCATATTCTTCTCTAGTTGTTACTGCCAAAGTCAAATCCTGACATGCCTTGATTCATAAGCATGGACTGAATTAATTCAGGACTTATGTTCTGCGTGCCTTGTGAATTTTTTTGTGCCATCAGATAAGGCAGCAAGTTCACAAAATTATTGTTATTGTTGTTATTATTGTTATTTTGCATACCTGCACTTAGCATGCTTAATTGTGCTAACTGCGGATTGTTGTACATTTGCATATTTTGAAATTGATTCATATATGCCATATTCATTGGGTTGTAGCCGACTTTTGCAAGTATTTTAACAGCGGCTGCAATTTGAGCATCGGTTGGTTCAAGTTCATCTTTTGCATCATTTATGAAATTATAATGCTCCATATTCGGTTTTTTATCCGCATTAAATGTTTCTTGAATGTTTTTCAATTCTTGCTGTTGTATGCTTTTCTTTAGTTCGGGGTGCATAAACTCGCCTGATTCAATAAATTTTGAGATATCTTCGCTTTCTTTATCGGTGGCTTTAAAACAAGTTTTATTTTGAGGATTATCAAGGCAAGACAAAGCTTTTTTGGAGTAATCCACAAGAACCTTTTCACTTCCTTGATTAACTACCATTTCGTAATGTTTTTTTGCTTCATCTTTAAGACCGATTTTTGTATAAACAAGTGCCAAGTAGTACTTTGCGAAAATATCATTTGGGTTTTTCTTTAGCGCCTCTTGCATATCTTGTATGCAGCCTGTGTAGTTAGCTTTTTTGTAGTTTGCAATTCCCGAGTAAACCTCTTTGCTTACAGCTTTTGTAGCTGCGTAAGATAGGCCTGTGGTCAGGATTATTGTAAACGCCAATATTAAACTCGTAATTTTTTTCATACTAAACTTCCTTATTCATTATTATTTTATAATGTTTTTTGCCGAAAAGACAAGAATTTTAACGTTATTTACAAAAATGTAATATATTTAATGTAGCGAACTTTTTTGAAATTTATTCAATGTAATTTAAGATTTTCATACAAAAAGTGGAAAAAACTTAAAAAGACTATATTTAATTTTCCCTCAACGATATAATATA
Source organism: Candidatus Gastranaerophilales bacterium (assembly GCA_944325665.1). GTDB lineage: Bacteria > Cyanobacteriota > Vampirovibrionia > Gastranaerophilales > Gastranaerophilaceae > Galligastranaerophilus. Next base: position 67,436 of record CALVAY010000001.1, read on the forward strand.
ACATGAATTTGTGAACTATTTAATTTTAGGATTGGTAATGAAAATTAAAATTCGAGAAACGGCGAAAGAAAAGAAAGGATACAGTCTTTATAAACTTGCGAAGGAATTAAACTTGCCACAGCAAACGGTTTATTCCTGGGCAAACGGAAGAACACAACCGTCGTATGAAAATATGGACAGATTGTGTGAAGCGCTTGACTGTACTATTGCTGACTTGCTTGAGTGTGAACCAATCCAGCACAAGTTAAATTTAAGAAGCTTGGGCTAAATTATTTTTTTAGCAAAGTGCTCTCTTCTCTTAAAAGCATTTTGTTTAAGATTTCGGCACAATTTTCAACTATATTTGTGCAGTTTGCTTTTCTCTCAGGAGAACCAAAATCGAATCCCGAGCTTAAGACTTTGCAACAGGCAGCTTTGTGGGATTTTTTAAATTCATCAATAAATTCTTTTGCTAAAGCTCTTGCTTTATTTGTTTTATTTTTACCGTGTAAATAGCCTAAAACCATTTGTGAGCCTGCGACAGCACCGCAAAGACAACCGCTTGACATGCCACCTGAAAAAGAGGTTGCAATATTTAAACACTCTTCGCTTAAAAGCCCTGTATCAATAGCTGCTTTTACAATACTTTCCGAGCAAGAATAGCCGTTTTTGTAGTTTTCAACAGCTAATTTTTTTAAATCGTTTTCCATATAAAATCCTCAAATCTGTATAACCTTATAATAGCACAAAAAGAGGGGTTATTAACTACCCCTCTTTCACCTCATTTATCAGAGGATTATTTATCGCAGCTTAGGCGTTGTTCGCCAAATGCGATAGTAACTTTTTCTTTCGGGTTAACTTTTGAAATTGCCATACCGTTCGGGTCAACAAGGTATGTAATTTCATCGGCTGATGTTTGAAGTGTGCCTAAAGTACCTGATAGAGCTGTTCTTGTTAAGTCAACAGGAGCTTTGAACGCAGTTTTTAAGCCGTCTTGATAGCTTCTGCCTGCTGCTCTGAATTTACCTGATAACAATTCGCCCGTACCTGTACCTGCTTGGTCGAAAATTGCTTCGGTTGCACTAGCGATACCGATAGCTGCACCACCGATTGTTCTTCCTGCTGTACCCAATACAGAACCTACCCAAGTGAACGGGAATTCTATTGCACGAACAAGGAAGTTAACATCTTTTTGTTTTTGAACCATTGCTGTGTGTACTTGGTTTGGCAACATTTCTTTGCATTTACCGTATGAAATTTCGTTGAAAGATAATTTTAATGCGCCGCTGTTGCATTTTGAAGGACGTACAACCTCTGTTACTTTACCTCTTACTGTTGAGCCGCAAGGGAAAGTAGTACCGTTGATTGTAATTTCGTTAAGTGTTGTTGCTGCGAATTGTTCGCCGACATTTGCGTTTTTGGCATTAATAATATCGTTCATTGAAAGTTCAAGTGTAGGAATTTGTACACAAGTTTCGGTTTCTGTGTATGTTTTCATGTTGTCTTGGCAAGGAGCACAAGCAGATTTAACATCTTTGTCGTAACCGCCTGCTACACGTACACCTTGAAGCATTGAGCTGATTTCAGCCCTTGTTGCTTTTTGGTTAGGACGAATTTTTGAGCTTGCTTCGTCTTTTAGAGCACCGTTGTCAATAGCTTTAGCTACACATTCTTTTGCCCAAGCCGGAACTTCGCATCCGTCAGAGTATTTTGATAAGATTTCGTCAGCTTTGCAAGCGTCCATAGGGCAGTTGATACCTTTTGATAAAATTGCAAGAGCTTCTGTTCTTGTGATGTTTCCGTTTGGTTTAAATAAACCGTTTTCGTAGCCCTTAATCATATCAGCGCTAACACCTTTGTTAATCGCTTCATAAGCCCAGTGTGATTTGGGTACGTCAGGGAAATTACCTGCTTCAGACAAACATTGGTCGTCTAAGTTATAGCCTTTAACAACCATTGTAGCCATTTCAGCCCTTGATACGTTTTTGTTTGGTTTAAAGAATTTGTCAGGATAACCTACAACTATACATTGTTCGGTTAAACGGTTAATGTCTGCACTTGCCCAGTAGTTATCGGGTACATCGGGGTACATTTGATCACCAATGTTTGCAGCCATACCTGTTGTGTTGTTTGGGACTAATTCTTTGGTAATTTTTTTTGCCTCCATGCTTGTTGGAGATGATACGTTTGGTGCGGGGCAGCAGTCTGTTTGAGGCATATCTTGGATAATTGGTGCTGCTGCTCCTGTTGTGCAAGAATCATCAACCATAACGCCATTGTATGCTTCAAGCAGGTTATCGTTAACTGTTGCAGAATTGTTTTCACCTACGACTGAAGAATTAGCGTTTGTGTAGATTGAGTTAGGGTAAGCGTAAGTTTGCAAACCCGGTTGTTTTGCTTTTTCACAATTTGTTGGAGCATTGCATCCGCAATCTGTGCTTGCTGCTGCACCTGTCTGGCATGGGTCGCATTTGTGTTTTTTCTTTTTCTTTTCTTTTTTGCATTTGCATGGTGATTGATTACACTTTGAGCAAACTGCATTGTCCGGTGTTACTTTTTGTATTGCATCGGGGCAGCCGCAATCAGAAGTTAGAGGGCATGCCGCAAAGCTTACGGGAACCGTAAGTGCAAATACTGAAGCTACCGTTGCGCTTAGTACAAAATTTTTAATAGTCATTCTTCCTCCTTTTATTGAAGATGCGTTTTGTTTGAAATGAAAAAATGCATAACTCATTTTTATTGAATTATGCATTTGATAAACTATATCTTCATTACCATAAAAGGTTATTCAAAAGGACTATTTAAATAAACCTTATTGGGCTTAAGTTCAATTATATTTCAGAGATTAAATAATTAGCAATCCATCTGAAATCTTGTGATTTTTCTGCAAGCTTTCTTAGGGGAGCAATTGAGCATTCGCCAAGTCTGATTAAACTCATTGCAATAACGCCTCTTTGAGTACCTTTAGCGTTTTCTAATCTGTCAACAAGCAAATCTGCTACATCTTCACCCATGCCAACAATTCTGTTTTCAATTTCATTTTTTGTTTTATTGTCAGCATCGTTAAGCATTTTAATTAATGTATCAAGTTTTTCTTCTACATTTGAAGTTTCAACAAATGTTCTTCTTGTGTTTAATACAGCTTGCATTTTTATCTCCTGTTGCTTTATTTTCTAAAAGTATAAACCAAAAAAAATCAAAACCCTGTTTTATTTATACAATCTTTATATCGTTATTAAGATTGTTATAAAATTATTTAAAATGCGTATTGCATGGTACTTTTTATGTGCGATAATCTACTTGAGGATACTCAAAAAGAAAGGTATTAAAACATGTCAACATTTATTGAAGATGTAAAAGCAAGACAAATTCTTGATTCAAGAGGTAACCCGACTGTTGAAGTTGACGTTACACTATCATGCGGCGTTGTAGGCCGTGCAGCAGTTCCTTCAGGTGCTTCAACAGGTATTAACGAAGCTCTTGAGTTAAGAGACGGTGATAAATCAATGTATTTAGGTAAAGGCGTTATGCAAGCAGTTGACAACGTTAACTCTAAAATCGCTCCCGAATTAATCGGTGAAGATGCTTCTAACCAACAAGAAATTGATGCCTTGATGCTTGAATTAGACGGAACGGATAATAAATCAAACTTAGGTGCAAACGCTATTTTAGGTGTTTCTTTAGCTGTTGCAAAAGCTGCTTCATTAGCTTATGAAATGCCTCTATACAGATACTTAGGCGGTATTAACGCTACTGTACTTCCTACACCTATGATGAACATCATCAACGGTGGTGCTCACGCTGATAACAACATTGACTTCCAAGAGTTCATGATTGCTCCTGTTGGCGCAGTTAACTTCCAAGAAGCTATCAGAATGGGTGCTGAAGTATTCCACAACCTTAAAAAAGTTCTTCATGACAAAGGCCTTGTAACATCAGTTGGTGATGAAGGCGGTTTTGCTCCTAACCTAGGTTCAAACGAAGAAGGTATCGAAGTTATTCTTGAAGCTATTAAAAAAGCAGGCTACACAACTGACCAAGTTAAAATCTGCTTAGACGTTGCTTCATCTGAATTCTACGAAGACGGTAAATATGTTCTAGCAGGCGAAGGTAAAACTCTAAGCCGCGAAGAAATGGTTGACTTCTTAGAAGGTTGGGTAAATAAATATCCGATTATCTCAATCGAAGACGGTATGGCTGAAGAAGATTGGGAAGGTTGGAAAATGCTTACAGACAGAATTGGTAACAAATGCCAATTAGTAGGTGATGACTTGTTTGTAACTAACGTAAAATTACTTGAAAAAGGTATCAAACGTGAAGTTGCTAACTCAATCCTTATCAAAGTTAACCAAATCGGTACTTTAACAGAAACATTAAATGCAATTAATATGGCTCATGAAGCAGGTTACAGCGCAATTTCTTCTCACAGATCAGGTGAAACAGAAGATACATTCATTGCTGACCTTGCAGTTGCTCTAAATTGCGGACAAATTAAAACAGGTTCTGCAAGCCGTTCTGACCGTATTGCAAAATACAACCAATTAATCAGAATCGAACAAGAACTTGGTTCAAGTGCAAGATATATGGGCTTAAAAGCATTCAAAGGTCAATCAAAATCTTGCGAATGCTGCTGCTGCAAATAGTTTGCACATATAAGCAAATTAAAAGCGATGCGTCTTTAGATGTGTCGCTTTTTTTATTTTAAAAATGAACATTTTTAAAACTTGTTCGTTATTAAAATGTAGGAGTTGAAGGATTTAATTATGAAGAAAAAATTATGTGCTTTGTTTTTATGTTGTGCTTGCGTTTTAACTTTTGGCTTAATTAGCCCCGCTGAGGCAAAATGCTCAAATGTCGGTGCAGCTATTGGCGGTGTTGTAGCAGGTGTTGCAATAGGTGCGATTGCAACTAATGCGCTTTCAAGACCTTGTCCTCCTCCCCCTCCTCCAAGAATGCATCATCCAAAATATAAAAAACCCTGTCATTGCAGAGGTCGTGCACATATGACGACTTGCTGCAATTACGCATATCCTGCTTATGTTAATTACAGCTGGCGAATAAGATAATTTCTTGTGCTGCCTTGATTATTAAGTGGTATAATAATGCTTGTAAGAGAGGTAGTAAAATGTATAATCCAAAATCACACAAGGCAGAAGAATTTATCTGTCATCAAGAAATTTTAGACACGCTTGAATATGCACAAAAAAATAAGAATAATATTGAAATTGTCGATAAAATACTTGAAAAAGCCCGCCTTAAAAAAGGCTTAACACACAGAGAAGCAGCAGTTCTTTTGGATTGCGATATTCCCGAGAAAGTTGAGGAAATTTATGCTTTGGCTCGAGAAATTAAACAAGATTATTACGGTAACAGAATTGTGCTTTTTGCGCCCCTGTACCTGTCCAATTACTGTGTAAACGGTTGTGTTTACTGCCCGTATCACTTAAAAAATAAGCACATTCCAAGGAAAAAATTAACTCAAGAAGAGATAAGACAAGAGGTTGAAGCACTTCAGGATATGGGACATAAGCGTCTTGCCATTGAATCTGGCGAAGATCCTGTTAACAACCCTATTGAGTATATTTTGGATTCTATTAAAACAATTTATGACGTTAAACATAAAAACGGCTCAATTCGCCGTGTGAACGTTAATATAGCGGCAACAACCGTTGAAAACTACAAAAAATTACACGATGCGGGAATTGGTACATATATTTTATTCCAAGAAACTTATCATAAAGAAAGTTATGAAAAGCTTCACCCGACAGGCCCAAAACACAATTACGCTTACCACACGGAAGCAATGGATAGGGCAATGGAAGCGGGCATTGATGATGTAAGCTTGGGCGTTTTATTCGGTTTAGAATTATATCGCTACGAATTTGCAGGACTTTTAATGCATGCTGAACACTTAGAAGCTGCTTTTGGCGTAGGCCCTCATGCGATAAGTGTTCCAAGAATTAAACATGCTGATGATATTGACCCTGATGCTTTTGATAATGGTATTGATGATGATACTTTTGCCAAAATTGTTGCCTGCATTAGAATTGCAGCTCCGTATGTTGGTATGATTATCTCAACAAGAGAGTCAAAAGAATGCAGAGAAAAACTTTTGAACTTGGGCGTTTCTCAAATTTCAGGCGGTTCAAAAACAAGTGTCGGGGGCTACTTCAAACCAATGCCTGACAGTGAAGATTCTTCTCAATTCGACGTTTCAGACAGACGTCCTTTGGATGAAGTTATAAAATGGTTAATGGAGTTAGGTTATCTGCCAAGCTTCTGCACATCTTGCTACAGGCAAGGTCGAACAGGGGACAGGTTTATGGAGATATGCAAAAGTCAACAAATACATAACTTCTGCCAGCCAAACGCTATTATGACACTAAAGGAATATCTTGAAGACTATGCTTCGGATGAAACCAAAAAGCTTGGTAATGAGCTTATTTCAAAAGAAGTTGAGTTAATTGAAAACGAAAAAATAAAACAGGTTGTAAAAGAAAATCTTAAAAAAATCGAACAAGGCGAAAGAGATTTTAAGTTTTAGCTATAAAGGAGGGTGAATGAAAAAGAATATAATTTCTTTACTGCTTTTAACGTTTTCTATGAGTACTTGTCTTGCTTTTGCAGCGACAGGTGAACTGGATTTTAACAACGAAACTTATGTCCGCAGATTGCCTGACATTAAGCCCCAAAAATTTTATACTGCACAAAACGACTATGTATTAAAAAAACCTAAAAAGTTGTCAGCAAGTGCAATATCATTGTTTTATTCGCCGGAGATAATTACTGTTGAAGAAATGGCAGCAGGCACAGATTATACTTTTAAGAAACAGTATTCAACTGTGGGTAGAACTTTTAACAGTGATGACAAATATGCAATCAGTTTTCTTGGCAGATCAGGGGGCAGAAATCTTTATAGTATTTTAAAAATAACTTACAATGATATTTATGGAATTAACTCTTCTCAGCTTTATGTTAATCTTCCAAAAACCCATGCAAAGAAGCCAAAACAAGCAATAAAAACTTATGATGAAAAGTATTTTGATGCATTTTTAAATTTGGATGCAAATGTATATGACAAAGATAATAACATATTGCCCCAAAAAACAATTTTTAAGTATGACGGCAAAGAGTTTGTATTAAAATTTGCAAGAAGTAAAAAATCAAAAGACGGAAGCAATTATTATCTGCCCGAAAATGAAACTTTGGCAGATTATAACGCAATTATAAGGCTCAATTACCTTAGTAACCTGAAAAATAAAAAAGCAGGCTATGTTGTTGAAACATTAGAAGAAGATTTTATCAAAAATGCAGGCTACAAGGAGATGACTAAGGAAATAAAAGATGATGAAGCAATATATTCATCTATTGCTTTTATTGTTAACAATAAAGATAAGTCAAAACCGCAAGAGCAGGTGCGCTATACCTTGTATAAAATTAAGCGAGAAAAAGGCGTTATGAAAACTTTTGAATACAGCTTTGATTTTCCAAAGACTGCCGATTACTTAAAAAAAGCACAGGAATTGGATGAAAGACTTGTTAAGTATGCAAAAAATGAAGAAATACCTGAACTTGTTAAGAAAAATTTTGGTGTTTTGCCAAAAGCAATGAGTTATTCAAAGTCTTTTTATTCGGTTGGTGTTAAATAAAAATAATTTTTAAATTTAAAAGCGGGGTTTTAAACCCCGCTTTATTTTGCCTTGTCTAAGTTTCTGCTTATGAGTTAGAAACGCCTGATTTTGAGATAATTTCAGCTTCAACGTTAGCAGGAACTTGTTCGTATTTGCAGAATTCCATTGAGAAAGTACCACGGCCTTGAGTTTTTGAACGGATGTCTGTTGCGTATCCGAACATTTCAGCCAACGGAACGATTGCACGAACTTTTTGAATACCTGTTCCTTCAATCATTTCCATACCTTCTACACGGCCTCTACGAGATGAAATATCACCGATGATATCACCTGTATTTTCTTCAGGAACTTCGATTTCAACTTTCATCATAGGTTCAAGGATACAAGGTTTAGCTTTTTTGATACCGTCTTTCATAGCCATAGAACCTGCGATTTTGAACGCCATTTCTGAAGAGTCAACATCGTGGTATGTACCATCGTAAAGTGTAACTTTAACGTCGATTACAGGGAAGCCTGCTACGATACCGCCTTCAAGGGCTTCTTCCATACCTTTTCTGGCCGGTTCGATGTATTCTTTAGGAATAGCACCACCGACGATTTTGTTTTCAAATACAAATCCGGCATTTTCTTCAGCGGGTTCGATTTTAACTTTAACGTGTCCGTATTGACCACGACCACCTGATTGACGGATGAATTTAGAGTCTTGATCAGCAGTACCTCTGATTGTTTCACGATAAGCAACTTGAGGTTTACCGACGTTAGCGTCAACTTTAAATTCTCTCATCAAACGGTCAACGATGATGTCAAGGTGAAGTTCACCCATACCGGAGATGATTGTTTGTCCTGTTTCATTATCTGTTTTAACTTGGAATGAAGGGTCTTCTTCGGCAAGTTTTTGTAATGCGATACCCATTTTATCTTGGTCAGCTTTTGTTTTAGGTTCGATAGCAACCGAAATAACAGGTGTCGGGAATGTCATTCTTTCAAGGATGATAGGAGCTTTTTCGTCGCATAGTGTATCACCTGTTGTTGTATCTTTAAGACCAACCGCAGCACAGATATCACCAGCGTAAACTTCTGTAATTTCGTTTCTTTGGTCAGCTTGCATTTGAACAAGTCTTGAAATACGTTCTTTTTTGCCGTTTGTAGCGTTAAGAACATATGAACCTGATGTCAATTTACCTGAGTAAACTCTCATAAATGTTAAACGACCAACGTAAGGGTCTGTCATAACTTTGAAAGCAAGAGCTGAGAAAGGTTCATCATCTGATGAATGACGTTCAACTTTTGTGCCGTCATCCAATTCGCCTTCAATAGCTTTAACATCAATTGGAGAAGGCATTAATTCAACAATTGAGTCAAGAAGCAATTGAACACCTTTGTTTTTAAATGCTGTACCGCAAGTAACAGGAACGATTTTGTTTCCGCAAACACCTTTTCTTAGGCCTTTTTTCAATTCTTCAATTGAAAGCTCTTGACCTTCAAGGTATTTTTCCATTAAATCGTCGTCAACTTCAGCGATTGCTTCAACCAAAGCTTCTCTGTATTTTTTAGCATCTTCCATCATTTCAGCAGGTACATCTTCAACTTTAATATCTGTACCTAAATCGTTTGTGTAGATGTATGCTTTCATTTCAAGAAGGTCAACAAGACCTATAAATTTATCTTCAGCACCGATTGGAAGTCTGATTGGGTGAGCATTTCCGCCTAATCTGTTTCTAATTTGGTCAACTACACGGTAGAAGTTAGCACCTGTTCTGTCCATTTTGTTAACAAAAACCATACGAGGAACTTCGTAACGGTTAGCTTGACGCCATACTGTTTCAGATTGTGATTGAACACCACCTACTGCGCAGAATACTGCAACAACGCCGTCCAATACCCTTAGTGAACGTTCAACTTCGATTGTGAAGTCAACGTGTCCGGGGGTGTCGATTACGTTGATTTGGTGGTTTTTCCAATATGAAGTAACCGCAGCAGACTGAATTGTGATACCACGTTCTCTTTCTTGTTCCATAAAGTCGGTAACTGCTGCACCGTCGTGTACTTCACCGATTTTGTGAGTTTTACCGGTGTAGAACAAAATACGTTCTGTGGTAGTTGTTTTACCTGCGTCGATGTGCGCTGCGATACCGATGTTTCTGATTTTATCCAAAGGTGTCTTTCTTGGCATATCTTTTTCCTTTTCTAAATTATAATAATACTTATAACTTTATTTTCGCATAAAAATAAAGCTTGACAAGGAAAAATTTTGTTTTGCAAAGTTCTTTAAACAAAATCTTTTAAGCCTTTTCCGACTATACATGGAATGTTGTGTTTATCAAAAAAGTTTTGAAAATTTTCAAATTTTTTGTTAAAGTTTTCGTTAAACTTCGTATAATCAAGGTTTTCATACATTTCGTACAAGTCAAATTTTTTGGGCAATTTTGTAATAAAGGGCAGCTCAAAATATTCAACCATTTCAAGCACTCTCATATCTCTTGCGTAGATTAAAGCGGGGATGTTACACAAAATTGAGATTAAATTCCCGTGTATTCTTGAACCGAAAGCAAAGTTATAACCGCCTTCTTTTATGAAATGCATCCATTTTGGTATGTCTTCAAAAAGTTTTATTCTGCCTTGTTCAAGTAGTTTTAAGGCACAGTTACCAAAACGGAGTTTTAAAGCCAAGTTGCTGTATTTTATCGGGTGAATTTCCTTATAATTAAGTTTTAGGATTTTGTGAAATCTGTCCTGGCAAACAAAAATACTTTCAAGATATTGTTCGAAAACCTCATTAATTTTTCTGTCTTTTAGGCAATTTGTTCCGTTAATTATAGGTTTTAGCTCTGTTTTATTAAGTTTTTTCGGGTTAATTTTAAAGTCCTTCCCAAACATAAAAATTGAAGGGCAACCTGTTACCCAATAATCTTTATAACCGAGTTTTTCAAATACTTCGGCTGTTTTTTGTCCTCTTAGTGCAAAGTTCCCCCCTGTTTTATATGTTGCTTCAATAAAGTTGCAGCATTCTTTTTTGAATTTGTTTAAAAATTTATATTCCGTGTCATTAATGTCGGCTTGTAATCCGATACCGATAAAATATACAGGTATTTTAATTTTTCCAAGGGCAAGAGCAAGTTCGTCAAGCCAATTTTTGCATTTTGCGTTAATAAAATTTGCACTTGAAATTAATACTATATCAAAATTGTTGCTTATTCTTTCAAAGTCTGTAATTTCATCAAGATTTTTGTTCGAGAACTCAACCTGACACTCTGGATTATTTAAAAACGTTTCCAGTGCTAAGTTAAATAAAAAATTTCCTGAATTACCATTGTAAAAACCATCTTGCGATGCGGTTTTGCCCATACAGCAAAATATTCTTTTAGGCACCCTTTAACTCCTTCTTATACTATATTTTTTTTTTAACCTTCTCCCACAAGTCGGGACGACGCTCTTTTGTACGCTTAATTCTCTCGTTAAGCCTAAATTTTTCAATTTCCTGATGATTTCCGTTTAATAATACCTCGGGAACTCTCATGCCCCTGTATTCTCTTGGTTTTGTATATTGCGGATGCTCCAAAAGCCCGTCCAATCCTTCAGAAAAGCTGTCATCGACGGCAGAGTTATCTTTACCTAAAAAGCCGTGTAAATTTCTTGAAACGCTGTCTATAATACACAATGCACCAAGTTCGCCCCCTGTTAGGACATAATCCCCTAAAGATATTTCTCTTGGCTTTAGTCCGAGGCGAATTCTTTCGTCAAAGCCTTCGTATCTGCCGCAAAGCAGAATTATTTGTTCTTTTTGAGCAAGCTCTTTGCTTATTTTTTGGTTATAAACTTCACCTTGAGGAGTTAGCATTATAAACTCGGAATTTTCAAGTCTTTCAATGCTTTCGTAAGCCTCAAAAACAGGTGGTGCCATCATTACCATACCGTCTGAACCGCCATAGGGTGTATCGTCAACCCTTCTGTGCTTATCGTGGGTAAAATCTCTAGGATTTGTTGTATTAACTTCGATTATTTTATTTTTAACTCCTCTGCCCAAAAGTGCACAAGAGCAGTAGTTTTCAATTATTTCGGGGAAAAGCGTGATTACATCAAATCTTAATCCCATGGTAAAAGTCCTTTTATGGGTTTGATTATGACTTTTTTGTTTTTAATATCGACAATAGGGACAAGTTCTTTTACAAACGGGATAAGGATATTTCCGTATTTTTCATCTTGCGGTTTTACACATAAAATATCGTTGCCTGAGTTTGTTGCAATATATTCAACCGTACCTATTAAATCATCCTTATCGTCAAAGACATTAAGTCCCTTAAGTTCGTCAATTAAGTACTCTTCCTCTTCAAGCTGTTTTTTGACATCTTCTTTTGCAAGGTAAATTTTTTCGCCTTTATATTTTAAAAGCTCGTTTATGTCTGAAATTTCTTTAAATTTCACTATTGCGATATTTTTTTGAAAACGAATTCTTTCAATGGTTAAATTAACTCCGCCAACTACGACATTTTTTGCCTCTTGGAGTCTTTTTGCATTAGAGTAGCCTACTTTGGCTTCCCCTTGAATGCCGAAAAAGTTCGTTATTTTACCTATCGAGATTAGCTCTTCCATAGCTTGATTATAGCACAAATAAAAAAACTTTATTGCCCAAAAGGGTAAGATGTGTTTTTTAATTATACCTTATCGGGCAATAGTGTAATTAGCATTTAGTTTTAACATTAAAAGCGAAAGGGATGATTATTAACGAAAGGTTAGACATTATGGCAACACAAGCAAGGGTGTATTTTGAAACGCAAGAAATTAAGGTGGTTATTGTTGAGGATTATAAACTCACTCGTGTAGGTTTAAGATACGCACTTAACCAAATCGAAAACATTAATGTAATTGCAGAGGCGGAAAACGCTCAAGAAGGTATTGAAATTATCAAAAGAGAGCGTCCCGATGTAGTGTTAATGGATTTAGGTCTGCCCAATATGAACGGACTTGAGGCGACAATTAAAATTAAGGAGTTTGCTCCCGAAACACAAGTTATAATTTTAACTTCTCATGACAGAGAAGAAGAGGTTTTGGCTTCTTTTGGCTCGGGTGCAAGTGCATATTGCCTTAAAGACATTGACCCTCAGGCACTTTCAAATGTAATTAAATGTGCTGCAAGAGGCGCTTGCTGGATTGACCCAGCCGTTGCAAAAATGGCTTTGAAACTTTTCCCAAGGCCTGAGAACGCAGAGTTTTTATCTAAAGCAACAAATCAAGATCCCAAGGGACATTTAACCGAAAGAGAACAAGAAGTTTTAAAATTATTGGTGCAAGGTAAGTCTAATACTGAAATTGCAAAAGAATTAATTGTTAGTGTTCACACTGCAAAAGCGCACGTGTGTTCAATTTTGCAGAAGCTGTGCGTGGATGATAGAGTTCAAGCTGCAGTTAAGGCTATAAAAGAAGGTTTAGTGTAAGCTTTCTTAAAAGGAGTTTTTAGAGTTGTAAATAACCCCGCTTTATGGCGGGGTTTATTGTTTTTATGTTTGATATTGTACTGATTTTGCTTGACTCAATAGCGCTGTCATTGGGAGTGTTGATTCGCGTATTAAAAGCCATGTTTTCTTTCTTTTGGTTCTGTTTTCTTTCTTTTTGCATTGGCGTCTGAAACAAAAAGAAAGAAAATGAACAAAGTGGGTTTAGAGTGTAAAGCCAAATATTATTAAAGGCTCACTATACTCCTGCGGGTCCTCAACCGGCTCACAGCCTCGATTATCCTACGTCGCCTATCAATAGTATCGTAAATGCCAAACTCGTCGTTTGTCATTTACTCACTCTGGCTTGCGTTTTCGAGCTTCGCTCGGGTACGGTTACGCCCTGTCGGCAAGGCTCTTCGCCTTCCCGTTCGGGCTTCACACACCTAAGGTTCACTCGCTCTCAAGCAGTGCAGTCGCACTAGCTTTCGAGCTTCGCTCGGTTATTTCTTGAAGTTTAAGTTAGCCTTTCTCATTCTGACATTCAAAGGTGTAACTTCAACTAATTCGTCATCTGCAATATATTCAAGGCAATCTTCCAAGCTCATAATTTTCGGCGCCTGAAGTGTTACCATAACATCAGCGGTAGCAGATCTCATATTTGTAAGTTTCTTTGTTTTGCAAACATTAATCGCAAGGTCTTGGGGTCTGTTGCATTCGCCTACAATCATGCCTCTATATACCTTTGTTTTTGGTGTTACAAAGAACACACCGCGGTCTTCAAACTGATGAAGCGCATATGGAATTGCCTCGCCGTCTTCAAAAGCAATAAGCGAACCTGTTCTTTGGCGAGATATGTCGCCTGCGTATTCTCCATAGTGTGAAAAGGTATGGTACATAATACCTTCGCCTTTTGTCATTCTCACAAAGTCAGACCTAAAGCCTATAAGCCCTCTTGCAGGAATAAGAAAATCAATGTTTGTGCGTTTTTCGCCTGTTTCCATGTTTTGCATTTGAGCTTTTCTTGAGGCAAGTTTTTCAATGACAGAACCTGCGTATTCTTGTGGTACGTCAACAATCAGATTTTCATACGGCTCAAGCGTATGCCCGTCTTCTTTTTTAAAGATTACTTCAGGTTTTGAAACTGCAAACTCATACCCTTCTCTTCGCATTGTTTCGATTAAAATTCCAAGGTGTAATTCGCCTCTGCCTGAAACTTTGAAAACATCAGTAGAGTCAGTATCTTCAACCCTTAGAGAAACATTTTTTTCCAATTCAAAATAAAGTCTTTTTCTTAACTGTCGGCTTGTTACAAACTTGCCCTCTTGTCCCGCAAAGGGTGAGTTGTTAACGGAAAAGTTCATCTGAAGTGTCGGTTCGTCAATTTTAATTAAGGGAAGTGCAACGGGATTTGTCAGGCTTGAGATTGTTTCCCCTATTTGAATATCTGCAAAGCCTGCAATACCTACGATATCGCCTGCACCTGCTTCTTCAATTTCAACTCTGCCAAGGTCTTTAAAGCCAAACAGCTTCATAATCTTGCCTTTTTGCATTGTGCCGTCTGCCTTAATCAGCGTAACTTGTTCACCTGAGTGCAACACGCCGTTTTTAATTCTTCCTATTGCGATTCTTCCGACGTAGTCGTTGTAATCAAGAGTTGTTACCTGAAACTGAAGTGTTAAGTCGTCATCAGCCACGGGCGGTTGAATATTTTCCAAAATGCAGTCCAAAAGCGGAAGCATGTCTTTTTCTTCATCTTCAAGTTCTTTTTTTGCAAACTTATGAAGCGAGCTTGCATAAATTATCGGGAAATCGATTAAATCTTCTCTGTCGGTTAATTCAGTAAACAAGTCAAAAACTTTATCTAAAGTGCCATTTGGGTCTGCACCTTGTTTGTCAATTTTATTAACCACAACGATAATTTTAATACCCAGTTCAAGCGCTTTTGAAAGCACAAAACGGGTTTGCGGCATAGGGCCTTCTTGAGCGTCAACAATAAGCAAAGCACCGTCCACCATGCCTAAAACACGCTCCACTTCACCGCCGAAGTCTGCGTGCCCTGGGGTATCCACGACGTTAATTTTAACCCCTTTGTAATTAATTGAAATATTTTTGGATAAAATTGTAATACCGCGTTCTCTTTCGATATCGTTGTTATCGAGAACTCTTTCTTGAGTTTCCTGATGTTCTTTAAAAACACCCGTTTGACCCAAAAGACAATCAACAAGAGTTGTTTTACCGTGGTCAACGTGTGCAATAATAGCTATATTTCTGATATTTTTCTTTTTCATTGTTGTCAATCCTTCTTTAGATAAGAATATCATACAACAAAAAATTATATTGTTAAGTCAGCTTTTTTTGTTACAAATTCCTCGCCAACATGTCTATAGTGCCGATACATTATGCTTGTTAATCTTCCACTATTGTCCATGTTGAAAAACAACTTTGTTTCCGGTTTTTCTATATTGTCCCCATCTTCTACCATTTTTAGTAAATTTTGATCACGACGAATAAAAATGTTCTGCCTTAAGATTTTATGCAGTTTTTCGCTTCCAGGCTCCATGCGTATTTCTTCCTCTAGTTCAATAAGTTCTTTTTTTGCCTGTGCGTTTATTTCTCTAGCTTTTCTTGCTTCTTCACCTGTAAAAATGTAGGGTTCCCCCTTTATTCTTCTAGCGTATATTCCTGTTTGTCTGTTGTAATCTCCTATTTGTGCACGTAAGAATGAACCAATTTTTCTTGAAGTCTCTTTATCATAAACAGAGGATTTTGTGCTTTTCATTGTGTCAACGACAGCCATTGTTGCTGGGTCAAGCTTGTGTTCTTTACTAAATATAGGGTTTGTGTCAGAAGTTATTTTTATTGCTCTTTGAAATGATATTTGCATAATTACTCTCCTTTGTATGTATAAAACTGGTAAAAAAATATTTTGCTAAAAATAACTTTACTAATAACTCTTTTAAAAGTAAAATTTAGATAATAAAATATTTTGGAGGGGATTGAATGGAACTTGATATTATAAAAGATAAAGATTTTGAAGTTGCAAGTCTTATTAAACAAGAACTGGAACGCCAGCAAAACACAATCGAGCTTATTGCAAGCGAAAATTTTACCTCTGAAGCTGTTATGGCAGCCCAAGGGAGTGTTTTAACGAATAAATACGCAGAAGGCAAACCCTATAAAAGATTTTATAACGGTTGCGAAAACGTTGACAAAATTGAAGAGTTAGCAGTTGAAAGATGTAAAAAACTGTTTGGAGTTGACCATGCTAATGTTCAGCCCCACAGCGGTGCTCAGGCCAATATGGCAGTATTTTTATACGCACTAAAACCCGGTGATACCATTATGGGTATGGACTTATCAAACGGCGGACACCTGACTCACGGCTCACCCGTTAACTTTTCGGGACTTTATTTTAATGTTGTAAGCTACGGTGTTAACGACAACGGTGAAATTGACTATGAAGATGTTAAAAATAAAGCTTTAGAGAATAAGCCGAAATTAATAATAGCAGGTGCAAGCAATTATTCTAAAATCATTGATTTTAAAAAGTTTAGAGAAATAGCAGATATGGTTGGCGCATATCTTATGGTTGATATTGCTCACATTGCTGCTCTTGTTGCAACAGGATTGCACCCTTCACCCGCTCCTTATGCGGATTTTGTTACAACAACAACGCACAAAACCCTAAGAGGGCCTCGCGGCGGTATTGTTATGTGCAAGCAAGAGCATGCTCAAGGCATAGATAAAGCTGTTTTCCCGGGTATTCAAGGCGGGCCGTTAGAGCATGTAATTGCTGCTAAAGCAGTTGCCCTAAAAGAAGCTTTAAGTGATGAATTTAAACAATACGGTAAAAATATTATTGAAAATTCAAAAGCACTTTCAAATGCCCTTATGCAAGAAGGCATTGATATTGTAGGCGGTGAAAGTGAAAATCACCTTATGACCGTTGATTTAAGAAAGTTAAATAAAACAGGTAAGGATGTTGCTAATATGCTTGAGAGAATCGGCATTACTGCTAACAAAAATACCGTTCCGAATGACCCGCAAAGTCCTTTTGTAACATCGGGTGTCAGAATCGGTGTTCCTGCCGTAACTACAAGAGGCTTTAAGGTTGAAGATATGAAAACCCTTGCAAAGATTATTGCTGACGGTATCTTAGAGCGTGAAGATGAAGCGGTTCTAAGACAAAGAAGTTTAGAGCTTTGCAAAAAATATCCTTTGTATCCTGAAATGTCTTGTGGGGTGTAAAAATGATAAAACTTACTCAAGCTCATATTCTGGGTGCAATTATAGCTTATCTTTTGGGAATTTTTATAGTTCCTTTGGTGATTTATTTTTCAAAAAAAGCAGGACTTGTTGATGTCCCAAATGAAAGAAAAATCCACCACGGGCCAATATCAAGGCTGGGCGGCATAGCAATATGGATTTCGGTTATGCTTACCTTCTTGTTTTTGGTGCTTTTAAGTTATTATCCAAACGGTGTCGGTTTGTCAGGCATAATCGTAGGCGGTTCTTTAATGTTCCTTTTAGGCTTGATAGACGATATTTTCTGTCTTAATGCAAAATTTAAATTATTTATTCAAATTGCTATTGCAACAATGGTAATACTTTTGGGTATAAGAATTGATGAACTTTATGTTCCTTTTATGTCAAACCCTCTGCCTTTAGGCTTTTGGGCTTATCCGATAAGTCTTTTATGGATTGTTGGTATTTCAAATGCTACAAATTTTATAGATGGTGTTGACGGGCTTGCAGGCTCAATTGTTACAATAGCTTGCATCGCAATAGGTATCGTATCATTTGTCGTAACGCCCCCTTCGCCGATTTCTGCCCTTGTGGCATTTATCTTAATGGGTGCAATGCTTGCGTTTTTAACCTTTAACTATAACCCTGCCAAAATATTTATGGGGGATTCGGGCGCACTTTATGCCGGCTTTTTGCTTGCAACCCTTTCTATTAAAGGTATTATGAACAACGCAACAAGCCCTGTTATGTATCTTCCCTTTATAATTTTAGCTGTTCCAATTTTAGATGTTGCATTCTCAAGTATCAGAAGAATTATGAAAGGTTCAAGCCCGTTTGTTGCGGATAGCGAACACATACACCACAAACTTTTGCACCATGGTTGTTCACAAGATAAAGTTGTCCTTATTTTGGCGACTTTTGCGTTCGCTTGCGCGATAATTTCCATTCTTATTGCAGGTTCGTTCAGCAAATATTTCATTAACGCAGTAGTTTTAGTTGCTCTGTTGTTAATTTTAAATATGATTTCAAAAGCAATAAAAAAGACGCAAAACAATGAGCAGCAATAAAAACAGACGTTGGTACGATATTGACCCTTCAATTTCTTTGGCGGTAAAATTGCTTGAAGGTACGGATAAGCCTGCACAGCTTTATTGCGCAAATTACATAATTGAAGAGGCAAAAAATCGCGGTGTTAAGTTAAATGTAGAAGATAAAAGTTCTTTTAATTATCTTTGGAAACGCTGGCAGGATGCAGACGAGAAGATGTTTGAGGCAATGGAATATTTTAAGAATATTGACTTTGACACAAAAAAACAGTTATCATTGGAGATAATTGAATATATCAATAAATACAAAAATGATAAGAAATAATTAATGTTTTTGTTTGATAAATTCAATGTGTGTTTTGAGTATTATATTTACATGAAGAAGTTGGGATTAAAATTTTTGTTACTTTTTGCACTGTGCATTTTTGCACTGCAACCTGCTTTTGCAATTAAAATCGGACTTGACGACGGAATTAAGCAAACCTATATCGGTTCATCAAAAAAAAGTGCGGTTTATGACGGTAAGACAGGTAAGGAATTATACAGGCTTAATCCCTTTATTCCTTATACTTTAAGAGCTTATAATAACGCCGTTGTGATTAAAATTGACGGTAAATATTTTAGCTTTGGCACAAACTATGTAATTATAAAACCGCTTGAAGAGAAGTGTTTCCTTGCAACCAAAAAACGTTGGTATCGAGGAGAGATGATTGTTTATAACATTGACAAAAAACTTGTTGTTATAAACAGTTTGCCGATTGAAGAATATCTTTTAGGTGTTGTACCCTCTGAAATGCCTTCAAAATGGAATAATGAAGCACATAAAGCCCAGGCGATTGCGGCAAGAAGTTACGCGATTGCCAATTTAGGAAAAAGAAAACACAGCGGTTATGACTTAAAAGACACTCCCTTAGACCAAGCTTACGGCGGTGCAAGTGCTGAAACCCCTCAAACAACAAAAGCGGTTATGTCAACAAGGGGAATTGTACTTACTTACAACGGAAAAGTAATCCCTGCGTATTATCATGCCTCATCAGGCGGGCAAACCGTTTCGTCAGGCGCTGTTTGGGCAAAAGATTTACCTTATATTAAATCCGTCCCTGCTTATGATGACGGCATAAGAAAAAACGGACATGGCGTCGGAATGAGTCAACATGGGGCGAATAATCTTGCAAATAAAGGCTATAACGCTTATCAAATATTAAATTATTTTTACAAAAACGTAAAATTTTCTGTTGTTAAAACTCAACTATAATAAGCTTTTTGGATGATTTTTTGTAAAAAATGCCATTATTTGGACTTTTTAAATAAAAAAAGCTTGCCAAATGCCCATAAATAGGTATAATAGAGGGGTAAATATGGAAAGGGGTTCATAGAATGAACAAAGAAGAATTAGTAAAAGCTATTGCTGAAAAAGCTAAAGTTTCACAAAAACAAACAGCAGAAGTTGTTGCTTCTCTTATTGAAACAGTTCAAAAAACAGTAGCTAAAGGTAAAAAAGTTACTCTAGTTGGCTTTGGTACTTTTGAAGCTAGAAAAAGAGCTGCAAGAGTTGGTCGCAACCCTCAAACTGGTAAAGAAATTAAAATCGCTGCAAAAACTGTTCCTGCTTTTTCAGCTGGTAAAAAATTCAAAGAATTAGTAAAATAGTTTTGAATTTCTATAAAATCCGCCTCTGTAAATGGGGGCGGGTTTTTTTACTTGTAAAATTAAAATAATTTATGATAAAATAGCAAAGTTAGATAATATAAGGAGATACAACAATTAATAAAGAAATCAAGGCTCAAAAGGAATTAGTCAATGAGAAAATAAGAGCAAAGGAAGTAAGGCTCATTGACGATGAGGGAGTTAACCATGGACTTGTTGCCACCTCAAAAGCGCTTTCAATGGCACAAGAAAAGGATTTAGACCTAGTTGTTGTATCACCCAATCAGTCCCCTCCGGTTGCAAAAATTATGGACTGGGGCAAATATAAATACGAAACGGAAAAACGCGCAAAAGAAGCAAGAAAAAAGCAGCATACTGTTGATGTTAAAGAAGTTAAGATGCGCTATAAAATCGATACGCACGATTACGAAGTACGTCTTAAAAGTGCGAAGAAGTTTTTAACTTCAGGTAACAAGGTTAAAGTTGTTGTTATGCTAAGAGGTCGTGAGATGCAACACAGCAAGCTTGCGCTTGACCTTGCAACAAAGTTTTTGGCTGATTTTGAACAAGGAAGCTATACACTTGAAAAAGCTCCCGCACTTGAGGGAAGAAATGTTGTAATGGTTTTAGCTCCTTCTTCAGGAAAGTAGTAAATTAAAATTTTGCCAAAATAAATCCGCCCTAATGAGGCGGATTTATTTTTATTCCGGATATCCTGACCAAGGGTAAAGGTTTGAACTCCCGTCTTCATTAAAGCCAACAACAAAGAGATCTGTTAATAATATTTCTTGCCACTCGGGATCATCCCAATCACATCCGTTCCCGCCGTTTTTGCAGCTTGCTTTGGATAAATTACCTGCGTCTAAATTTGACGGCCCTTTATCGCCATTTACGTCAACTAAAAACTCGGCACCCCATTCGCCCATGTAGTCAATTTTATATGCCATACCATCAGCTGTATAAAATATTGGTGGAGCCCAAACTGCCATTGCTACTCCCGGAACTGGCGTGTATGAGCTGTATGCAACTTTTACAACATTCATGTTATTTATTAGGGCGTCTATAAAATCTTCATAGTCTTTAAACGTGTATCCGTCTTTAACTTCAGTTAATTGTACTGCTTGAGACAATACCGAGTGAGCTTTTTTAGCAGCTGTTTTAAATTCTTGTTGTTGAGTTTTAACAATAACCGAAGGAATTGTAAGAGCTGCCACAACTCCAATAATAGCCAAAGTAATTAACACTTCAGCAAGTGTAAACCCTTTTTTCATTAAGATTCCTTTCTTCGTGTTTTTTCCTATATACTTTTATAGTGCCACAAATTACACTTATTCTAACATTTGGAATTTAATTTTCGCAAAATAAAAAGTCTTTTGCAAGGCAAAAGACTAAAAATGGTAAGTTTATATGATTTTTGTTTATATATAGTTTAACAAGGACACTTGTTGCATAATTGTAGCTCCTGCTTGCAATGATGCCTGAAGAGCCATTTGATACCTTGCAAGTTCGCTTGCTGCTTGGATTAAATCCGTATCTTCGATACTTGATTTCCCTTCAGTTAAATTTAAGGTAAAGTCTGAATTAATAGCACTTGTTGCATCAAGCCTTTGTACCCTGTTTGACATAGTAGCCTGAGCTGCCGTTACGTTTTTTATCTCATTTTGCAGAGGTGTTAGGCAAGCACTGACTTCAAGCGGGTCAAAATCTGCTGTATTAAGTGAGTCGGTCAAGTTTTTAAGGGTTGCAAAAAGCCCTGAGTTTTCGTCTCCGAAAATTTCTTGTCCGTTGACATTAAGCGCTATTGTAGTGTCTTTAGAAATTTCAACGTTTCTTTCCCAATCGCCATCTTGAGGAGTTCCTTCGTAGGTTACGTTAAAATCATCATCAAGAGTATAAGGTCTTGTTGTTGTATTTGAACCTGAGAAAATATATTTATCTTGATATTTTGTATTTGATAATTGTTCAATTGTTTTAATTCTTGAATTTATCTCATCTCTTATTGCTTCAATTGATTCGTCGGAATTAGTTGAGTTAGCAGCCTGAAGTGCAAGCTCGTTTATTCTTTGCAGATTTTCATTCACAAGCCCCAAGGTATCATAAGACATTGAAAGCTCTTCTTTTGCTGTTGCAATATTTTTCGACCAGTCGCTTAGTTGTCCCAACTGGGTATTATATTTCATAACCTTTGTACCTTCAATGGGGCTTTGACCCACAGAGGTAAGCTTTTTGCCAGTGCTTATTTGTTCGTAAACCGAATAAATACCCGATAAATTTTTATTTAAGGTGGTATTCATTAAGCCTGAAGTCATTTGAGACGTAATTCTGATTGTCATAGTCAAATATCCTTATTTTCCAAGATTTACAAGCACCTGATAAATTTCATTTGCGGTATTAAAGACCCTTGCAGAGGCTTCATACGCCCTTTGAAATTTAATCATATCGGATAACTCTTCATCAAGGTTAACTCCTGTTATACTTTGATAATTTGTTTTTGCTGATTCGTTTAGCGCGTTAGCTGTTTCAAGTTTTGAATTTATATTATCCTCTTGTATGCCGACTTCGCCTGCAAAATGAGTTAAAAAGCCTTCAAATGTTGTATTATTTGCACCGCCAAAAGTGCTCATAGTGTTTTTATCTCTTAATTGCGCACAAGCAATTATATTGTCTGCATTGCCGACATTTTTCTCCCAATCTGCAACTGAGGTGTCAACTCTTGCTGCTGCAACAAGGTTTGGATTATCAATTACCGCTTGATTAACAGTTAATTTTCCGTCAACAAAAGTGAAAATCGGCTCTGTTGAATCAATTAAAATCATCTCACCCGTAGCAGGGTCAGTACCAAGGGCTTTTGCTTGAATATCGCCGTCTTGATATGTTTGAACATTGTTAACTTCATTTGCAAAAGCGTTTGCCATCTCGTTGATTTTACCTATCATCGAGCTTATGGTAATTGTGCCGTCGTCTTTTGTGTTGACCATATCAAGCACACCGCCGACGTAACCGCCTGTTATTTCATCATTAATGTTTGCATACAAGAGGTTTCCGTCCATATCTTGCGCTTGTATAACGGCAGGTGTTGTTGCATCTCCCGCTACAAGTTGGAATTTAACCTTTTGTTCGGCACCGTTTACAAGCTCAACATTACCTGCTCTGACATTAACGGTTCCGTTGGATTTGTATTCGACATTAATGTCCATATAGCCTGATATTTGGCTTAAAAGATTTTCTCTTTCGTTAATTAAGCTGCTTGAGTTTGCCTCGCCAGCGATTGCGATTTGTTTATTTATTTCGCTTAATCTTTCAAGACTTTTGTTGAAGTCCTGAAGCCCCATATAAAGATCGCTTTGCTCTACTGATGCAGGCTGTTGCCAGTTTCCGACAAGTTCTTTTTGAAGGTCGTTTAATGAGCCTTGAATTGAGTTAAACTTTGCTGCAATATCTTGAGCGCTTTGAACATAAAGCTTTCTTAAAGAAGGGTCGGTGGGGTTTTGACTTAGGTTTTGTGCGGCAGAAAAGAAGCTTTCAAAGCTTGCGGCTAAACCCTGGTCTCCAAGTTCGTTAGTAATGCTTGAAAGTTGGGACATAATTGAGCTTAAGGTGTCGTAGTATTGATAATTTGAGTTAGCATCTCTTGCGCTTTGTGCGGCTGCCGAGTCTGCGTAGCTTGTAATTTGAGAAATTTTAGCACCGTTAAGCCCCCTAATTTGGCTATAAACGCTGTCTCCATAGCCGTAAGTAGGGTTAGTTGCAAAATCCGCTCTCAGTTTTATGTAACCTTCAACATTCATATTTGCTAAGTTGTGTGAAACAACCGCAAGTGCATGTTGGTAATTATTCATTGACTCTCTGCCAATGTTCATTGTTTGTTGAATTGTCATTTTAAACTCCCTTTAAAACTTTAGGCTTCTTCCGTGATTGAAGAAATATCAAGACCGCTTTCCTGATTTTTCTTGCCCATGCGATTATAGTCATCGCTTTTGGATGACGTTATGTTTAAAATTCCCTCAAAAATTTTATTTATAACGCCAAGTGAATGATTAATTAACACTTCGTTATCTTTTTGAAGTTTTCCTATTTTTGAGGTTAGCTCGTTAAGCTCGTCTTTTTGCGCCTGATTAAGGCTAAAAGTATCTTTTTTTTCGTATATTATTTTAATTTCGTTATACAAACAAATTAATTTTTCATCAGTCGAATTTAGGCCTTCTAAATCCTTTTTGATTAGTGCCTGCTGCTTTTGTTTAAGCAGTTCGAGTATATTAAGATAACATTCTTTAATTTTTTCAAAAGTTATTTCGCTCATCTTTACCTTTAAGTTTATGCGCTGTAATCTGCAAGTACGCTTCTTCCGTATGTAAGACCGTAGTTAATGTCTTCATCCGTTATATTTTCGCCAATTTGGCTTGCATATTTTCTTATGTCCTCTACGTCAACATTTTTAAATAAATCATTTTGAATTAGCTTCATATCCTCTTCTTTTGTATCTTGAGGCTGAATTTCCTGCGTTTTTTGAAAATTTTGCTGTTTATTTACGGCATAATTATAAAAAATTCTGTTTATTGCCTGAGAGTCTGCTATTTGGTTTGTATTTGCCGATATGTTCATTTTATTTCCTTCTATGAGTTAACGCTTTTTTCCATTTGTTGATATATTTGTTTTGCAAAGCCTATGTTCGAAGTTGGCGAGTTTGCGACATCTCTGCCTATTTGGTTGAAAAGTATGGATTTAAAGTTGTCCATGTATTTTGAATCATTTCCAAATAGAGAATTTTCTCTATCAACCGTTTTGTCCATTTGGGTAAGCATTTTTGAAACAAGAATTACCTCAAATTCTTTTGCAACTTTTTTTAACTGCTCTTTTTGCGTACCGCTTGCCCTTACGGTGTTGATAAAGTCATAATCTACGCCTTGAGAGTGTGTTGTTGGAATATTATAATTTTGTATCGAATAAAAATTTTCGCTCATTTTTAATCCTAAATTATTTGTAAGTCTGCTTGTAAACTGCCTGACATTCTAAGCGCCTGAAGAATTGCGATTAAATCTGTCGGAGTAACGCCGATTGAGTTTAGTGCGTTTACCAATTCGCCAAGCGTTGAGTTTGCCTTCATTTCAATCAAACTTCCTTCTTTTTTCTCAATTTCTATTTGAGCATTTGTTACGCCGACAGTTTGACCTTGTGAAAACGGTGCAGGCTGAGATACATCGTTAAATGCCTGAATGTTAACAGTTATACCGCCATGCGCAACTGCTGCGGGCATAAGTTTTGCATCGGCGCCGATTACAACAGTTCCCGTTCTTTCGTTAATGATTACCTTTGCTTTTTCCCTTGGTGCGTTTACTCTTATATTTTCAAGAATTGAAATGAAAGCAATTCTGTCTGTTCTGTATCTTTGCGGAATGGTTACTCTGATGCTGCCGCCGTCAACTGCGATTGCTTCGGTTACGTTTTTATTAATGACATCTGCAACTTGAGCTGCAAGAGTGTAGTCCGCTTTATCTAAAAGCAAGGTTAAAGACGTTTCATCGCCGATTGCGCTTATAATATCTCTTTCAACTATCGCACCGTTAGGCACTCTGCCTGTTGTTGTAACAGATGTTCTTGAGCTTGAACCGCCTGCTTTTGCACTTGCTCCGCCAACAGACAGCGGGCCTTGGGCAACCGCAACGATTTCGCCGTTTGGCGCTCTTAATTGTGTTTGAACCAAAACACCGCCTTGAAGGCTCTTTGCGTCAGCCATTGCAGAAACCGTTACGTCAACCCTGTCCCCGTTTTTTGCAAAAGGCGGGATTGTAGCGGTAACAATAACTGCTGCCGTTGCACCTTTTTGGATGTAGTTTGACTGGTCAATTACTGTGCCTAAATTTTGCAGCATTTGTTGGCTTGTCATTTGCGTATGACGAGAGTTATCACCCGTATTTTGCAAACCTACGACAAGACCGTAGCCGACAACTTGGTTTTCTCTTACCCCTTTTATGTGGGTTATGTCTTTAATTCTTACAACCTGCTCGCTTATTGCATCCGAAACAGATGTGTTGAAAAGCAAGGCCGCTATTATTAAAGTTGTTGAAATTAATTTTTTAAGCACTTTTGTCATCCTTTTGTTAATTAGAAAATATGTCTCATGAAACGATATAGAACACCTTCGTTTTGACCTCTTGATACCGTTCCGGCGCCTGACATTGCAAATTGCAAGTTAGCTACTTGATTTGAGCTTATTTCGCCCTGTTGGTCAATCCATCTTGGGTCAACAATTCCCGAAACCAAAAGGTCAACACGCTCGTTCGCATTTACAAGAGTTTTTTTACCTTGTACCAAAAGATTTCCGTTTGGTAAAAGCTGTATAACCTGAACTGCTACCTTGTCTTGAATACCAAGGCGTCTTTGAGTGTTTGTGCTTCCCGAAACGGAAATTGTTCCGCTTGTGTTATTTAAAGCGCCCTTTAAACTTGTTTTAAAAATTGTGTTTAGCGCCCCGGTTAAATTTTCAAGAATACTTGATGTTTTTTCTGTTTCATAAACACCGGTGTCTGTTAAAGTCGGCACTTCATCAATTACGATTGTAACCAAGTCGCCCACGTTTCTTGCTCTAACAGAGCTGTATAGCGGTCTTGGTTCAATAAAACTTGTTTGAGTTGCATTAAGTGAAAACAAGCTTTCAGCACCCGCCTGAGCCAGCATTAATGCAAATATTGAAAATGTAATCGCAAGTTTTTTAATCATCTTTATTGTCCCTTTTAAATTTTTACCGTTACTTCGTTTTTGTCGCTTACTTCCGCGTTGTATATTTTATTGTATTTTAAGCTTCTGACAGTAATGTTATCCCCGATACTTCCTTCTTTTAGTGCTCTTCCGTCTATCGTGATTTTAAGATTTCCTTCGGATTTAAAAACTATATTCACCATAGAATCTTTAATAACATCGGGTTTTGTTCTTATGTAGTTTTTTAAAACAGGTGAGCCTTTTTGAATGTTTCTCGTTGCAAGACACTGATTTTTCGGCATTTTGTTCATTGTTTGAGAAATATATTGTCCTATTTCAACTCTTTTTACCGCAGTGTTTGAACTGTTAATGGCTTGCTCTCTTGCTATCGGATTTATTGCACAGAGAACATCTCTAAAGACAAGAGTGTTTACGCTTATTGGAAAAGATTTTACAAATGTGCCGTTGTCGTAAATTGAAACTCTTTTAATATCTCTTGGCATAAAGCCTTTAAAGTTTGATTTGACAACGATTTTTGCTTCACCCTTTGTTTGAATTTTCTCTTGCGGCATATTTAAAATTTTTACTTCAACTTCGCCGCCGCCAAGCTCTGCAAGCTCTTTTTGCGTTTGTTGTTTAATTTGAGTGCTTATTATTCCGTATAATTCTTCGCTTGTAATACTTTGTGCATGGCAAAGTTGTGCGCTAAAGATTGCACAAAATGTTAATATTAAAATTTTACCGAATAATTTTTTCATATTTATTGAAGATTATTTGTTACCTGAAGTATGTTTGAAGCTGATGTGATTATTTTTGAATTGGATTCAAAAGCTCTTTCGGCTTTGATTAGGTTAATCATTTCTTCTACCGTTTGAACGTTTGAACCTTCCAAGAAATATTGCTGGATTGTTCCGTATCCGTCTTGTCCTGCTATACCCGGTACAGGTACGCCCGAAGCGGGTGTTTCAACATAAAGGTTGTGCCCTATTGCATTAAGACCGGAATTGTTTTGGAATTTAACGATTTGAAGCTGTCCGACCTGTGTTTGCTCGGGCTGTGAACCAACCTTGACTGATACCATACCTTGAGGAGTGATTGTAATTTCTTTTGTGTTTTGAGGAATTTGAATAGGCGGCATAAGCTGATAACCGTCAGTTGTGGTTAAAGTTCCGTTTGCATCCATTTTAAAGGAGCCGTCTCTGGTGTAGGCGATTGTACCGTCATCAAGAGTAATTTGGAAAAAACCGTCCCCTTCAATAGCTACATCAAGGTTTCTGCCTGTTGATTGCATAATACCCGTTGTAAAAATTCTTGTTGTTGCTGCGGTTTTAACACCAAGCCCGATTTCTACACCGACAGGCTGATAAGTACCTTGCCCCATTTGAGCGCCTGATGCTCTTTCAACTTGTGAAATTAAGTCTTGAAATTCTGCACGAACCTTTTTAAAACCGTATGTGTTTACGTTTGCCATGTTGTTGGCAATTACATCCAGATTGGTTTGTTGTGCTATCATACCTGTTGCGGCTGTGTGTAGTGATCTTAACATTTTATTTTTCTAACTCCTCAAGCTTTAGCCTTTTATAACTCCTAAATCAATGGCCCTTGAAACGGTATCGCCTTGTGTTTTAACTATTTTCGCCATTGCCTCGTATGAACGTGTTACGTTAATTGTGTTTACCATTTCCCTTATGGTGTTTGTATTTGAACTTTCAAGCATACCCTGATGCATTGTAAAACCTGTTTGAACAGTTCTCATTTGCGGATTTGCTCCCTCGGGGATTACAAATTTTCCTTCACCGGGGGAAGATAATCTTGTTTTGTCCCCAAAATCCACAACTTGGATTTGTTGCAGAGTTCTCGGGTTGTCGGGGTCTGTTCCTTGAATAACTCCTCTTTCTGTTATGTGCAGGTCTTTAGTTGTGTCAATTCTGTTGTTTGGGTTGTTTTCTTCTTCCTCGGGGTCAAGAACTATTCGAATTCTCCTGTTTTGCGTGTCCATAACCCAATCACCCTCTTTTGTTACAAGGTAATAATCTTGTGTCATTTGAAAATTACCCGCACGAGTGTAGTAATAGTCTTTTTCTTCGTAAGGTACATTGTCGGGAACTTCTTGTTTTCTTATTTTAAAGAAACCTTCTCCTTGAATACCCACGTCCAATTTATTTCCGGTTGTAATTAATCCGCCTTGAGAAAAATCTATATACGTTCTGTCGGCCATATTACCAAGGCTTAGCGAACCTACGTTTTTAAATCTTGTATCTTTGGGATTGTTTGTAATCGGTACTTGTTTAACTTCAACCTGTGCTTGCATAAGGTCTTTAAAAGTTATGTTGGATTTTTTAAAACCAACCGTATTAACGTTTGCAAGGTTGTTTGCAACGACATCTTCATGCTTAATTAAGGAAAGCATACCCTTTGTTGCCGATTCAAGCCCTCTTGTAATCATAGTTTGCCCCCTTTCATATTTTCATAAAGGGACATAATATTTTTTACATAGTTTTGAGTTTCCTTATATGGCGGAATATCTCCGTATTTCATAACCGCATTGGGCCCTGCATTATAAGCGGCAAGAGCTAATTTAGGGTCGTTATCAAATCTGTTTAACATTGATTTTAAATATTTAACCCCGCCTTCAATATTTTGTTCGGGGTCAAAAGCATTCTCTACCCCAAGGCTTTTAGCTGTTGCAGGCATTAATTGCATTAATCCCATTGCTCCGCATTTTGACTTTGCGTCCGGATTAAAGCCTGACTCCTGTTTTACTACGGCTTTTATAAAATCAGGGTCTAAATTATTTTTTTGTGCATATTTTACAATTAAGTTTTCAATATCTTCTTTTGAATTTTTAAAGTTAATTTTTTCAATACTGCTTTTGCTCTCGCCCATTTTCTCATCAAGAATTTTCTTGAATTCAACCGCAGGAGCACTGTTTGAGGTAATATCATCCCCGTCCGTATTTAAAATACGGTTAATATTATTTTCGATAGAACTTAACCTTCTTAAAGTTAAGTCCAGACTTGTAATTAAGCCCTCACTCATAATATATAAACCTACCTCTTACCATTTATAGGCACATTATTTCGCCTACAATATAAATATACCCTCACACCCGTTTTATTCTCATCAATCAAACGATGTAATTTTTTCAAAAAAATTAATCTAAAGATCAATTTTTTTCATTAAAAAATCCGACGTGTGTCGGATTTTTTGGGTTTATTCAAAAACTTTTGATATGAAACAAATTGCATCCATTAGAGTATCTTTAACGAAGTCTTTTGCAAGTTTATCAAGCGGTCTGTTATCTATATGTTCAAATGCCATTAAAATCGGGTCTTTTGTTCGTCTGAAAGATGGAACAATGCTTCTTGCATCCATATAATCCAATTTTGATTTTAAGCCTTCTGTATTTTCAAAGTGGCAAATTTTTTCTTCAAAATTAAAAATTGTAGTTTCCATCTGTTTTCCTCGTTTATATATTGTATATATATAAAAAATATACCGCTTAAAAAATTGCCTTTTTATTCTAAAAATGTTTAAATTTTGTTAACAAATATAAACAAATTACTTAAATAATCAGGGTAATAGCAAATATTTTTCTTTTTGTGTTTTATAGTTGTGTGTTGTGTTTCTTGTAAATAGGATTAGCAAATGAAGGTAGCAAAAGTAAACAGCGGAAATAATTCGGTAAGTTTTGGAAGAGCCCTGGGCCCTGAGGAGATGAAAAAGGCATATCAGACTTCAAGAGATGCCAGAGCTGCATTGGGCTTTAAAGATGGAAGCTCAATTTTGGTTTTACCTTCGGATAAAATTCCAAAAACTCAAGATGCACCTACCCTTAAAGGTCAATTAGACTCTTTTTTGGGGTATGTAAAAAATATTTTAGGTATTAATTCTGTTGAAATAGTAGGCGACGTTGATGCTCAACAAAGTGCCACAATTTACGACACTTTAAGCGAACAGGGTATAAGCGTATATAAAAAACTCGGTTTCTCTGAGCCTGATAAGCTTGAACAAAGTGTAAGAGACTTAGCTAAGAGTTCTTACGGTATTAGAATTGAAGAAGCACACAAATACACGCCCGAGCAGCTTACCTTAATAGAAGATACTTTTAAGGCTGCAAAAGGTGAAAAATTCGACCCTAAAATGCTAATATTTGATGCACATAAAGACGGCGGCGTTTTTGATTGGAGCAAGCCAAGTGTTTCTGATAAATTTAAGGGTAGAATAATAACAGGTTCTTCTGACTGGGCAAATAACGAAGGCGGTCTATGGGGAACTGCAAGTTTTCATACTGACAGAATGGGAATCCCCCAAGGAGAATTTGTACACGGCCTAAGAAAAAAAGGTGAAGCGTCTTTATGGGATATAATTCAAGATACTTCAGGCGGTTCGCAATTTGCTAAAGGTCAAGGCATATTAAAAGATGAACTAAGGCCTGTGGTAGAGCTTTCTGAGCCCAGAGTTTTTGCCGCTGCAAAAAGGGCAGAT
Organism: Candidatus Gastranaerophilales bacterium; assembly: GCA_944325665.1. GTDB lineage: Bacteria > Cyanobacteriota > Vampirovibrionia > Gastranaerophilales > Gastranaerophilaceae > Galligastranaerophilus. Next base: position 98,600 of record CALVAY010000001.1, read on the forward strand.
GTTGCTATGTCAAAACATTTGTACAAACATTTTGATGATTTAATTCCTGATGCAAATGTAGATATAGCAGGCTTTGAAGCGGCCTATAACGCGTCAGTTCAAAAAGGATATGCCGATAACTGGTTCGATTCTCTTGAAAGAGTTATGAGTGCAAGAGGATTGGATAAAACTCAAAGCGATTTATATTCAAGAGTTGTAGGCTTTAGAAATGCTATTTTTGCAAAAGGTGCAACAACTGCTGCGGATTTAGCTTCCAGTGCAACCGAAGAGATAAATTCTTCTTATTCTGATGTTTCAAATATTGTAATTAGAGAAGCTGAAAGAAGAAAGGCTGCAAATGCCGCTCTTGAAGCTTTAAGCGACCCGTTGCCTAAAAATAATTTTAACAAAATCTTAGATACTGCAAGGAAAAACAAAGCTTTACTGGCTTTTGGCGGTGTGGTTGCGCTTTCTGCCGTAGTTATTAAAACTATGAGCTCGTATAACAAAGAAATACAAGAAAAGTCGCAAATTGCAACTCCAAAATCCGAAAGGGTTTTAGACAAAGAAGCCTAGTATTTCTTTTGAGTAGAATATCATAATCAATGCAGCGAAAATTAAGGCCGGACCAAAAGGCATATAGAAGAAGTTTTGCTCAACGGTGTTATTTTTGATGCCTTTAAATATTGTAATTAAGCACCAAAGAAGTGCAATCAGTATAAAGGGCAGAATGTAAAAATATAAACTGTCAAAATTGTCCAAGATTTTTATCGCTATAAGGCAAAATATAGTTGTAATCAGTGCAAATGCGCTTTTGTAGCGCTTTTGTTTGAAATGTTTGTAAATAAGCATAGGAAGTGCTGCTACTGCTTGCAATAAAATGCTTAAAAATATTACAAAAACAAGTGTTTTTGCTCCAAAAAATGCCCCTAAGCCCATTGCAATAAGCGTATCGCCCTCGCCAAAGGCCCTTGTTTTAACCGTTAGAGTTCCTATGTGCGCTAAAATTTCAAAAATCAAATAACCCAGTGCAATGCCTAAAACGCTCTCTATAATTGAAATTGAATTATAATTAAAAATATTATAAATTACACCAAGTGCGATTAAAATATATGTATGCAGGTCAATTATAACCTGCTCTTTAAAGTCTGTTATGCAAATTAGGATAAAAATTGATGAAATTAAGCACAATAGAAGAGTTTTTAGGCTTAGTGAAAAATTAAGATAGAAAATAACGTATAAAATTGCGTTTGAAAGCTCTACAAGAGGGTATTGCAGGGATATTTTTTCCTTGCAAAACTGGCATTTCCCGCCAAGAAAAATATAAGCTAAAACAGGAATGTTTGTGTACCAATTTAATTGTTTTTGGCACTTGGGGCACTTAGAAGGGGGATAAACAATACTTTCGCCGCTTAAGCCTCTAAGTGCTACGACATTTAAAAAACTTCCTATAACAAGCCCGATTACTCCGATAAAAATTGCCAAAGTAAGGGTAAGAGAATCAACGTTCATATTTTGACATGCCTCGTCTTGTTATGAGGTTGAATAGCTTATCCAAGGCTTTTTTAAGTTTTCTTGATACCTGCATTTGGGACATATCAAGCCTTTGAGAGATTTCTCTTTGATTTAGTCCTTCAAAATAGTTTAAAATAATAAGCTGTTGCTCATCACTGTCCAGCTTTTTAATAGCTTCATTTAAAATTAATCTGTTTTCAAAGTCGGCAATGATATTTTTTTGACTTTCATCAACCAACCTGTCTCCGATTGTGGCACTTGTGTTTTCTTCGTTTCCGATAATCTGATCAATTGAAATTGCCGTTGTTCTTCTATCCAGCTCGTAAACCTCTTCAATTTTCTTTTCGCCAATTTGAAGAGCTTGGGCTAATTCTTTATCGGAAGGAGTTACGCCTAGTTTTTCGGTTAATTCCATTGTGATTTTATGTACACGATAAGAAAGCTCCTTAATTTCCCTTGGTGCTCTTATAATCGTGCTTTTATCCCTTAAGTAGTGTCTTATTTCACCTGTTATAAGGTAGGTGGCATAAGTTTTAAAGTTTGAACTTATCTCGGGTTTAAAAAGGTCAATCGCTTTAATTAAGCCCAAAGCACCTACTTGAGTAATATCTTCAATAGGGTCGGTAGAACGTCTTGCAAGAGACCTTGCAACCCTTTTAACAAGGGGCATATAGGCAAGAGTTATCAGTTCTCTTAAGTGCCTTTTTGTGGCTTCATCTTCAGTTGCTTTATATTCATCAAGCCACTCACTTGCCCTGTTTTCGGGATCTATGACATCATTTGTGTTTGGAATTTCCTGAGCCATAAAACGATTATACCATTTGTTTTACATTTATGACAACATTATTTTTTAACTGCAAACTCTGAATCCATTCTTAAAAATACGGGTTGAATTTCAGATTTTTCAATTAATTTGCCTTCTTTTATCATTTTTGCACTAAGCTCATCTAAGTTCATATTTATGTCGATTTTAAGCTGTTGAGCCATTTTTTGAGCAATGTTAGGGCAATAAGGATAAATTAATACCGCAACTTTTGTCATTAAATCTAAAATTGAATATAAAACTTTGCCGCACTCGTCCATTTTGCCTTCTTTAGCCAAAGTCCAAGGTGCATTGTCGTTTACGTACTTGTTTGCCATATCTACAAGCGAAATAATTTCAGCAGCCGCTTCTGAGAGTTCAACTTTGTCAAAATGCTCTTTGACCTTTGAAATTGTTTCAATAGAAGCTTTTGTAAGTTCGCCTTCGCAAATATGTTGAGCCAAAATATTGCCGTCAAAATATTTTGTCAGCATATTTAAAGTTCTGTTTAGCAAATTACCCATATTATTTGCCAAATCCGCGTTAACGCGTTCTTTAAAGTCCTCATCAGAGTAGTTGCCGTCTTTTCCGCCTTGAGCCGATGTGCACATAAAATAGCGAAAAGCGTCCGGCTCTTTTAATTCAAAGGCGTCCATTACGGTTTTTGGCGAAATAACATTACCTGTTGATTTTGACATTTTATTTTTGTCTATTGTAATCCAGCCGTGGGCATAAATTGTTTTAGGCAACTCAACGCCAAGAGCCATAAGGATTGCAATCCAATATATCGAGTGAAATTTTAAAATATCTTTTCCGATAATTTGAAAATTAGCAGGCCAGAAAGTTTTGAATTTTTCATCGCTTTCGTCGTTTGGATTGTATCCGAGAGCCGTAATATAGTTGCTAAGTGCGTCTATCCAAACGTAAATTACCTGTGTCGGATCGGATTTAACTTCAATACCCCAGTTTACGTTGGTTTTTGCACGTGAAACAGAAATATCTTCTATGTTTTCAAGTTGGTTTAAAACCTCGTTTGCTCTGAATGAAGGCATAATAAAATCGGGGTTTTCTTTGATATGCTTGATTATTGCATCTTTGTATTTTGTTAATTTGAAGAAATAATTTTCTTCACTTACAAGTTCGGGTTTTTTGCCGTGTATCGGGCAGCAACCGTTTTCATCCAAGTCTTTTTCACTTAAGAAGCATTCGCAGCCGCTACAATACAACCCTTCGTATTTATGTTTATAAATATCTCCTTTTTCGAGCAGTTTTTCAAATATTTCCTGAACGATTTTTTTGTGGTCTTCATCTGTTGTTCTGATGAATTTGTCGTAATTAATATCAAGAAGTTCCCAGCATTGTTTAAACTGGTCAGCATTTTTATCGCAAAGTTCTTTTGGGGCAATATTAAGCGATGCTGCTGTTTTTTGGATTTTTATACCGTGTTCGTCAACACCTGTTAAAAAGAAAGTTTTTTCAACTCTTTGTTTAAAGTGTCTGAAAAGTACGTCCGTTAATATTTTTTCGTAAGCATGACCTATGTGCGGTGCACCGTTTACATAGTCAATTGCTGTTGTTACCATAAATTTATTCATTTTTTTGTCCTTTTTTCTTTCAGAAAAATTATATAACGAAGATTAAATGTCGTAAATAAGCTGAGGTTCGACAACAGGATTTTCGCTGATTTTAATTGCCTCTAAGGCAGAGTTCACCGCCTCTTTAAGCTTTTCTTCTTTAACATCGTTATAATAAAGCTCAATAATTACATCACCCTTGTTAACTTTAGATGCAATCTTGTGTTTTAGAATACAGCCTGCCAAATAGTCGATTTTATCTGTTTTTTTATCCCTTCCTGCACCTAATAATTTGCAGGCACGAGCGATTTTTAGGGCATCAAGCTCTTTTATATAACCGTCCTTTTGTGCTTTAATTTCATAAACATTTTTGGCGCGTCCAAATAAGCTGTAATCATTTATCACATCTTTATTTCCACCTTGATACGAAATGATTTTTTCAAACATTTCAAGAGCTTTGCCGTTTTTTATAACCTCTTTTATTTTTTCTTCCGCTTCTTCTTTTGTCTTGCAAAAATCGCCCGAGATTAGAGTCTTTGCAACAATTTCCAAAATGACTTCCCATAAGTCTTTTTGGTAGTTTCCTTTTAAAAACTCTATACTTTCAATTATTTCAAGGCTATTTCCGATATGTGTCCCTAAAGGCTGCTCCATTGAGCTTATTATGGCTGATATTTTTCTGTTTAATAATGCACCGGTTTTTATCATAAGCTCTGCAAGTTTTTTTGCATCCTCTTTTGTTTTAATAAAAGCGCCCGAGCCGTATTTAACGTCAAGAACAATTGAGTTTGCACCGCTTGCAATTTTTTTGGACACAACTGAAGCACAAATTAAAGCCATATTATCAACCGTTGCCGTTACGTCTCTAAGCGAATATATTTTGCCGTCGGCAGGGGTTAAATTCGGACTTTGAGAGGATATTGCGGCATTAATTTCCTTAATTTGTTTTAAGAATTCATCTTTTGACATTTCGCATCTGAAATTTGGAATTGATTCCAATTTATCAACAGTTCCGCCGGTGTAGCCTAAACCTCTGCCTGATAATTTTGCGCAAGTTACCCCAAGGCTTGCTAAAATCGGGATTAGGGCGATTGTTACTTTATCTCCTACGCCGCCCGTTGAGTGTTTATCTGCAACAAAATTGCTGATGTGTGAAAAATCTAATACTTCGCCTGATTTTACAAAAGCCTCAGTCATCCAAGCGGTTTCTTCCTCGTCTAAGTTTGAAAAGCAAACTGCCATAAGCCATGCGGACATTTGATAGTCTTCTATTTCGCCTTTTGTGTAACCGTCAACAAGAAAAAATATTTCTTCTTTTGTGTGTTTTTTGCCTTCTTTTTTCTTTTGTATTAAATCAACCGCTCTCATTAGTTTCTCCTATTTATGATATGGTTCGTTGTTTAAAATTCTGTATGATCTATATATTTGCTCGATTAAAATTAAAACAGCCTCTTGATGCAAAAAGGTTAATTTTGACATCGAAAATTTAAAATCTGACATATTTCTTACTTTTTCATCAAGCCCTTGCGCCCCGCCTATAAGGAATAAAATTTCATTTTCGCCATTGTTTTCTATCTGTCTTAGCTTTTGGGCAAATTCAACGCTTGAGAGGGCTTTTCCTTCTATTTCAAGTGTTATTATGTAAGATTTTGTCCTGTTTTTTAAAAATTCAAATATATTATTTACTTCAAGAACCTCGACTTTATTAAGGAGTCTTTTTTTAAATTCATCTACTCCTAACTTAAAGTAAGGTTCTTTGATTTTTCCTTCTAAAACTATTTTTATATTCATTAAACTATGTCTTTGTAGCCGTCAGTGCTGTTTAGCAGGTCATAATTGATTTCGTTTTCATTATCGGCAATAATTGCAGCTACAACTGCGTCGGACGCAACGTTAAGAGTTGTCCTCATCATATCCGCAAGTCTTTCAAGCGCAAACAGGAATGAGAAACCTACAACAAGCTGCTCCGGTGTTAAGCCAATTCCGTTTAGAACAAGCGCGATTGTAATTAACCCTGCCCCAGGAATACCTGCTGAGGTTGATGAAGCAATCATGGCTAAGACTGCAATTTGTACAATAAGTGCTAAACTTAGCTCTATACCGTAGGTTTGAGCCAAGAAAATTACTGCAACAGTTTGTACGAGTGCTGTTCCGTCCATATTTAATGTTGCACCCAAGGGAAGAACAAAAGAGCATATTTTATTTGAGATACCTCTTTTTTCGCAGCAAGTAATGGTTAACGGTAATGTAGCCGAGCTTGATGCCGTACCAAAGGCAACCATAATAGCCTCTGTAATTGCTGTGTATAATTTTCCGACCGGAACTTTTGAAAATATTTTCATTAAAAGCGGATAAGTTACAAAGAATTGAATTGCAAGACCCAAGGTAATTACAAGGAAATACTTCCATACCCCGTTAAACATTTCTATACCGAAACTTCCGACAGAGCTTGCAGTTAAGGCAAAAATACCGGGGGCTGCAAGATACATAATCCAATCAGTTACCTTCATTGTTGCTGCAAAAATGCTTTCAAAGAAGGAAACAACAGGTCTGTTTATTTCTCCGACTTTTGCTAAAGCTATTGCAAAAGTAAGAACAAAGATAATGATAGGTATCATTTGACCTTGTCCGAGTGAGTTAAACGGATTTTTCGGAATCATATCAAGGAACATTCCCGCCATATTAGCTTTTTGCTCGGCTATTGCACTTGCAACAAAGCCTTGAAGTTGTTGAGCAACATCAGGGTTAATAAAGCTTTGTGCACCAAGACCGGGTTTAAATATTAACGCCAAAACAGCACCGATTGTAACGGCAACGGTTGTAATGATTAAATAATAGAAAATCATTTTCTTGCCGAACTTTGCAAGCTGTTTATTGTCGCCAATGTTTGAAACGCCGATTACGATAGCGCTTATTACAAGCGGAATTACAACCATCTGAATAATATTAATAAAGCCTTGTCCTATGAAATTTAAAACCTTATTAATTAAAGGATAGCTGTCGGAGGGGAATAATATGCCCACGATTATACCTGCTATAAGACCGAAAAATATATGCCAGTTTCTCTTTATGCCTAATAAAATGGCAATTAATATCTGCATATGTATTCCCATAATTTTAATTCCTTATTCCTTTTTAATCTCACTTTTTTTAATATTACAACTATTTTTGAACTCTGACAATACATGTAATATTCGCAAAATACCCTAAAAGCCTTATTTATAGCTTTTTTAAAAAAATTTCATACATACGTATGATTTTTGAATTTTTTAGATAAAGCACAATCATGCTAACCCGTTAAAAATACTAATTGTACAAATTTTTTAAAGGACTTTTATGTTCAAGCAAAAAACTCACGGCACAATTTCGCCTAAATTCGAAACCGAAACAAATAATTCAATGCTTTTAGCTCAAAAGGCTCACCAGCGTTATCTTTTGCACTCATCAACAGAAGATTTAACTCAGGCAATTAATTATTATATAGAGGCACTTAAAGCTAATCCAAATGCATCAAACGCCTATTTTAGACTTGCAAGCCTATTGCATAACAATGGTCAAATAGGTATCGAATCGGCAATTGAGCAGTGTAAACGTGCAGTTGAGCTTGACCCTAAAAACCCTAATGCGCATATGTATTTAGGTTATTTTCTGTCTTTAAATGCCCAATATGATGAGGCAGCAGAACATTTTAAACAGGCAATTAAACTTAAGCCTTTAAAATCTTCAAGAACAAGACTTGTTATGGCGCTTACTTTGCTTGAGAAAATGAAAACCAAAAAGAAAACATTGGCTGATTTTTCTTCGGCACTATATTATATTTTCTCAGGTTCCGTTTTGTTTATGTTTGACAGTGCGGGCGTTAAAATGTTTCTTAAAAATTTGGCTGATGATATTAGCTTTATTAAATACAGAACCTTTGGCGAAATATTAGAGAAAACAAATAACGATAAAGAAGCTTATAATTTATACTCTAATGCATTGGATAGAACAGGCAACAAGGCTGTCTTTTATGAAAAAATGGCAAACATTGCCAAAAAGAAAAAACGCTACGATGTTGCGCTTCAGTGTTATCAAAATGCAGTTGAACTTTCTTGCGAAAGTCCTATGAGTATTGTTAGCGCGATTGAATTTATCGAAGAATATTATCCTGAAAAAGTGGATGATTTAATAGACTTATATACAATTTTAACTGCAAGAGCACCTGAACTATCAAGATGCTACTATGAACTTGGACATCTGTATCTTAAAAAAGAAGATAAAATCAGTGCCGTTAACGCATTTAGTTTGGCGTTGAAAAATGAGCCTGAAAATCCGTTTTATCTTAATTCTCTTGCGTTTGCATATGTTCAATTGGAACAGTATGACGGAGCTATTGAGCTTTATCAAAAAGCGCTAAACCTAAATCCTGATAACGAGTGGTCAAGCGTTGTAGCGCAAGCATTGGCTGCGATATATCACCAAGTGAAGGGAAATTCTGACGCCGCTCTTTCAATGCTTCAGAATGCACTTCTTTTGACAAAAGAAAAAGCACCTATTTATCAAGCTATTGCTGATGTTTACTATGATATCGAAGATTTAGATCGTGCTATTGAATATTATAATCATTCGCTTGATGAAAATTGCGACAACCCAAAAGCTTATTCTCGTCTTGCAATGGCTTATTGGGAAAAAGACTATATCGAAAAGGCTATAATATATTATTCAAAAGCAATTGACTTAGACCCTGAATATGATATTGCATACAACAATTTGGGTGTAATTTTCTTAGATGGTTTAGGTGATGCAAATCGTGCGTTAGCATATTTTGAAAATGCGGTAGATATTAATCCTAATTATGTTTTAGCACATTTTAATATCGGTCGTGCGTATGAAATTTTGGGTCAAAAGATAGACGCTGCGAAGAAATATCAAATAGCGTTGAATATCAATAAAATTAACCCCGAAGTTGATTCGCAAATGATTGAAGATATGCTCTATAAGCTTTTTGAAGCCTAATTAAAGACAAAATAAAATGTATAGAATTTTACAATTTTTTAAAAATACAACCGTAAGGTTAATAAGTTTGGCTCTGCTTTTGCTCTTTTTGCTAAGCATATTTTTGTTTTTTGATGCTTATGTAAGACAAGCAAAAAAAGGAGTCAGTTTTTGGTGGGTTTATCGCGGCGACAAATATTATAAGCAAAATAAACCTCAAAAAGCCATTGAGGCTTACCAAAAAGCCCTTAAATATCACCCTAATCACTATCGTGCAAGGTATAATCTTGCAAATATTTATGTCGTTTATGAAGATTTTTACGGTGCTTTGGATGAATACTCAAATGCTCTTGAAATTAAACCAGACTTTACGGTTGCAAGAATAGACTACGCCCTTGTGCTCTCCGGTGCAACTTTTAATCACGATAGAGCAATCGAAGAGTATAAAAAAGCGATTGAAATCAAGCCAAAGTGGGTCTATATTCCGTTTTTTATAAACAACAGAAAAACTTTTAAATACAATAAGGCAATTGCATATTATAATATGGGGCTTGCATGGCGAGCTAAGTCAATGCTTGTCGGTGAAAATAAATTTTGTGCAAGAGAATACCTCAACAATGCTGTTGAAGCCTACAAAAACGCCCTTAAAAGCGTAAAAAGTTATGAAATATATTATAACTTAGCACTTGCAAACCAACTTCTAAGAAATAATGAAGAGGCGGGACTTAACTACTGTAAGGCGATAGAGCTTGCGCCGCTTAATTATGAAGCACATTATAATCTTGCAATTTTGTTGAGGGATATGAAATTATACAGAGATTCGCTGGAAGAGTTTAAAAAAGCGGGTTTGATACTTGATATTGACGGCGATAGCGTTAAAACACGCTATATTTATGATGTCTTATCAGATGTTACTCAAAAAATGGTACAACAGGGTGATTATAATTATTTAGTTGAGCACATTGATGACAATTCTCACAAAGACGGGTATAATCAAGCTGAGCTTACTTATGTGGGCGGCAAGCTCGTCGTTAGTGATGAGTTTGATAAAGCAGTATTAAAAAACTTTAGAACCTGCTCTGCAAAAGTGCATTTTGAAAATCTTGATTAGGAGTAAAAATGGATTTTAAAACTCTGTATAATTTTATTAACAAGCTTACGGCAGTATTTGAAAAGTCTAAGACAAGAAAGGATTTTATCTTAGGCTTAGAGACCGTATTTTTAAAAGTTTTAAAATTGGACAGTCTTAAAATCTATATTTTAGATGAGTTTTCATACTCTCTTAAGGATTTTGAAAAACCTTGGGAAAACTTGGGGGATGATGAAAATAACTCAAAGCTGAAGGAAATTATTAACTCATTTTTAGCTCAAAAAGAGAGCTATAAAATTTCAGAAAACGTAATATATATACCAATTTATGATGATATTAAAATTCTTGGTCTCCTAAAATTGGTATTGGATGAAAAAATTACGCCTGAGGATGAATTTTTTGAAATTGCATCTTTAGTCAGAGGGCAAATTTCATACGCTGTATTGAATTTCAAGTTTAGAGAAAAAACTCAGCTGAATACGAAGTTTTATCAAACAATCAGAAATATTGCAAAATTAATCGAAACCCAATATGAGCTAAGCTACATTTTACCCGTATTAGGCGAGATGATAGACAGTTTTATTTACGAACACTTAATTTATATCTTTATTAAAACTAAAAATAAAAAAGAATATAAACTTGTTTGGCCAAAAAATATTAAAGACGAAAGAATTTATACTTATTTAGAAGAGCTTAACCCAAAAAGCGGAATAACCCTAAGGAGAGACGGAAAGGTGGGTATTTTCCCTCTTTTAAGCGAGCAAAAGCTACTTGGTGCGGTTGTTGCTTATAATCCGTTTGATAAATTAAATGAAAATGAAATAAATTATCTTGATGAAATATCAAAACAGGCTTCAATTACAATTGAGCGTGCAAATGAGTATATGAAGGTTTTAAAAGATGCAACGCTGGATGCCCTTACGGGATTAAACAACCGTCATCAGTTTGCATTAAGGTTAAGAGAAGAAACAGCGACGGCTAAACGTCAAAATGCTCCACTATGCTGTATTATGACCGATATTGACTTTTTTAAATCGGTTAACGATACATACGGGCACGCTGTCGGAGACTGTGTCTTAAAAAATGTTGCCAAGACTATTAAAAAAGAACTTCGTGAAAACGACATCCCTTCTCGCTATGGCGGAGAAGAGTTTGCAATTTTACTTCCTCACACAACGCTTGAAGAGGCGGAGCTTGTAGCAAAAAGGCTCAGAAGTGCGGTTGAGAGAAAAAAAATAAATATTGAAGAATATAATATTGAAGGCATAAAGCAAATCGGCGTAACAATATCAATAGGGGTGAGTGCCTATAATAAAGCCGATAAAGAAATTGAAACATTGTATCAAAATGCTGATAAGGCGCTTTATGAAGCAAAAGAAAGCGGCAGAAACAGAGTAGTTGTTTACAGGGCTTCTTAGTTTTTTATTAAGAAATGTTTCAAAAGTTGTCATTTCACATGTTGCAAAATTACTTTTTGCATATAATGGTATGGCAAAATTATTTAGTACTTTTGGATTATTTTTTTATTTAACAGGAATTAGAAATCTCTTTGTGCTAAGATTTTGTGTGTATGGTAGTAAGTATTGAAGGAATTTAAAAATGGCTTTACCAAATGTCGCATATTTCTCAATGGAAATAGCATTAGACCAATCATTAGCAACTTATTCAGGTGGTCTTGGCTTCTTGGCGGGTGCTCACATGCAGTCTGCCGGTTATCTTCAAATGCCTATGGTCGGCGTTACAATGCTTTGGTCATACGGTTATTATGACCAACGTATCGACGAAAAAGGCGAAGTTGAAGTAGCATACATCAGAAAGCACTACGACTTTTTAACAGATTTAAACATTTACACAACCGTTAAAGTTTTCGGTGAAGACGTAAAAGTTAAAGCATACAGAGTTGAAGGCGACTTGTTCGGCTCTTGCCCTGTTTATCTTTTAACAACAGATATTGACGGCAACTCTGAATGGGCAAGAAGAATTTCTCACAAACTATACGACGGAGATGAAAAAATCCGTATCGCTCAAGAAACAATTCTTGGTATCGGTGGTGTAAGAATTCTTCAAGAAGTAGGTTATCCGTTTGACGTAGTTCACATGAACGAAGGACACGCTCTACCTGCCGCATTTGAACTTTTAAGACAATTCAACGGCGATTTAACAGCTGTTAAGAGAAAAACCGTATTCACAACTCACACTCCTGTTGCCGCAGGTAACGAAGTTCACTGGGTTGATACTTTAATGGAAGGCGGCTTCTTTGCAGGTTGTCCTCGTGATAAAGCAATTGAACTTGGCGGTGAAAACTTCTCGTTAACTGTTGCTGCTCTTAGAATGTCAAGAGTTGCAAACGCAGTTTCTCAGCTACACGGCTTAGTTGCAAACAAAATGTGGGATTGGGTTCAAGGCAGATGTCCTATCCGCGCGATTACAAACGCTGTTAACCAACACTACTGGCAAGATTCAAGATTTGCTTCTGCTGAATCTTATCAAGAGTTATTAGACGCTAAAAAAGAAATGAAAAAGGATTTATTCCAATACATTTCAGATACTCAAGGTAAGAGATTTGACCCCAACGTTTTAACTATTACCTGGGCAAGAAGATTTGCAGATTACAAACGTGCTTGGTTAATCTTAATGGATAAACCGCGTATTGAAAAACTTTTGAACGAAAACAAAGTTCAATTAATCTTTGCAGGTAAATTCCACCCGGATGATACAATGGGTAAAGAAATGTTCAACAAAATCCTAAAAGAATCATACACAATGAAAAACGTTGTTGTTTTACCGGGTTATGAACTTGCTTTATCTGCAAAACTTAAAAAAGGTTCTGATATTTGGTTAAATACACCTCTAAGACCTTTTGAAGCTTCAGGTACTTCAGGTATGTCAGCTAACCTAAACGGTGCATTGCACTTCTCAACTTATGATGGTTGGACAGTAGAAGGTACATTCCCGGGAATCAACGGTTACACAGTTGAGTACCCCGGTCTTGACGATGATATTCCATGGGAAGAAAGACACTGGAAAGATCACCAATGCGTAATGAACACATTGGAAAACGAAATCATTCCTACTTACTACAACAATCCTGATGAGTGGGCAAGATTAATGCGTCAAGCTAAAAGAACTGCTGAAGCATACTTCAATTCAGACCGTATGGTTATTGAATACTATAACCGTGTATATAAACCAATCGCTCACGGCGGTTCTCAAGCAGGTCTTGAAGAAGAATCTGATGCTAAAATTGCAGAAAATCCAAACCTTGATGCTTGGACTTTCTCTAACATAAAGTAATGTAGAAACTTTATATAATAGCGAGCAGGGTAAAATATCCTGTTCGCTATTTATTTTTATGATAAAATTTTTTTATGAAGTAATAATTTGGAGAAAAAAATGGAAGCTACTAATAACAGCACAATTTCCAGTATTCGAGAGAACAGAATACAAAAACTTAACGACTTAACAGATAAAGGAATTAATCCTTATCCTTATTCTTTTGATAAAAACATATCAGCAGATGCTCTGCAAAAAAAATATGCAGACCTTGCGGCAGGTGAAGAAACACAAGATTCATACAACGTTGCGGGTCGTATTATGGCGATTAGAAATACAGGCATGTTTATTGACCTGATGGATGATTCAGGCAAAATTCAAATATTTTCTCACAAAGAAAATTTGGACCCTGATAAACTTGCGATTGTAAAAATGCTTGATGTTGGCGATATTGTCGGTTTTACAGGTGATATAAGAAGAACGCCAAGGGGCGAGTTGAGTATTAAAGCTCGTGATGTAAAATTATTGTCAAAATCACTTCTTCCTCTGCCTGAAAAATTCCATGGCTTAACAGACGTTGAAATTCGCTACCGTCAAAGATATGTTGATATGATTATGAACCCTGAAGTGCGCGATACTTTTAGAAAACGTTCTTTAATCATTCAGAAAATAAGAGAATACTTGTGCAATCAAGGCTTCCTTGAGGTTGAAACTCCAATGTTGCACGCTCAAGCAGGCGGTGCGTCAGCCAGACCTTTTGAAACTTATCACAATGCTCTTGATATGCCTATGGTTTTAAGAATTGCACCTGAGTTACACTTAAAAAGACTTCTGGTTGGTGGCGTAAGCGAAAAATTATTCGAAATGAACAGAAACTTCAGAAACGAAGGTATAGATACACGCCACAACCCCGAATTTACTATGATTGAATTGTATCAAGCATACGTTGATTACAATGATATGATGGTGCTTTTGGAAAATCTTGTTTCAACTGTTGCACAAGAAGTTTTAGGTACTATGGTTATTGAATACCAAGGCAAGAAAATTGACCTTACACCGCCTTGGGATAGAAAAACCATGATTGGTGCAATAAAAGAATTTACAAATATTGACTTCAATGAATATTTAACAATTGATGAAGCAAGAAAACAAGCTGAAAGCATTGGTATTCACATTGATGATACCGACAGCTGGGGCAAAATTTTGGATAAAGTTTTTGAAGAAAGAGTTGAACCTAATTTAGTTCAACCGACTCACATTATCGATTATCCTCGTGATATATCTCCTCTTGCTAAAGTTCACAGGGATAACCCTCGTCTAACAGAGCGTTTCGAAACTCGTGTGAATGGTTGGGAAATTTCAAATGCATTTTCTGAGCTTACTGACCCAATTGACCAGCGTAACCGTTTTGAAGCGCAAGCAAGAGAAAAAGCCATGGGGGACGAAGAAGCTTGCGGTATTGATGAAGATTTTATATGCGCTCTTGAGCATGGTATGCCACCGGCAGGCGGTATGGGTATCGGTATAGACAGGCTTGTAATGCTTTTAACCGATTCTCCTTCAATACGTGATGTAATCGCATTCCCTACAATGCGTCCAAGGGGATAAATATTAAGTTATGTTACTAATTGCGGTTATGATTTGCCAATAACCGCAATTTTTATTATTTTATGTTTTTATAACAACAGTAATAAAGGTTAGGTTTTAAATGGATAAAGTGCAATTAAGTTTGGATGGTTTTCAAAAAAGCTTAAATACTCCAAAAAAACAAAACGGAGTTAAAATGGCACCTGCTCCTGCTATTGCTCAGCAAGGCGAAGATGTTGTTGATATTAAATCAAACGGCAACAAAAAGAAAAAAGTTGCTTTAGCTGCAACACTTTTGGCACTTGGTGCAGCGGGCACGGGTATCTATTTTGCCGTTAAAAAGGGCAAGCTAAATATTGATGCCGTAAAAAACTTTTTTGCAAAAAAAGAAATTCCTCAACCTGCTCCAAAAGAACCTGCTCGCGTACTGGATGAAACAGGTGGTGGAATAAAAGATGCTGCTCAAAGCGCTCTTAAAGACGCAGCTCGCATTGGTGATGAGGCCGCTGAACAAGCAGCTCAAACTGGCAAAAAAGAAGCTTCATCGCTTCCGCAAGATGCCGGTTTTGCTCTTGGTGCTTTTGGTCTTGGCCTTGTAGCTAAAGGCTTAAGAGAGGCAAGAGAATCAGAAGATGCTCAAATAGAAGAATTAAAAGACTTGCTTAAACAAAAAGCAGACTTTATTGAAAATGATGAGATACCTTTGATAGAACAAGAAGGCTCTCAATATTACGATAATTATTCTCAAGGTATTATTCCTGCAATAGAAAAAATGAAACCCTCGGTTGAATTTGTTGAAAATACAGCAAAGCAAGTTTGCACGTTGTATGAAAATATTGTATCAGGTGCGCCAAGGGAAAGTATAACAAGAAATTATACTCTTGAAACAAACCCCGATACCGGTGCAGATGTTTTAACTGTTTTAACACAGGGTAATATACCTTCTGCGGTTGCTGTTTTCGACAAAGACGGCGCTCTAGTTCAACTGGAGATTTATAACTCTTCAAAACATGAAACTCCTGTCGTGAAATCAAGATTTTTAAGAGACACAATAGGCAAAACTTATATGTCTCACTTGGTTAAATATAATCCTTCCACAGGAAAAGTTGCAGGAACTTTGACATTTGATGAAAACAATCAGGTAAAATCATACTTGGCAAGAGACAGAGAAGGCAAATTAAGCAAAGTATTCTTTATTGAGCCTAATTCTCAAGAGCTTGAGTCCGTTGTAGTTCCAAACCCTGCCGGTACCAAATGTGCAAGAAGATACTACTATGACCAACAAGGCAATGTTTCAAGTGTTGATGTAAGACCTTCTGCGGACTTGCCTGAAAGAAAATATTATTTCAGAGAAGATGAGCTTGCAGGCTTGGAATTAATGGACAAAAAAGGCTTGAAACCATTGTTCTATTTGCCTTTAGATTGCGAAGATTAGTCTTTGTTAATTTTGAAATAGACTTCTTTTAGCCTTGTTTTGCTTATGTGGGTATAAAGCTGCGTGGTTACAATGCTCGAGTGTCCTAAAAGCTCCTGAACCACTCTTAAATCAGCACCGCGCTCAAGAAGGTGTGTCGCAAAAGAGTGTCGGATTGTGTGAGGGGATATATCCCTGTTTATTTTTTTGCCAAGATTGTGTATAAAGGTGTAAATGTATTGTCTGGTTATTTTTTCACCGTTTTCTTTTATAAAAACGTATTTTTCATTTTTCTTATTTTTAACGGCAAGGATAATCTCTCTTTCTTTAAAGTAACTTTTAAGAGCCTCTTTTGCTTTTGAGCCGATTGGGATAATTCTTTCTTTTGAACCTTTGCCCATGGTTCTTACAATTCCTGTTTTTAAATCCGTATTTTTCATCTCAAGATTTGTAAGTTCAGACACCCTTAAGCCTGTTGCATAAAAAACCTCAAGTAAGGCTCTATGCATTTTATCCAACTTTTGAGATAGCAGCTTTTCTATTTCATTAACGCTTATTACCTTTGGCAATTTTTTGGCAACTTTTGGCGAACTAAGTGATAAGGCGGGATTTTTACTTAACTGTTCTTGATATGATAAATATCTGAAAAAACCTTTGATTGAGGCTATTTTTCTTACAATACTTGTAGGGCTTAATCCTTTTTTGGCTAGATTTCTGTTATATTGGCTTAAATTAATTCTTTTAATTTCGCAAGGAGAGTGAATGCCTTCGTTTTCAATATATTCTATAAAATCAAAAATATCTCTTAAGTAAGCTTGCACAGTGTTTTTTGACAATGCTTTTTCTACTTCAAGATAATTAAGATAATTTGAAACCAATTCTGAGAACATAACTATATCTTATCATTTGTTCAAAAAAAAGACTTCCTGTAAAATAAGGAAGTCTTTTTTGTTTATTTTTTATTTTTTATAGTCTGTTTTTAGGGTTTAAAAACTCGGGAATATCAAGCAAGCTGCTTGCAGTTGATTCGTGGCTTTGGTGTACTTCGTTTGCAGCTGATGTTGAAGGAGTACTTGCACTGCTGCCAAGTCCTGCAAATGATAAGCCGCTTGTAGAAGTTGTTGAGCTTGCTGAGCCAAAGAAGTCAGCAGCAGAAAGCTTAAATTCTTCTTTTGAGCTTACTGTGTCGCCACCTTTAAGTTCAAAACCTGTTGCGATGATTGTAATCATAATCTCGCCTTGGATTCTATCGTCAATTACAGAACCAAAGATAACTTCAGCATCATCTGAAACAGCGTCGTGAATTACGCTTGCAGCTTCATTAACTTCATGAAGAGTCATATCGGGGCCGCCTGTTACGTTCATTATGATGCCTGTTGCACCGTTAATTGATGTTTCAAGAAGTTTAGAGTTAATTGCAAGCTTAGCAGCTTCCATTGCTCTGCCTTCGCCTGAAGATTTACCGATACCCATTAATGCTGAGCCTGAAGACTGCATAATTGTCTTAACGTCGGCAAAGTCAACGTTAATTAAACCGGGAACCGTAATTATATCTGAAATACCTTGAACACCGCATAATAGAACTTCATCAACAACGCTAAATGCGTCTCTCATAGTTGTTCTTCTTTCAACTACTTCGATTAATTTATCGTTGGGGATGACAATTAGAGCGTCAACGTTTTCTTTTAATTTTTCTAAACCTTGAAGAGCTTGTGTCATACGACGTTTGCCTTCAAATTGGAAAGGTTTTGTAACAACGCCGATTGTAAGAGCGCCAAGTTCTTTTGCTATTTTTGAAACAACGGGAGCAGCACCTGTACCTGTTCCGCCGCCCATACCTGCTGTAACAAAGACCATATCAGAGCCGTCAAGTGCAACAAGTAAATCTTCTCTTGATTCTTCTGCTGCTTTTTCACCGATTGACGGGTTACCGCCTGCACCAAGACCTGCTGTCAATTTAGCACCAAGTTGAATTTTCTTTGATGCTGCTGACATTTCAAGAACTTGTGCGTCGGTGTTCATTGCCCAAAATTCAACGCCTGATAAACCTGCTTTAATCATCTGGTTAACTGCGTTTCCACCGCCACCGCCAACACCGATAACTTTTATATTGGCTTGTGAATTATATCTGTTGTAATCAGATGCTTGTCTGTCATAACTGTCTAATTTGAACTTTTCCACTTAAATGGCCCCCATTATTTTTCATTAATAATTTTACTATATTTTAAAAGAGTTTATATGTAAAGCACTCCTGCTTAAATTATCAACCAATGTTAAGATAAATTCAAATTTTTTTGCATAGCGGTATAAATATTGTCTGTTCTTGCTTAATATTTTGCAACAATGCCTTATTTTATTTTTGTTTTATTTATAATTTTTTTATGAATAAGAAAATTTTTGTAGCGGGTCATAGAGGTTTAGTCGGCGGAGCAATTTTAAGAGAGCTCCAAAGAAAAGGTTATACTAATTTTGCACTGAGAACCCACAGTGAGCTTGATTTAGAAGATACAAAAGCGGTTGATGAGTTTTTTAAAAGCGAAAGACCTGATTGGGTATTTTTAGCAGCTGCCAAAGTAGGCGGAATTTACGCTAATAACACTTATCCCGTTGATTTTCTTTTGAACAATTTAAAAATTCAAAATAATATTTTTGAAAGTGCTTTTAAGTATAAAGTTTCAAAATTTATGTTTTTGGGTTCTTCCTGTATTTACCCAAAAAACGCTCCTCAGCCTATTAAAGAAGAATATCTTCTTTCTTCAAAACTTGAGCCTACAAATGAACCTTATGCTCTAGCTAAAATTTGCGGTATAAAACTTGCGAACGCTTATAACAGGCAGTACGGAACAAACTATATTTCAGTTATGCCCTGTAACTTATACGGCATAGGGGATAATTATCATCCTGAAAATGCCCATGTTGTTCCTATGTTAATCAGAAGATTTCATGAAGCTAAAATGCGTGGCGATAAGACAGTCAGTGCTTGGGGAACGGGTACACCTTTAAGAGAATTTTTATTTTCTGATGATTTAGCAAGCGCTTGTGTTTATTTAATGGAAAATAAAAACGCAGATGAAATTGGCGAATTTATAAACATCGGCTCTGGCAAAGAAAGAACAATTAAAGAAATAGTTGAGCTTGTAAAGAAAACAGTCGGTTTTGAAGGTGAAGTCGTTTGGGATAAGACAAAACCGGACGGTACGCCGAGAAAATTAATGGATGTTTCAAGGATAAACTCTCTTGGCTGGAAGGCACAAGTAGAGCTTGAAGAAGGTTTAAAAATTGCTTATAAGGATTTCCTTGAAAGATATTCAGATTAAGATTTTATAAATTTCTTTGACTAATCGCAAAAAAACGTAGATAATAAGCCATGAAGATTTTTTAAGGAGATTAGCCGATGAACTACATTCCCGAACACGGAAAAACATTAACAAAAGACGAAATTAAACAGATTATCTGTGAAAACGACATCCATCTTATCAGACTTCAGTTTGTTGACATTAACGGGAATGTAAAAAATCTTTGCGTTCCGTCGTCTCAAATTGACAAAGTTTTAAACAATGAATGTATGCTTGACGGTTCTTCCATCAAAGGTTTCAGAAGCATTGAAACCTCAGATATGTATTTTTACCCTGACCTTGCAACATTTGCTGTATTACCTTGGAAAGATGCCGGAAATAAGAACGTAGCGAGAATTATTTGCGATATTCATAACGCAGACGGTACACCCTTTGAAGGCTGCCCCAGATGCAACTTAAAAAGAGTTATTAAAGAAGCTCAAGATATGGGCTACACTTTAAATGCGGGTCCTGAGGCTGAGTTTTTCTTATTTAAGAGAGATGAAAAAGGTAAACCGACCCTTGAAACTCACGATGACGCTTATTATTATGATGTTGCACCTGATGATAAGGGTGAAGATATAAGAGCGCAAATGGTTGATGCACTTCAAAAAATGGGTTTTGAAATTGAAGCCAGCCACCACGAGGCAGCTCGAGGTCAGCATGAGATAGATTTTAAATATGCAGACGCTATTACAACAGCTGATAACGTTGTTACTTTTAAATATGCAGTAAAAGCTGTTGCAGATAAGCACAATCTTCACGCTACCTTTATGCCCAAGCCGATTTTCGGTATTAACGGTTCAGGTATGCACTGCAACATTTCACTTTTTAAAGACGGTAAAAACGCTTTCTATGATGAAAATGCGCCGTATCAACTATCGAGTGAAGCAATGTACACAATCGGTTCTATGATGCAAAACGTAAGTGCTTTTACTGCTGTTTGTAACCCCCTTGTTAACAGCTATAAAAGGCTTGTGCCGGGGTATGAAGCTCCTGTTTACATTGCTTGGTCATTAGCTAACCGTTCAGCTCTGATAAGAGTTCCTGCTAAGCGTGGAAATGCTACACGTGTTGAGCTTCGCTCACCTGATCCTACTTGCAACCCTTATCTTGTTTTTGCGGTACTTTTGACTTGTGCCATTGAAGGTATTAAAAATAAAATTGAACCTCCAAAACAAATTGAAGATAATATTTACGATATGTCATCTCAGCAAAGGCTCGACAGAGGCATTTACTCTCTTCCGGGCAGCTTGAATGAAGCTCTCTATTTGATGAAAAAGTCTGAACTTGTTAAAAAAGCTCTTGGCGAGCACATCTTTAATGAGTTTGTTTCATCAAAAGAAAAAGAATGGGATAACTACCGTATTCGAGTAACAGATTGGGAATTAAGACATTACCTATAATTAAAAGCCCCTTGATAAGGGGCTTTAATTTTTAAAGTTTTATTATGTAATCGGCGTATAATTTTTTGGCATCAGAGAATTTTATATATTCTATTGCCTTATTTTTATCAAAGGATATTCTGTAGTCATTTTTTGTATAAAAACTTTTATTATTTTCTGTCTGCAAGAAACTGCTTTCTGTAGCCGTTGAAATTGGAGTGTTAACATATTTGCCAATATATTCCTCAAAATCTTCATTTGAGTTGTATATAAAAGCTTCCTGCACACTTGTAAATCTTTCTGTAGAGTAACTATCAAGCATAACTTTAGCCGGTTTGTTGTTCTTGAATGCGTATATTTTGCCCTGACGGTTTGATTTTGGGGTTACTTCTACATCTTTTTCATATCGGTTTAGTTTACCGTTTGAAAATTTGTAAACTTCGTCTATCTTGGTATTATCATCCGATATTTTAACACCAAGCATTACAGTGGCAGTTTTTTTCTTTTTG
Source organism: Candidatus Gastranaerophilales bacterium (assembly GCA_944325665.1). Lineage (GTDB taxonomy): Bacteria > Cyanobacteriota > Vampirovibrionia > Gastranaerophilales > Gastranaerophilaceae > Galligastranaerophilus. The sequence goes on from CALVAY010000001.1 coordinate 120,037, forward strand.
TCTATGGAGTATATATTTACCTCTCCTGTTTGTGTATCTGCTTCTCTTATGTATATTTTGCCATCGGGCTTAAGTGAGGTTATTTTATATACATTGCCAAACAAATCACTTTCGTGTATCTCTGTTACTCCATTTTCTTTTTTTGGTGTAAAAACCGTGTTTTCAGGCGCATTTTTGATACCTGTGGGGTCATCAAGAATGTCTTGTATCTTTTTTTGGTATTTTTGTGAATGCGCTAAGATAGTTGAAGCTTGGACTTTTTCCTTTTCTGCGGCATCTTTTATTCTTGCTATATCTTGCTTGGCACTTTCTACTTGTTTTTGCGCTTCTATAATGTATTCTTTTGGAAGTGTTGTTTGTTTCTCGTCTTTTTGCGGTTTTTCAGCACCCCTAAATGTGTTTGTTTTATATAAACTTACTGGTGAAATCTTCATTTTAATATCCTTTTTGCTAAAAATTCAGGTGCTTATACAAAACACCTGATTTTTTTTATTTGCAAATTATTTTATTTTAAAGCGTCTGCTCCCGATACAACCTCGTTTAGCTCTTGGGTAATTTGGGCCTGACGAGCCTTGTTGTAATCTATTGTCAAAACTCTTATCATTTCCTGCGCGTTATTTGTAGCGGCACTCATAGCAGTCATTCTTGAGGCAAGCTCTGACGCCTGTGCTTCTAAAAATGCTTGGAAAATAATGTTTGTTATATACATCGGAACGATTTTTTGTAAAACAGAGTACAAATCAGGCATAAAATCGCTTAAGGGGCATATTTTATGCTTGCTCTCAATGTGTTCCACCTTGTGCTCTTCATCGAACTCTTTTTTGTGAAAGGCTTTTATTTCTTCTTCCCTTACAACAGGCAAAAGTGTCCATTTTTCAACCTTATAGGTCATCATATTAACATAGCGTGTTGTAATGAGCTCAATTGAATCTATTTCCTTATTTACAAATTCCTTGGCTAAGTCTTGCGCTAAAATTAGCGAATTTGTAGAATCGGGGTCATCCATAATGCTTGTATAGACCTCTTTGATTTCAAAATCAAGATTTCTTTTGGCATTATTTAATGCGGGATATGCCTTTTGACCAGCAAGGTAGAGTTTTACCTTTTTACCTTCATCGAGTGCCTTTTTTATCTCATTTATGGTGTATCTTACGATGTTTGCACTGTATGCACCTGCAAGACCTTTGTTTGAGGACATAACAACAAAACCGACTGTTTTAATCTCTCTTTTTTCAAGAAGTTTTGGGTAGTTTTCAATCTCTTGTTTTACTTTAATGTTTTCAAGGGTTTCACTGCCCAAAGACTCAAAGACTTTTGAGAACATTTTATACAGTTCAAAAGTAAACGGACGAGACATTTTAACGGCATTTTCGGCTTTTTTGACTTTTGCTGCCGCAACCATTTTCATTGCTCTTGTTATCTTTTGAGTGTTTTGAATACTTGTTATTCTGTCTTTTATGTTTCTTAAATTAGCCATTTTAATCCTTTTTAAAGATATTTTCTTTAAAGTTTTTAAGCTGATTTCTCAAATCTTCTTTGTCTTTATCATCAAGTGCTGCGCCGTTGTTCAACTTTTCTTCCAACTCTTGCATATTTGAGCAGAAGTAATCAAACCATTGGTCTTTAAAGGTTGCTACAAATTTATTTTCAACATCATCCAAGAAGCCTTCGTTGCCTGCAAAAAGGATTGTAACCTGTTTTGCAACACTAAGAGGTTTGTATTGAGGCTGAATAAGAATTTGAGTAAGCTTTTCACCCTTTAAAAGCTGTTTTCGTGTAGAGGGGTCAAGGTCTGATGCAAACTGTGCAAAAGCTGCAAGTTCTCTGTATTGTGCAAGGTCAAGACGTAATTGCCCTGCAACTTGTTTAATAGCTTTAGTTTGAGCTGCACCACCTACACGAGAAACGGAAATACCTGCGTTAATTGCGGGTCTTTGACCTGAATTGAAAAGGTTTGACTCAAGGAAAATTTGACCGTCCGTAATTGAAATTACGTTTGTCGGAATGTACGCTGATACGTCCCCTGCTTGTGTTTCGATAATCGGAAGTGCTGTAATTGAGCCGCCGCCAAGTTCATCAGACAGTTTACAAGCTCTTTCCAATAGTCTTGAGTGCAAATAGAAAACATCACCCGGGTATGCTTCACGTCCCGGAGGTCTTCTTAGAAGCAAACTCATTGCACGGTAAGCTTGAGCGTGCTTTGTTAAATCGTCATAAACTATTAAGACGTGCTTGCCTTGTTCTAAAAATTCTTCGCCTATTGCGCAGCCTGCAAAGGGTGCGATGTACTGCAAGGGCGCACTTTCGTTCGCGCTTGCACTTACGATTATTGAATAATCCATTGCACCGTTTTCTTCAAGAGTTTTTGCTAACTGTGCAACGGTTGAAGTTTTTTGTCCGATTGCAACATAGATACATATTACATCTTGACCCTTTTGGTTCAAAATTGTATCGATTGCAATTGCTGTTTTTCCTGTTTGTCTGTCTCCGATAATTAATTCCCTTTGACCTCTTCCGATAGGTGTTAAAGCGTCAATTGCAGTTAAACCTGTTTGAAGGGGCTGATGTACGGATTTTCTTGTAATAATCCCGGGGGCAACACGCTCGATTGGACGTGTTTTCGAGCTTTCTATATCGCCCTTGCCGTCAAGGGGTTTACCTGTCGGGTCAATAATTCTTCCTATAAGACCTTCACCAACGGGAACAGATGCGATTTTGCCCGTTGATTTAACTTGCATACCTTCTTTGATTTTTGTATATTCACCCAAAATTACGACACCGACATTATCTTCTTCAAGGTTCAAGGTAATACCCAAAGTTCCTTCTCCGTCTTGAAACTCGACAAGTTCGGATGCCATAACGTTTTTAAGTCCGTAAATTCTTGAGATACCGTCTGAAATTTCAAGAACAGTACCTGTGTTTACAACTTCGCTTACGCTGTCGAAGTTTTTAATTTTTTCCCGAATTATTGAACTAATCTCATCAGGTTTAATTGCTACCATATCTTTTCCTCTTTATTTAATTATTGCTTTTTTGATTTTTTCAAATTTATTTTTTAACGAACTGTCAAAAACATCATCGCCAATTTTATAAATAAGTCCTGCTATGATTGACTTATCGGTTTTGTAGTTAACAATGACATCTTTATTCAGTTTTTCTTTTAATTTGTTTTCAATCTGATTTTTAAACTCATCCTCTAGTGTAACTGCTGATGTTACTTCGGCTTTTACGATGTTGTTTAACTTATCTAAAAGGTTGTTATAAATTCTTATAATTTCTAAAATCAGCTCAAATCGGCCTTCTTTTACAAGCAATTTTAAAAAGTTCATAATTAACGTATCTGTATCAGCCTTAAACACTTCCCCGATAATTTCTTCCTTTTGATTAATTGAAATAACAGGGTTTTTAAGTACTTCAAACAGTTCGTTTGAACTTTGTAAAATTTCTTTTATGTTTTCAAGATTTTTGCAAATAACAAGATTGGATAGCTCCGTAGTTTTATCCAATTCAAGAAGCGATTTTGCGTATCTTAAGGCTATGAGTTGATTTTCGCTGCTATTCATTTATTTTCAACCCTTCGAGTTCTTCAATACTTTTTTTGATAAGTTCGTTGTGATAATTTGGATTGTTCTCAAGCGTTTTGATTAGGTGTTCTTTTGCAAGCTCAAGCGAGGCTAAAGCAGTTTTTTCTTTGAGTTTTAGGGCAGTTTTTTTGTCCTCTTTCTCAAGTGCTTTTTTTGAATTGGTTTCAATATTTTCAACTTGCTTGTTGGCTTCATAAAGTATTTTTTCGCCCATATTTTTGGCATTAATTTCAGCCGTGTCGAATATTTTTTTAATATCCTGAGCAATGTTTTTAACTTCATCAAGCGCTAAATTAAGTTTAGTTTGGGATTCTTCTTTTGCTTTTGTGGAATTATTTACGCTTTCTTCCACCTTTTTTTGTGCGCCTTCAAGCTTGCTTTTGACATTTAGGAACTTAATAAGCAATATGATTAAAAAAAGCAAAATTGCAAAGTTAAAAGTATTTGATTTTACAATTAATGTCCATATTTCCATAAGTTATTATTCCTGCATAATCTTATCTACAAGCTCGGAATTTTCCCCTGAAACTTTTTGTTCGCACTGAATAAATTTATCGCAGATAAGCTGAGCTAAATTACTTACTTCGCCCTTAAGCTCACTGGACGCTTCTTTTGCTTCATCCAAATTTTGAAGTCTTTTTTGCTCAAGCTCTTCCTTTGCTTTTATTTTAGCACTTTTGGTCATCTCCTCTTTTTTAAGATTTAATTCCCCGATTTTTTTATCAATGCTGTCCTTAGCTTCAATGTGTGCTTGATTTAGCTTGTTTTGTTTGTCGTCGAGAACGGATTTTGCCTTCTCGTCGTTGTTTTTTGCTTCATTATAGTTTTCATCAATAAAATTTTTACGCTTTTGAATTATCTCACAAATCGGCTTGTATAAAATAGCGTTCATTATGAGAGTAAAAAGTATAAAACTTATAAATGCAACTATGAATGTAGCGTTAAATTCCATTTTTATGTCCTTTTAATTAGCCGATTAGCTGCAATGCGATAAATAAAGCATAAATTGCTGTTGCTTCAGCAAGACCTAAGCCGATGATGAAGTTGATGAAAGCTTTACCTGCGATTTCAGGTTGTCTTGCCATAGATTCAAGCATACCTTTTGTTGCAATACCGATACCGATACCGCCGCCGATTGCACCAAAGCCGATTGCAATACCTGCACCCAATTTGCTAAATGCTGCAACTTCTGTTGCTAATTGTTCTACTGCCATAGTATTCTCCTTTTATTCTTCTTTATTTATAGCTAATGCAATGTAAGTTGTCGAAAGCAGTGTGAATACCAATGCCTGTATTAAGGCAACGAAAATTTCAAATGCCATAAACGGCAGCGGCACAAAGTATGCACACATACTTGCAAAGGTAAAGACTAAAATTTCACCTGCTAAAATGTTTGCAAAAAGTCGGAGCGCAAGTGAAAAAGGTCTTACAAATAATTCTAATAAGTCAACAAGAGCAATCATAATCCCGTCAACTTTAAAGTTGTGTATAAAGAATTTAAAGCCTTTTGCTTTAATTCCGTAGAAAATATAATAAATAGAAACTACAATTGCCATTGCAGCTGTCATATTTATATCGTTATTAGGTGAGGCAAGTTCTCCCTGATGAAGGTGTATAAGTCTCCAAGGCAACTGCCCGATTAAGTTAGCGGTTAGAATAAACATAAATAACGTAAGTAAGAGAGGTAAGTGTTTTTTTGCTTCTTTTTCACCCATATTTGAAGTTGCTATGTCTGAAAAATAATTTACTATACCTTCAAATACTAACTGTATTTTACTTGGAACAAGCGAAAGCTTTCTTGTGGCAATAAAAGCGATGATAATTAAAAGTGCCATTGTAAGCCACATTGTAATTATCGTGTCTAAATTTACGCTCATCCCCAAAATTTGGGCGCTTAAATGCTCTCCCATTTTTTTGTCCTTTGTATTCTAATTCTTTTCAAGTCAATAATACACGCATATTTTCATTTTGTTTTGGTCTAAACGTATGAAATTATACAAAAAAATCCTTACACTTTTCAAAAGTAGGATTGACAAAGTTGAAGTATTTATTTTTTCAATGTTTAAAACAATTTTTAAATCTTTAGGTCTAAATCTTTCTATCCACCCCAAATGCCCTAAAATTAAACCTTTTAATTGATGAATAAATACATTTCGGGGGGTATATTCAATAGTGTGGGAGATAAAAAAATAACCCGTTAAGTGTAATTTTTAATGATTAGAGATATTCGGAGGAGAAAATGAGAAGAGCTGATTTTAAAAGAAAATCAAGAGTTATTGTAGTTGACGATAATTACGATCATGCATCGGGTATTCGTGAATTAATTAATCTTGAGCAAGATTATGAAGTTATTGCAAATGCAGGAAATGTTAATGTTGCAATTTCTTTAATCAAAAAATATCAGCCCGATATTGTTTTAATGGATATTAATATGCCCGAAATTGACGGCATTAGCGCGATTGGTGAAATTGAAAAACTTGGTCTTAAAACAAGAGTTATTGCACTGACAGGTTATGATGATGCCGATTTAATTTATCGTGCAATGAAAATCGGTGCTCGCGGCTACATCTTAAAAACAATGGCATCAGCTCAATTAATCCGTGCTTTAGATGAAGTTTCAATGGGCAGAATTTATCTTCCTTCAGTTCTTTGCTCAAAATTCTTTGAATATTTCCAAGCCGCAGAAAAAAATGAAAAAGCATATAATGCTTCAGAAGATGAAGAAAATCTTCTTAACTACTTAACTAACCGTGAAGAAGAAGTACTTGGTCTTTTAACTGAAGGTATAACATACAGAGGTGTTGCTCAGCAATTGTTTATCTCTGAAACAACGGTTAAAACGCACGTTAACAACATTTTCCAAAAATTACAGGTTAACGACAGAACACAAGCTGTTCTATATGCAATAAATAAAGGTTTTACAAACAAAAGAAAAGCAAAAATTGCCTAAATATATGGCAAAAGTTAAAAATGGTGAGTTTATAGATGTACAAAGGCAACAGAAAAGCTCTTAAAAATTTCTTAGAATCTGATTATCAAAACTGCGAAGAAATGTTTTCGAAAAAGACCGTTAGCGGTCTTCTTCGCAGTTTATTAGAACCTGTTGCCGCAAGCAATGCGCAGTCTTTAATTTTAACAAGATTTAAAAATACTCAAGGTATAGAAGGTATTCTAAAAAGACTTGAATATTGCTCCAATGTTGAAATGTACAGCTTTTTAGATTTTGATGTTGTATCAAAAGATGATTTAGTTGAGCTTGAGTTTGTAATTTTAACCTCTCACAGGTATAACGCAGTTTTAATTTGGGATTATTCAAACTCAAAAAGCAAAGACGAAACAAAGCTATATATAAAGATGAATTCAAAAGACGTTAACGACGTTTTTGAACTTGCAAAGAGTAAACTAAAAATTAATCTTGATGAAAAGTTTTATTCATATCGTCCGGAGCGTCGTGAGAACGCTCTTTTAAACGATGCTCTTTCAAATATTTTAAAAATGTTGAATGAAAACATTAAAGAAAATGATTTCAACCAAAAAGAGATTATCCAAAGCGAAAATAATACTTCTGATAATGCTTTAGGTGAAAATCAAATCAGAAGTTCTTGCCATGAAATCAGAAACCAGTTGAGCATTTTAGATATTTACTCAAGTATTTTTGAGAAAAAATACGGAGAAAGTTCCGATATTGATGCGATTAAAAAGGCGGTTTTGCAAATTAAGCTGCAATTGGATGATATAAAATCTCAGCAGAAAATTAACTTTGAGCAAAAAAATATTGTCGATGTTATTAAAAAATCACTTGGGATTTTTGAAAATTCGCTTTTGGCTAATAACAATAAAATTAAACTTATCGACAATTCTCAAAATGATGCCGCCAGCTACATTGATGAAGAGAGGTTTTTTGCGGTTTTAAATAATGTTGTAAAAAATGCAAATGAAGCTACAAAAAATGATGAAATAGAAATTGAAATCCGAAAAGATGAGAAATTTGTAAAAATTTTCATAAGAAACCACGGAGAAAAAATTTCTGATGAAATCCAAAGAAAACTTTTTACGGAAGGTTTTTCAACAAAAAAAGAGGGCTGGGGATTAGGGCTTAATATATGTGCAAAATACCTTGAGGCTCAGCTTGGTTCAATTTCATTAACTAAAAGCGATGAGGTTGAAACAGAATTTTTAATTACTTTGCCATTGGCTCAAAAAATAATTGATTGAGGTGAAAAATGGATTTAATTAACAACAGAACAAGAGAAATTGCAGCTTTGGCTTTGAACGGTCTTTATGAACGCTCAAGAGCAATTTCTGCCAACACAGTTAACGCAACTACACCGGGGTATCAAAGAAAAGACGTTGCTTTTGAAGATCAAATTCAACATATGATTGAAAGAGAAGATTTAAAAGAACAACTTAAGGCGCAAAATTCAAGAAAAATGGTTGAAAATCCCGCAGAAGCACTTAAAAAACAAGACCCTGCACAAATTGCATTCTTAAGAAGTTCTGTTAACAACAACTTTGAACCCGAGGTGCTTATGGATTTTTCAGATCCGATTAGTGCGGATGGTAATAATGTGAATTTAGAAGCCGAAATGATGGACGAGGCAAAAACGGGTACGCAATATACAATTCTTGCAACCCTTATGTCAAGGTCGTTTCAAAGCTTGCAAAGTGTAATTAAAGGGCAATAAGGAGCGTATAGTCTATGAGTTTTGATATTTTTGATATAGCAGGTTCAGGCATGCACGCTCAGCGTGTTATGATGGACACAATTTCTTCAAACATCGCAAACGCCAATACTACAAGAAATGCAAAAGGTGAAAGAGAAGTCTATGCAAAAAAAGAAGTAACTTTTAAAGCGGTTTATAAAGACTCTCTTCGTCCCGCGACGCCAAAAGGTTCAATTGAACCGCAGATGGACTTAATTGACGGGCCGTATTTAAGAGGAAGAGTTACTTTCCAAGAAGACGGATTGGCTCAAGGTGTTATGGTGGATAAAATCCAAGAGGCTCAAGAGCCTTATAAAATAGTATATGACCCGACACACCCCGATGCCGATGAAAAGGGCTATGTTAAGATGCCAAATGTAAATGTTGTAGAAGAAATGGTTAATATGGTTAACGCTTCAAAGGCTTATGAGGCAAATATTACAGTGGCTCAAACCACAAAAACCATGATACAGTCTGCACTGCAAATATAGGGATAAATTATGAATTTTCAAATTAATACAAATTTAAATTCAATAAATGAATATAATAAGCTTTTTTCAAAAGGCATAGAGGGTGCTAATAATCAAATAGCAAATGCCTCTGACTTTAATGAGATTTTTAATTCAATGAGCGATACAAAAGTGCATAATACAAAAGAGCCTCAAAAGTTGAGCGGTTCGGTTGAAATGTTTCTGGGCGCTGATGCAATTAATGCTCAAAAAGTTGAAAATATCTCTGATACCGCAAGAATGGCACAGGATATCGGAAAAGGTTTTTCTGAAGGTATCGGAAATTTAAACACTATGCAAAAAGAGGCTGAAGGAGCGATGGAAACTTTTGCCGCAGGCGGTGATATAAGCGTTCATGAGCTTATGATTGCAACTCAAAAGTCTTCTCTTGCAATGCAAATGGCTATTCAGTTAAGAAACCAGATGATAAATGCGTACAGTGAATTTAAAAACTTGCGTGTTTAAAATACTTAACAAATTGAAATGACAAAGAAAAAAGTCTAAAATACTGTTGTAATATACTGAAAAAATTAGGGATAACATAAAGTGAACGAACACATAAAGGCAATGGCACTTGATATAAAGAAGATTTGGGACAGAATTGACCTGAACCAAAAATTTCTTATATCCGCTTTGCTTGTCGTTACAATGGTCGTTTGCGTGTATTTTATCTTTAAGGCAACTGAGCCAAATTGGTCGGTTTTATATTCCGACTTAAGCAAAGAAGACGTTGCCGCAATTTCGGAAAGCCTTAAAAAAAGCGGTTATGCCTTTAAATTGTCCGATGATAAGTCAGCAATTTTGGTGCGTGAAAAAGACAAAGAAAACCTAAGAATTTTTGTTGCGGAAAATGACCTTATAAAAGATTCTTCACCCGGTTTTGAGCTTTTGGATGACTTGCAATTAGGTTCAACCGATTTTAAAAATAAACTTACAAAACAAAGAATTTTTCAAGGTGAGCTAACCCGCTCTATTGAAAAAATTTCAGGGATACAAAAAGCAAGAGTTCAGCTTGCAGAGCCTGAGCGTTCAGTGTTTTCGGATGATGACGAAGAACCCAGCGCAAGCGTTGTATTAATTTTAGAACCCGGTTACAGATTAAAACCTACTCAAGTTCTTGCAATTAAAAATTTGGTTGCATACTCTGTCCCAAGACTTACTAACGACAGAGTTTTTCTGACTGACCAGTACGGAAATGCACTAAGTGAAGATGTTTCTAAAAATTCTAACGACATGCAAAGCTTTAGAAGTGCATTTGAAAAAGAAGCAGCGAAGAAAATTAAAGACACTCTTGAAACTATCATGGGACGAGATAACGTTTCGGTTCAAGTTAGTGCGGTTATGGACTTTAACTCAACCCGCTCAACGATTGAGAGCTATGTTCCCGCTCAAAATTCTCAAGGCGGTGTAATAATAAGCCAACAGGGCGAAAAAGAAACATACAAAAAGCCTCAACCGATTGTACTTAAAAAAGACGAGTTAGTTGTTGACCCTAATAACCCTAATGCTCAAAATCAGGAGCAAAATCAAAATGTTATTACCGTTGAAAACGAGCAAAGGGGTATTTCAGATGCCGATGAAAATGCAAATGATGTAACAGATAAAGTAAGAGGACGTGAATTAAGTTACGAAAAAGAAAAAAATGCCGTAAATTACGCTGTTACAAAAGAAGTTAAGCAAGTTGTCTATGCTCCGGGCGCTGTTACAAGGCTTTCTGTTGCGGTAGCGGTAAATAAAATTTTAACCGAAGAAGAAAAAGCCGATATACAAAACTTGGTTATAGCAGCCGCAGCACTTGACTTAAACCGTGGTGATGTGGTTAATGTTTCAAGTCTAAAGTTTAGCTCGGATGATCCTGAGGCACTTGAAGAGCAGAGCGAGCAAAATTATGCAAAAGCAATGGAAATATTAGGTTTTATATTTACCAACATTGCACCGCTTTTAATTGTACTTATATTGGGAATTTTGGCACTTAGTACATTCTCTTCTATCTTTAAAAAGCAAGAGGTTGCTACTGTTCAAAATCAGGATGAAAATATGAATATGGGATATGATCCTTACTTGCTGTTTGGTGCAAACAGTGAGTATGAGCCTGAACAAGGCGAAGTTTTGCCAAATGGTGAACCTGTTTACGCTTCAGCTATGGAGCAGAAACGAAATGAAATTACGGACATTATTATGGATGATCCGCAAGATGCAGCAAGATTACTTACAGCTTATATGAAAGAATAAAAAATGCCACCTATACAACTGGAAGCCATGACACACTCACAAAAAGTTGCAGCACTTTTAATAGTGCTCGGCCCTAATACGGCTTCTGAAATTATGAAAAATATTACCGATGATGATGCTCTTGAGCAAATAACTCTTGATATTGCCGCTATGAACAAATTGCCGATAGAAACGCTTGAGGCAATTGTGGATGAATTTCATACTATCTTTCAGGCAAATTCAATGTTAGCTTCAGGCGGTATGGCCTATGCCAGAACACTTTTAGAAAAAGCCTACGGTACAGAGCAGGCAAATAAAATTTTGGACAGATTAGTTACAATCCTAAATTCCAATCCGTTCCAATTCTTTAACGACGCTGATCCTGTTCAGCTTGCAACGTCTTTCCAAAATGAAAACCCTCAGCTTATTGCGCTTATTCTTGCATATCTAAAGCCCGAGCAATCGGCAAAGGTTTTGAACTGCTTGCCTTCTGCCGTTCAGCACAAAGTTTCCTTAAAAATTGCGCAAATGGAGACAACTAACCCCGAAGTTATAGCAGAAGTTGAAAAAATCGTTGAAAGTAAGTTCTCGAACGTTGTTATACAAGACTTTTCTCAAGCCGGCGGTACTGAGGCTCTTGCAAATATCTTGAACAGAACCGACAGGGCAACCGAGAAAAACGTTATTGAAATGCTTGAGGAAGAAACACCACAGTTGGCGGAAGACGTCAGAAGTCTTATGTTTGTATTTGAAGATATCGTCAATCTTGATGACAGATCTATTCAAAGAGTTCTTCGTGAAGTTGATACAAAAGACTTGGCACTATCACTTAAAGGTACTAAGGATGACGTAAAAGAAAAGATTTTAAGAAATATGTCCGAACGTGCTCAAGCAATTTTATTGGAAGATATGGAGTATATGGGCCCTGTAAGAGCTCGCGAAGTTCAAGAGGTTCAATCCAAAATTGTTGGCATTATTCGTATGCTTGAAACAAGCGGTGAAATTACAATACTTCGTGATGGTGCCGGAGACGAGTTAATTGAGTAGAATTAAGTCTGATAAAGTAAACTATACCTCATCTATTGTCGTTGATTTTTCTTCTGAAATTATACCTTCACTAAATGAAGATAAGCAAGAAGAAGAGCAACGGGATATTGAGCTTCAAAATGAGCAGGAGCAAAGACTTTTAGAATTTGAACAGCAAGCAAAAGACATTATAAGTGAGGCTAATATAAAAGCGGAACAGATTTTGCTTGACGCTCAAACAAAACTCCAAGAAGCAAATTTAAGGGCACAAGAAATTATTCAAGAAGCTCAAAAAAATGCTGAGCAAGTTTTATCGGATGCTCAAGAGGAAATAAAGAAACAAACTCAAGAGGCAACCTCTCAAGGCGCAAAAGAGGGCTATGAGTTTGGCTACAAAGACGGAAGTGAAAAAATTTATCAGGAATTAGAAGATAAAATTCAGCAAGCTGATGATATTGTAAAAAGCGCCAATGAAGCAAAAGATAAAATGTTTTTTGCTGCAAAAAAAGAGCTTGTTGAACTTGTAACTTTAATTGCAAAAAAAGTCTGTGTTAATTGCGCAGATTCCAAGGCAATTTTGGCCCTTGTTGAAAAATCTTTTGAGCTCTTAAGCGAAAAAGAGCACGTTGAGCTTATTATAAGCAAGAAATATTCGGAATTTTTTAAAGATGCCCTTGGGGCAGGTGATGAGCTTGAAAATAGTGATTTTTTGAAGAATATAAAGCTTGTCTATAATTCAAAAATGCCTGATGATACGCTTATTGTGCAAACTCCAAAAGAGCGTCTTGACTTATCCTTTGAGGCTCAAATAGATAAAATTGCACAGGCTTTTTTTAAGGAGTTAACTCAATTATCCAAAGATGAGGAAAACTAGTGGAAGAGTTTGATTTTACTCCGTATAAAAAAATAGTAGATGAAATTAACCCTATTTCAAAAATAGGGCAAGTTGTTGAAATTATCGGGCTTGTTATTGAAGCAGACGGCCCTGTTTCATCAATTGGGGATTTGTGTCAAATTTTTTGCGAAAACCTTGCCCCGATTTTTGCTGAAGTTGTCGGTTTTAGACAAGATAAAATCTTATTAATGCCACTTGGTTCAATAGACGGTCTAAAGGCGGGGGCAAAGGTGGTTAATACCGGCTCCGATATGAAAGTAAAAGTGTCAGACGCACTTTTAGGACGTGTTTTAGACGGTCTTGGCAATCCTATTGACTCTTTGGGCGAGATTTCCGCCGATAAATATTATTCAACAGGCGGCAAGTTAATTAACCCGCTTAAAAGAAAACCGATTGATGAGCCGCTTAGTCTTGGCATTCGCGCTGTTGACGGTTTAATAACCATTGGCAAGGGGCAAAGGATGGGAATTTTTGCAGGCTCAGGCGTTGGCAAGTCCACAACTCTTGCTATGATGGCCAAAAACACCTCGGCAGACGTTAACGTAATAGCACTAATAGGCGAGCGCGGCAGAGAAGTGAGAGAATTTGTCGAGCAGACCATGGGGCCAGAAGGTATGAAGCGCTCCGTTGTTGTTGTTGCGACTTCCGAGCAGCCTTCCTTGGTTAAAATTAAAGCTGCTTTTGTTGCGTGTGCTATTGCCGAATACTTTAGAGACAAGGGGAAAGACGTTCTTTTTATGCTCGATAGCGTTACCCGTATTGCATTGGCACAAAGAGAAGTTGGGCTTGCAGTAGGCGAACCTCCTGCAACAAGAGGCTATACGCCGTCCGTATTTGCGCTTATGCCAAAATTTTTGGAGCGTGCGGGAAGTAATGAATTTGGCACTATAACCGGTTTATATACGGTTTTGGTCGAGGGTGATGACTTTAATGAGCCGATTTCAGACACCGCAAGGAGTATTTTAGACGGACATATTATGCTCTCTCGCGCCTTGGCGCATAAAAATCATTATCCTGCAATTGACGTCTTGCAGAGCATTTCAAGAGTTATGAATAATGTCGTAAGCGATGAGCATAAAGAGGCTGCGGGTAAAATTCGCTCCTTGCTTGCTTCTTATGCAAAAAACGAAGACTTAATAAATATCGGCGCTTATCAAAGAGGGTCGGATAAGACAGTTGATAAGGCCATAAGCTTAATTGATACAATCAATTCTTACCTTATGCAAAAAGTCGGTGAGAAGGTTGATTATAATGAGGCTGTTCAAGAGTTAATAAAACTGGCGCAACTATAAAATTGTGCCAGTTTTTATCATTAGTTATCTTTATTCTTGAGTATCTTGTGTAATGCTAAGAGAAATTCTTTTGTCATCAGGGTTGAATTTTAGAATTGTTGTGTCAATTTCATCGCCAACATCTAAAATTGTGCCGTGCTCGTTTTGATATTGCGCAAGCTCTGCCTGTGGTAGAAGTGCTTCAACGCAAGGATAAACTTCAACAAAAGCACCAAAGTGTTTAATTCTTGTAATTTTGCCCTTAACTTTAGCACCTTCGGTAATTTTACCTTTGGCTTCAACCCAAGGGTCGGGCTCCAAGTTTTTAAGGCTTAAAGAAACTCTTTGTTTATCTAAGTCTATTCCGATAATTTCAACATCGATTTTTTCGCCGACTTTTAATATGTCGCAAGGGTGATCTACCCAGCGCCAAGAGATTTGTGAAAGCGGAAGAAGACCGTCAACTCCGCCAATGTCAACAAAAGCTCCAAAATCTGCTATTCTTACAACTTCACCTTTAACGATTGCGCCAACTTCAAGCTGTCCGAATACGTCTTTTTTAATTTCTTCAATGCCGTCCGTGTAAACTTTTCTGTTGGACAAGATAAAGTTGTTTTGGGACATATCCATACTTAGTATTTTAAGTTCGATTTTTTGATCAACTATATTATCTGCTTCTTTTGACCTTAGATGACTTGAAGGTACAAAGCCTCTGACGCCCATAACGTCAACCAAAATACCGCCTTTAACTACTTGGACAACTGTTCCTTCGACGATTTTATCCTGTGCTTTGGCTTCTTCAAGAACTTTCCAGTTGTACGCCATAGCAACTTTCTTATAAGAAACGGTAAATCTTCCGTCATCATCTTCTTCTTTGATGATTAAAAATTCATATTCCTTGTTTTTTTCAAGGACTTTTTCAATATCGTCATCTTTGTTAACTTTCGCTTCTTTTTCGGGGCAAATTGCATTGGTTTTTGCACCAATATCAATTATTGCGCCTTCAGAGTCATAAGCACAAACTACTCCCTTTACAAGATCGCCCTTTTGAAAGCTGTACTCGTACTGTTTTAGGAGTTCTTCATATTGTTCATCACTGAGCTGGTTTGATGGGCACATTGTCAAAAAGTCTCCTTGTATTATTATCATTTATAATTATAACAAATTTTTTAATAACTTACATATTTTTCAATTCATATTTCTTAATAAATAGGTTGATTGTATGAGAAAAAAAACTAAATTCGTGCTATAAGACATATTTTTGTTACTATATGAATGATGGAATTTTTATTGAAAAGTACGGTATTTAAAAATGCTTAAAACAAGCAACAATATAGCTCAAACGGGACTTAGAACACTTTTTGTTTTGCAGTTGTTAATCAAGGGCCCTATTTCAAAGAATGATATTATTGAAAAAATTGCCCAAAATCCTTATTTGAAAAATGTGGCGCAAGACACAATAACTTTGGATATAAACACCTTAAAAGCCGCAGGTTTTGATATTAAGACAGGTAATAAAAGCAACGGTTACTGTTATGAGCTTAAATTAAATCCTATTAAAATTAAACTTTCAAAAAGTGAAATTCAAGCAATAAATATAACCAAAAAAGCTATGTTTGATTTTATGGATTTTCGCTACATTGTAAATATTTATTCAACTTTTGAAAAAATTGTAAAATTTATTTTTTCAAAAGAAGATGCACTAAGCATTTTAAATTTCGGCAATTTTTTGAAGGTTGATTTTACTCTTTTAAAGGAATTGGATGTTCATTGCAAGCATAAAAATGAAATTGAAATTTTATACCAATCGCCAAAAAACCCAAATGAAGTTTTGCCTGTTAAGTGTATTGAGCTTAAGTATTCAAAGAAAAATGACAAAATGTACCTTTGGTGCGAGGCTGATAAATATGAAGGCGTGTTGTACTTAAGAGCAGATCGAATTAAAAAGATAGTTAAAATTTTAAAATTTAATAACGAGCTAAAGTTAAACCAAAAAACGGTATGCTACGCTATTAAAAGGGCGCAAACAAGCCCGCTTGTCTTAGAGGATTATGAAAAGATAATAAAAATTACTTCTAACTATATTTTAATAAGGGCTAATTATCTTAATAAGTTTAATTTGATACAAAGATTGGTATCTTTTGGTGAAGATTTGATTTTTGTTGACAGTGATGAAATTAAAGAAGAGTTAAAAAGCTTCGTTCAAGAAATTGAGGAGATGTACAATTGAGAAAAATTGATGCCTCATATCGTGTTATGAAATTATTCAAAATGCTCTATGAAAGACCGTTGTCACTGGATGAGATTTGCGACGGGTTTTATATGGAGGATATTTGCATAAATCGCGAAACGGTTTCCAAATACTTTAAAACCCTAAGGCGTTTTGGCTGCAAGGTGGGCAAGAGATTCGGAAAATTTGAACTAAAAAGCGTCCCGTTTTCACTTGACTTATCTGACGATGATTTTTATTACCTTGCAATTTTTCAAAACTTAGCAACTGACTTATACGGCGAGAGCGTTTGTCAAAATTTGAAAGCTGCTTTGTCTAAAATACTTTTACTTACTGATTACAATGCCTTTGATAAATATGACGCAAGGCTTCTTGAGACAAGAAAAATAAGCAGTTCAACCCTTCTGTTTAGAGATAAAATTGCAAAATTGTTGAAGTTTGGGTATGAAAATTCAAAAATTAAAATCCTATACAATGACAGAAAAATAAATATCTCTCATATTTCTTTTAAATACTGCGATAACGCTGTTTTTGCACATGTATTTAATGAAGATACAAAGTCTTATGAGCTTTTAATGCTTGATGGTATTAAGGAAATTTATTCTACGCCGGAGAGTTCTTTTGGCTCTGAATTTGCTCCTTATACGGTTTTTGCACTGAGCGGCAGGCTCAAAAACTCTTACACTCTTTATGAGGGTGAAAAGGTTATAAAAATGCAAGAGGATAAGGTTTTAATTTCAAATAATTTTGAAGATAAAAATGAATTATTCAGAAGACTTCTTCGTTATGGGAATTTATGTCAAATAATTTCTCCAAAGGGTGATGTGGAGAAATTTAGGAAAATGCTTGAAAATATGAAAAATAATCTTAAAAACAAAACGCTTAGTTGATGCCTTGTTTTTCGTAACTCAAGATTATGTTTCTTATTTCATAATCATCGGGTTTTGTTGTGTAGGCATACCTGTAATATTCAAGAGCAAGTTCTTTGTTATCAATGTTTTCAAATATTTTTGCAATGTTAAAATAAGCATCCGTGCAATATGGGTCAATATTTATTGCAATAATATATTCGCTGATTGAGTCGTTGTATTTACCAAGAAGCCTTAGTATATCTGCTTTTAAAAAGTGCGCTTCCATACTTAAGGGTTCTTTTGCAATAGCTTTGTCTATTTCACACAGTGCTTCTTCATATTTTTCTTTTTGCTTAAATTTTAGTGCATTTGCAAAAAGCTCTTCAAAAGTTTCCTCGAGTTTTGCCGCTGCGCTTATATTTCCTGTATTCAGGCTTATAGTATATTCTTTTGGTATTTTTTCGTAGTTATTCTTCGGAATATGCTTTTTGACGCTGTATGTATTTCTCATAGAGAGCATATTCAAGGGTCTAAAGTCTTTATAGTATGCGAGATTTACTTCTTCTTCCTTGATTTTAGGGAGTTTTTCGTATTCAAGAGCAGAGCTTTGAGTAATTTGGTTTTGTATATCCAAATAAAATTCGTAAACAACGCCTGCGTTAATTTTTTCACCGCAAAGTGCCGTGCCTATTGTTCCAAAGGCATAGGAAAAAGCTAATATTGCTGCATAAAGCTTCTTTTTGTTAAAGTGCGTCATTTTTCAGGCAAATTTTTACTTTAAATAGTTCCTCAAAAAGAGTCTTTTTTTTGTTAAAAACTCTTTCTACTCCCACGTTGAACATTATATTTATGCCTGAATTTAAAGTCAAAGTAAAATGGTCAAAATCATACGTCAGTAGGATATTTTCGGCTGTTTGGAAGTGATTTTTATCGAGCGCATCCGCCATTCTGATGATTGATGAAATAAAAAGTACAGCATTCTTGTCTTTTTGCTCAAGCGAACTGTATAGCTTATGTTTCCCCTCTTTTGGTTTTGAGCCTCGATGATACCTGATGCTTAAGGCAACGATTTTCAACTCGGTATCGTCTAAATCATCAATTCCGTTTTCCAAAACAAGCTTTGCCCCCGTTTTGTTGTGAGGCTTAAAAATGCTTTTGTTTTCTAAAAAAGAGCCGATATCGTGCAATTTTGCACTGTATGATATAAGTTTGTCCGCGTTTTTAAAGTATAAATATTTATTATTCGGAAAAATTTTTTGCAGCTGATGAAATATTTCAAGACAGATTTTTTCAACATGTAAACTATGCTCTAAATCACTTTTTGATTTAATATAATTTTTTATGTATTCCTCTGTTTTCATAGTGCTGCCTTGCCAAGATAGCTATCTACAAGTCTTAAGAAATTTTCTTGGTTAAAGTTGTCTTTTTGTATGTAAGATTGAGCACCTGCTTCTTTAAATTTTCTGCCCCAGCTTATCTCAGGCATTGAAGTTAAAACAATTATAGGTGTTGAATCCCACTTCGGGTCTTTTCTTATATTTTTAACAAATTCCAGACCGCTCATTTTGGGCATTTCGTTATCTGTTATAATCAGGTCAAAGTCTTCTTTTTTCATTTTTTCAAGAGCATTTGGAGCATTTGTTGCAATTTGAACCCGATAACCGTTGTTTGTCAGGATATTTTTTTGAAGAGTTCTTGTCGTAAGAGAATCATCAACAACTAAAATATTTTTAGTGTAATTTTCTTTCATTTTTAGCATTTTATTTATTGCAACAATTTTAAAATTACTTTTTTTAGACATTGTTGCAGACGATATGTCGCCTATGTTCAAAATCAGACATATTTCGCCGTTTGCAAGGGTTGTTATGCCCGAAATATTTTTTATCTTAAACAGCGGTGCTTCAAGTTTCTTTTGAACAACTTCCTGATCGCTTATCAGTTTTTCGACGATAATTCCGGTTGTTGAGTTTTCGGACTTCACTATCATAAGAGTGTATTTATTGGCATTTCTCGGCTTATTTTCAAGCTCTAAAAGCTGGGATAATGTATAAACTGGGATAACCTCATCATCGTAAACGTAGAAGTTTTTTCCGTCCCTTTCGAAGACTTCGGTGGTGTCTATTCTTAAGACGGTTTGAATTGATGAAGTTGGGACGGCATAAAGCTGGTTTTGCTCCATTACAATAAAAGTTTTAATTGTTGCCATTGTTGCGGGAAGCTCGATTTTTATCATCGTTCCTTTTTTGTATTCGGAGAAAATATCAACTCTTCCGTTTAGCTGGGATATTTTTGTATGAACAATATCCAGCCCTAAGCCTCTGCCTGATAATTCCGTTACACTTTCGCCGGTTGAAAATCCGGGATAAAAAACGAGATTAACCAACTGTTCTTCATTAGCGGTTTCAGCTTCATCCGGTGTTAAAATTCCTTTTTCCAATGCTCTTTGTCTTATCTTTTCAATATCAAGACCTTGTCCGTCATCGGTTATGTTTATTATAATTTTGTTTTCTCTGTGTATGGCATTTATTGAAATTTTGCCCACAGGATTTTTGCCCGTTTCTTTTCGTTTTTCAGGCAGTTCAATCCCGTGGTCTATTGAGTTTCTCAAGATATGCATAAGCGGGATTTTAATTTCTTCAATAATTTTTTTATCGGCCGCAACATCAGCACCCTCAATTGTAAATTCTACCTGTTTTTCCTTATCTTTTGCGATGTTGTGCACCATTCTCGGGAACAGGTGGAATATAGTTGAAAGCGGCAAAATACGCATATTTTTAACCATACCTTCAATCTCATTTGTTGCCGAGTTTAGTTTGGTATCGTTTTCTTGCATTTGTTTAAAGAGGTTTGTTGCCTCTTTAATTATGTACATCATTTTTTCGCTGTGAGTATTTTGCAGATACATTAGTTGCTTATTAAAAGCAATAATTGCTCTTGGGTCAATTTCGCCGCTAATTGATGTACCTGCTAAATATTTTCTGTCGAAATATTTAATGTAATAGCCCATTTTATTGAAGTTTTTTTGCCATTCAATAAGCTCATTTTGCAAATTTTTTGCAATGCTTAGATGTTCGTTGGTTTTAATTCTTGTTATAATCAGGTCGCCTATTTGATTAACAAGCTTATCTAATTTGAAAGAATCTATTCTTAAGGTCTTAATGTCGCTTGAATCTATTGAGTTGAGCCAATCTTGAGTACCTTTTTCTGACTTCACCGGCTTTTTAACCTTGGGTTTTGTCAGATTAATTTTTGTCATTTGCTCAACTATTGATGCTTTTTGAGATAACAGTTGTATGTGTGAAGCCTTATCACTGTCTTTGAGACCTTGTGCTTCAAAAACTTTTTTGACATTTTCGCAAATTTCTTTAAGGGCTTCAAGAGTGTCGTGTTCTATGTCTTTGGATTTTGTTTGATAAGTGTCAAGCGTCCTTATTACGGATTCAAATATTTTTTTTATTTCACTGTTTTTTATTTTTGTTAAAACTTGTGTAATGAGCTCTTTAATGTCGGGCAAAAATTGAAGATTGATTTCAAGCAGGCTTAATTTTTCGTATATCCTGTCAATCAATTCGGCTATGATTTGCTTTTCTTCTTTTTTATTTGTATTGAGTTTTTCTTCGTTTTTGTTTATTAAAAGTTCGTTTGCAATATCAAAATAGCTTTGAGTTTTTATATTTCTTTTGTTGCAGTAGCTGCTGAAAAATTCTTCGATTGAGTCAATTTTGGAATTTAGCTCAAGAATTTCTCCTTCTTTAATTTCTGTATCCTTAAGAGAGCTTATGTATTTTGCAGTGTTTATTATCAGCTCATTAAGCTCTTTTATGTTTAAGTCAACAATTAGTGCATTTAACTCCCCTAGAGGCGCTTTTAGCATTTGTATATTTGAAAAATCATTATTTTGTCGCGATAGAGAAAAAATATAGATTATTTGGATAATTAGCTCTTCGATTTTACTTAATCTTGCTATTAACTCTTTTGTTTCTTTTGAATAAGGTATGTTTTTTGTGCTTTGCATACCTTCTTCGCCGGCTTTTTGGCTTATTTTTTCGAGTTTTTCTATGTATTCTTTTGTTTTTTCGCTTGTGTATTCTTTTTTGTCTTCAACAGTCTTATTTATAAGAATTTGAATATGCTCAAGTGCATCTGAAATGGTGTCTGTAATTTCAGATGTGGAGTCCAGTTTACCCTCTTTTATGTAGCCTAAAATGTCCTCAATTTTGTGTGCTACGTTTTGGATATTTTCAAAACCGAGCATTCTTGCTGAACCTTTAAGGCTGTGCGCATCTCTTGAGAGCTGAATAACCACATCGTTGTTTTTCGGTTCTTTTTCAAGCACAAAGAGGTTTTTATCCATAGATTGCAGTATTTCACCGCTTTCTTGCTGGAAAATGCTTAAAATTTCATCTATCTCATCGTCCAGAAAATCCATTATGACTCTCTATTCTTCCTCAATGTCAGCTTTGAAGGTCTTTGAAATTGACTGAAGTGTTTCAAGATTTTGGAAGTTTTCTTCAGTAACTTTGTAGTTGTCTTCAAGCATAGAGTTAATTTCGCTCAATGAATTTTGGGCAGTATTTGTGTCAGTAGATATTTTCTTTGAAGAGTTCGTTATATCATTAATACCTTGTGATATTTCATTTGTAAGAAGAATTAGCTGTTCAATATTTGTACCGATATTGTGAGCAAGTTCAATTCCCGATTCAACTTCTTTTGTGCCTTCTTCTGTTGCAAGTACTGTTGAGTTTGCAGTTTGTTGGATGTTTGTAATAAGTGAAGTGATTTTTGTTGTTGCCTGCTTAGACTCATCGGCAAGTTTTCTAATTTCGCCCGCAACAATTGCAAAGCCCTTGCCGTGTTCCCCTGCGCGTGCCGCTTCTACTGCCGCGTTAAGTGCAAGAAGGTTTGTTTGCTCGGCAATGTCTTCAACAAGACCGATTGTAGAAGATATTGATTGGATAAAGTCTGATAATTCAAGAATTAATTCGGCAATAGTTTGAATTTTGTGTCTTATTGCAAACATTTTTTCAATATTTGCTTTAACTGCGTCATATTCGGTATTTGTATGATTTAGTGAGTCAATTGCTTTTTGTTTTGTTTCTTCAATTATTTCGTTTAACTCTTCACCCTTGTTTTTTAAGTTTTCTACAAGGGTTTTCATATTGGACAACTTTTCAAAAGAAAGATTTATATTCTCTTTTTGCGCCGTTGCAACATTTTCTATTTTTCTTGTGTTTTCTATTGTCGCTTCAAGGTGTTTGTTAATCTCAAAAGTGGTATTTTTTTTCATTTGCCTTTTTGTGGTTTCAAAAATTGCAATCATAATTAAGAACAGGAGTAACAAAACTCCGCCCAAAGCTGCTTGGTTTAGCTTGGTAAACTCAACCACAATAAATATGGCAAGAAATATAAGCATTAGGGCAATTAAGTCCAAAGTTTGTTTTTTTGTAAGTTCAATATTAATACCGTTCTTTTGTTTGATTTGTTTTGACATAATTCCCCTTTTTGTAAAAAATAATGTATAATTTTATACGGTCAATTATATAAAATATTCTGTTTTATGGCAAAAAAATTACTCATAATAGATGATAATATTAATGACATTAACCTTGTGCAAAATATCTTTGCAAAAAAGGGTATTAGTGTTGTTTCAAGCGTGAACCCTTTTGATGCTTTTGAATTTATTTACTCTGAAACTCCCGATATTATTGTCTTGGACGCTCTTATGCCACAGATGGGTGGATATGAGCTTTGCAGAAAAATAAAATCGGATGAATTGACAAAAAATATCCCGATTGTTATATACACTTGCCTTGAAAAACATATAGATAAATATTGGGCGCTATCCTCGGGGGCAAACGCTTTTGTGTGTAAGAAATCTACGAATGACGAGTTAATCTCAACTGTCTTTAGTACGATGGAGCAGTTTCCCGTTGATTTTGAGGTTAAAAGTAAACTTCTTGAAAATAAGATGGTTTCAGATAATAAAACAAGTTCATCTGTGGCAAATAAGAATGATGTTATAAAGGATTTTTCGTTAATCAAAGAATTTGATGCGCCTCTTGAGATGCTTTCTTTAAGGATTTTTGGCGTAATTTCAAAGTATTTTCGCTATGACCTTGCTATGCTTTATTTTGAAGATGAAGTTGAGAATGAACAAACTCTGTTTTTTGATATTGGAAGCTTGGATGTTTCTCAAAATGTTTTTTCTCAGATTGCACAAGTGTTTACCGGCGAAAATTCCAAGCCGCAAATCAAAATTGTTTCCAAAAAGGATTTTGCTTCGTCCGTATCGGACATAGCTCAATTTAGTGTCAGGTATGAATTTGAATTTGTAAACGAGTCTAAAACAACAGGGCGATTACATATTTATTCCAAGGAAAACGTAAATTCAAACGAGCTTAAGCTCTTAAATGTTATAAAAGAGCAAGTGGAGCATATTATAAGACTTTGTTATTACAGGGATAATTCAAGCGAGGTAAAGAGCTCTGCCAATCCGAAAAAATTATATACACAGTTGGATTTTGACAGATTGATTAGCTATGAATGCGATTGGCACAGAAGAAATAACGTTAGTCTTTTTCTTTCACTGCTTGAAATTGATATGCTTGAAAATATAGAAAAGACTTATGGCAAAGAGTATTGCGATTTTCTTGTTGCAAAGTTGTCCAATATCTTAAGCAGATGTTTAAAAGTTGGCGATTTTATTTACAGAAACGAGGATAACACCTTTGCAATTTTAATGACAAATTCTCAAAAAAATGACGTTGAAAATAAAATTTCTCACATAAAACAACAGATAGATAAGGTTTCAAATGAACAGGAATTAAGCTTGAATGTGAATATTTGCGCCTTAAGTTATGAAGAAAAATATAAAAATCACTACGAATTTACAGACGCACTTTATGATCTTTTAGATGAAGTTCGACACAGTGATAAAGAGGTAGTAATCGGGTAGAAAAGCGGGAAAAGTGGAAAATAATATTGTTCAAGTTAATACAAATACAAATTTAGCGCCATTGCGTCCGGATAAAATTTTTGCAATTTTAACTTTATCGGGTCAAAAATATGCACTCGATGCAAAGTGTGTTCTTGAAATTGTAAAACTGACCGAGCTTTCTCGTCCGGAAATGCTGCCTTCGTGCACTATCGGGCTGTTTGAGTACAACGATAAAATTATAAATATAATTGATATAAAATCTGTGTTAAATATCGAACTTACCCCTTATGATGTTAATTCGATGATGGTTATTTTAGAATATAAGGATAATGTATTCGGTATTTTGGCAGACAGCTTAAGAGATTTAGAAAAGCTTGATATTTCTGATATTCAGCCTGTTCCGTATAATAAAGAGCATAATTTTATCAGCTCAATATATTCAAATAATGAGAAACAATATTCAATTTTAGATATTGATGCAATATATGATTTTGCTTTTGTTCAAAATGCGCAAAAGCAAAATGACCTGAAGCTTTTGCCTCAAGATGAAGTCTCACTTGAGATTTTACGCCAAAGAAAAGGTGAATACCTTGAGAAAAATGTTCAAAATCCTTATACAAAAATGAGTGATAAGGATGAATTTGTTTCATTTTTTGTCGGCGAAAATAAATATTGCCTGAATATGCACGATATTAGGGGTTTTTATAAATTGCAAGATACAAAGATGATTAAAGTCCCTTGTACTCCTGATTTTGTTGTGGGTTTAGCTAATATAAAAGGGGATTTTATCTGCGTTATAGATATTAAAAACTATTTCCATTCTCAAAATGTTCCATACAGCGGAACAGGCACAATCATTGTGCTTAATTCGGATGAATTTAAAATAGGAATTTTGGCTGATGCCGTAAGCGACAATATTCAAATTAAACCCGAAGAAATATCGGCTCTTACAAAGCAAGAAGGCAAAAATGAGCTTATGCAGTACGTAAGAGAGGGTGAAATTTATCTGATTATCAACATAAAAGAAATGCTGATGAACGATAAATTATATATTCGATAGACCGTAAATCGAGGCGCTTAGGTATAAAATTAAGTTTTCAAGTTGCTTTTGGGTATCTTTGTTTATGGCACAAAAGTTTTTGTTGTCCTGTTTATTTATATTTTGCCTTATAAGGTTAAAATAAGGT
The DNA here is from genome assembly GCA_944325665.1 of Candidatus Gastranaerophilales bacterium. Lineage (GTDB taxonomy): Bacteria > Cyanobacteriota > Vampirovibrionia > Gastranaerophilales > Gastranaerophilaceae > Galligastranaerophilus. The sequence continues at coordinate 145,441 of CALVAY010000001.1, forward strand.
TCGCTCAAAAGGTACAAACACAAGTGCTTGTAGTATTTTTTTGTGTAGTTGTTAAACAATTCAAGAAATTTTTCTTGCAGTTTTTGTGTATTTTTATTTTGGCAATTTCGCCTTGAAAGCTCTTCTAAAAGTTTTTCTTGGACATTTTTCAAGGTTTCAATGTCAATTTTTGCCTCTTTTATTATATTAAGCAGTTTTTGTGCTTCTAAATTTAATTCATCCGTGTCATAATTTGGCTTTTGTATTTTTATTTCAACCCTCTCAACCTTTTTACCCCCTTTAAGAGCTTGTTCAAGCTCAAGATTTTTATATCCGTTAATTTGTGCCCCTCCTGTTGAGGAGTTGATTAATTCAAGCTTGGGATTTTCTTTTGCAAAGAGTTCAAAGTGTTTTATAAAAATAGCGTAGCAAGCCTGTGTAGGAAGCATTTCCCCGTTTTGCCCCACAACAGAGTAAAGAGTTTTATTTAGTTTTTCAACATATTTTTTTACAACTTCGTCTTTATCTTGAGTGCCAATATTTTGGCTTCCCGTAAGCCTGTTTTTGTAATTTTCATAATTTTTAACAACTATTTCATACTTATTTGTTTTAGGGTTTAAAATGCACTCTAAATCTTCATAGGCACTGCCTTTTGCATAACATTCCCCGTTTTGAAATGCAAGGTCTTGACCACAGAGGATAATTTTTTCAAATCCCATTTTTTTAGCTGAAGCTAAGGCGCAGTAGGAAACAGTTCCCACTGACTTATTTTGTGAAATATCTATTTTTAAAATTTTAGCTAAGTTGTCATTTAAAAAATTATTTTTTGAGAAAAATAAAAATTTGTTTTTGGTTTCTAAATTCCACAAATAACAAAAAGAGTAAGGTTCAAGAATTAAATTGCTTTCTTTTAAATCCAAACCCTCAAATTGCCCCATAATGTTTCTTGCTTCAACCGCACAAATAAAGTCGGGGGTTATATTGTTTTCATAAAGCAGCTTAACACTTGGCCCTGCGGCAAAAAGGATAAAATTTTCCCTATATTTTTTAACTGTTTCAATATTTTTTGCAAGAGAAGGCCCGCTTGAAGCAATTAGAGCGGTTTTCCCTTTGTATAAATCTTTCAGGCTTTCAACAAGCGGAGTTTCTTTAATGTATTTTAGCGCTCTTAGTGTATTTGTAGCGCTTAGGTGTCCTATTGAGTTAATTGTATTGATATTTGCCTGTTTTTCACCCCTTGTTTTTTCAATTTGCGAAGCAAGCGAGAAAATCTCATTTCTATATAGCTCAAGATAAGACTTTAGAAAGGATATGGTTATTTTAGTTTCTCTGTCCGAGAAAATGTCCAAATAATGCATTAATTTTTGCTTATTTGAGCAAACAAAAACATTTTTTTCGGATAAATTTTGCTTAAATTCCAAAATCTCAAATACGCATCTTAAAAGTTCAACATTTGGTTCAAAAATTATAATTGTGCCATAAGCTCTTTGGATAAACTCATCTGCCAAATAGCCAAGCCCAAGACCCCATATAACCCTTATTGTATTTTTGTTTTCTAATTCTTCTATTTTATCGACAATTTTTTCTGCCTCATCTTTTGCACCAATTTGAGAGTGCAGGGGTTTAGAATTAAGGCACAGATTGTATTCTCCGTTTTCATTTTGAATTAATTGAAAATTTGATTTTGTTTGGTTTGTCCTTAAAATTTCATCATAAAGTGCATTGTCGTAGGTTTTAATTACACTTAAATTTTCAAGTAATACTTTATTTTCCATGGTAATTATGTTAACATTAAGGAGTATTTATGGCAAACTTTAAACAAACAAAAAGACTGATTTTGCTGGCACTTCTTCTGTGTTGTGTTTTCTTTTTTACTCAAAATTTTACCTTAGCACAAAGTCTTCAGGTTGAAGATAAGAAATCAAAATATCAAGAGATATATGATAATCTTGCTCCCTGCGATTTTTCTTATGTTTTTAATTTAGACCCTTATCAAAGCGAAGATTACACTAAGTATATGTATGCTCCTTATCCTTTGTTTAGGACTGCCATACGTTTTGTTTTTAAAGATACCGTAATTGAACCGGGGTATTATCTTTTAACTCCAAGAGAGAAAAACGGCAGAGATTACGTGCTGTTTAAAACAAACGGAAGAGTTAAGTACATTATTCCCGTTTATGAAAAAGACCTTGTAGAGCCTCTTTTCTATGAGCAGTATGTTCCTGAAAGAAAGCTTACGTGGTGGCAAGGTGTGTGCAAAAAGACAAGAGATACGGTAGGCAGACTTTTTCCAAAGTCAACCCAAAGGATGCCTCCGCCAAAGTCATACATTGATGTAAATGAGCTTGACGGCGATTTTATGCAAATTGTATTGTACTATGGTGCAACTAAGTATTATATGATTTTTATGAGATAATAAAAACAAACCCAAGCACAAGGAAAATAAAATGAAAAAACTGATTACCCTTTTAATAATCACCCTGATGTTCTCTCAAGAAGCGTTTTGTTTGAGCTATGAGGTAGTAAATTCCCCTAAAAAATCAAAATTTAGTGCATATATTGCAAAAAAACGTGATGAATTTAGCAAAAAAAGAGAGCAAAATAGGGGAATCAGCGAAATTAAAAAACTGTTAAAGGATTTAACGAAATATTCAAATGAACACGACGTTAAAAATATAATAGCCTTGTATGATAAGAGTTACAGGAGTTTTGACGGGTTTGACTACGACACTTTTGTAAAAATGCTCGAGGAAACTTTTGATTCTTATAAAAACATAAGCTATGAAAGCCATATAAAAAACATAGAATTAAACGCTGATAGAGCGATAGTATCCCTCGTTGACTACACAAGAGCGGATTTAAGCGCACCTGATTCGGAAAAAATTAAAAATAACCCGATGAAAGACGGTTTCCTTTTTGGCGAATGTAACTATGCAATATATCTGCAAAAAATAAATAATGAGTGGAAAATAGTAGGCGATAACGTTATTTCGGAAGTTACCTCGGTAAGATACGGGGATGCAAGAAAGTACGATATGGATTTTAGCGCTCCTCTCAGTGTGCCAAAAAACAGCGAATATTGCTTAACTCTTAAAACAACTCCTAAAAAAGGACAAAAAATAGTTGCTTCACTTGGCAAGGCGGAAATTTTATACCCCAGTGTTGAACCTGAAGATATATTTAGAAAACTACCCTCTGACGGTGTTTTAGAGAGGATAGTAAGGTCGAATAAAAGCGGGTATAACGAATATGCAATAGCTTCCGTTGGCATTACAAAAATAGACGTTATTGAGGACTTTAGCGCCATAAGATTTCAGATGACAGGTCTTGCTTTTTTAATGCAAAGGGTTAATCTGTACACCCCGCTAAACCCCGTAAGAGAGAAAAAAGAAGAGAAAAAAGATGTTGAAAATAAAGGATAAGAGAGCTTTTTTATTTTGTGTAATTGCAACTTTTATGCTTTGGCAGTTTGGCGTAACCATAAGAAACCTCTGTGTTGACACGCTTGCTTTAATTTCGACAAATCAAAACCCTGTATTCTCTTTTGTTTATGCTAAGAATACGGGCGGAGCTTTTTCTCTTTTTGAAGGTCATCCCTATCTTTTAGCTATGTTTGCAATATTTGTCCTTCTCGGGCTTTTTGTTTATGTCTATAAAAAAGTGATTTTTGATGATAAGTTTAAAATTTTAACCATTGTGCTTTTTGCCTCAGGGATTTTGGGAAACCTTTGGGAGAGAATAACTCTTGGTTATGTTATAGACTACATTAAGCTTAATTTCGTGAATTTTGCGGTATTTAACCTGTTTGACGTAATGATATGCACAAGCGTATTTTTATTTTTGTTTGTGGTTTTGTGGGAAGACTTTGTTTTTCCGAGGCTAAACAATGGAAAAAATAATAATTAACGAAGAGTTTGCAACCTTAAGGGCTGATGTTTTTCTTGCGAATTATTTTAATATTTCAAGAAAATTTGCTTGCGAGCTTTTTGAAAAAAATTTGTTTTTAATAAACAAAAAGAGTAAAAAATCTTCCTATAAGCTAAAGTTGGGCGATATTTTTGAATATAATCCTTCCGATTTAGTTGAAAAAGAGCCTGAAATTAAGCCTTGGAAGTTTGATTTGGATATTAAATTTGAGGATGACTATTTAATTGTTTTAAATAAGCCAAAAAATATGCTCACCCATCCGACTGCTCATCAAAATGAGAATACCCTTGTAAATGCACTTTTATACCACTGTGGTGATAATCTTTCAAACAAAGAAGATAAGCTTCGCCCCGGAATTGTCCACAGGCTCGATAAAAATACATCAGGGCTTATGCTTGTTGCAAAAAACGACATAGCTCACAAAAGTTTGCAGGAGCAGATAAGGAATAAAACGGCAATAAGAAAGTATTTAGCTGTTGCACTGGGTGAATTTGAAAATGATTTTGGTGTGATTGATAAGCCCCTTTTGCACTACATCTCTGACACGGTTAAAATGCAAGTGGGAGAAGGTGAAGGAGCTAAAGAAGCACTGACTTATTACAAGGTGCTTGAAAAATTTCAAGGTGCGGCTTTGGTTGAATTAGAGCTTAAAACGGGAAGAACGCATCAAATTCGTGCTCATTTGGCGTCAATTAATCACCCTGTTTTTGGCGATACTCTGTACGGCGCAAAAGGTAAAACTCTTGAGAGATACAGGAATATAAAAACTCAAGAGCAGGTTTTAATGTCTTATTACCTTAGCTTTACACATCCTAAAAATAATGAGATAATGACTTTTGAACTTGATAAAAGTGATTGGGACAGAGATTTAATTAAAGTATTAAACGTTATGAGAGGTGTAAAATGATTAAAAACTTTGGTTTATTCTTGGCTTTTATTATAACGGCAGGTTTTGTTTACCTTTTTGGGTACAATAACCCCCAAATTTCAATAAATGTAGGCGATTTAAGATATGATATAGACCTTTTTATATATGCGCTTTTTGCTTTTATTTTTGGTGTTGCAGCAGGCGCTATGCTTATGCTAAAAGGAATTTTTGACGCTGCCGAGAACTATAAAAAGCTCAAAAGACAATACGAGAGAACCTCTGTCGGCGCTGATGATTCTGACTTAAAAGTTAAAACTTTAGAGAATAAAATTAAAACTTTGGAAGAAGCTCTAAAAAAATCCTTAGAGGGCTAATTTCTCCACATATCTTTGTGCAAAAGGGCTAAGAACGGGATTAATTCCAATCTGCCAATTAGCATATTAAAAATAAAAATCCACTTTGTGGCAAGCGCCAAACAATCAAAACTTGCCATAGGACCTATTTTTGCACTTAATCCGGGGCCAATGTTGCCCAACGTTGTAATTGAGCCTGAAACGGCTACTGCGGGATTTTTTTCAATTAAGCCTACAACAAAGGCGCTTAGGGCGAAAATGAAAAAGTAAAATACGCAAAAAGCCATCATCTGTTGGGTAATGTCAGATGAAATTGCCTTGCCTTCAAGTTTTATGGGATAGACGGCGTTGGGGTGAATAATTTTTGCAACTTCTCTTTTAATGTATTTAAACAAAAACAGCCATCTTATAATCTTTAAACCGCCGGCAGTTGAAGCAGCACAAGCACTTGCAAACATTGTTGCAAACAAAAGAGTTTTTGCATCTGCCGACCATTTTATAAAATCGCAGCTTGCAAACCCTGTTGAGGACATTATGCTAACGGTATTGAAAGCGGAATTTAAAAGATTATTCATAAAACCGTCTTCATTTGTTGCATTTACAAATATTGCTATTGCAACACTGAATAGTATTGTAAGACCGGTGTAAGTTAAAAACTCTTCACTTTTTATAAGCTCTTTCCATTTTCTTTGTATAAATACTTTGTACTGCAAAATGAAGTTAGTACCCGATAAAAACATAAAGACAAGCACAACGAGTGTAACTTTTGAATTATGGTAGCCCATAATACTTTGTGCGTTGGGCGATAATCCGCCTGTTGAAACCGTTGACATGGAGTTGCATATAGCGTTATAAAAATCCATACCGCAAAGCTTTAACAGTACAATTTGAGCTATTGTTAAGCTGATATACATTGCCCAAAGCCAGCTTGCAGTGTGCCTTATTCTTGGTGTTATTTTTTCTTCAACAGGCCCCGGGGCTTCTGCCGAGAACATTTGACGACCGGCAACCGCAAAGCGGGGCAGAATTGCGATAAACAAAACTACAATGCCCATACCGCCCAGCCATTGGGTCATTGAGCGGTAAAAGAAAAAGGTTTTTGGATAAATATCGAAATTATTTATAATGGTAGCGCCCGTTGTTGTTATGCCTGATACCGATTCAAATATTGCATTTGTAAAATTAAAATTGTAAAAAAGATAAGGTATAGAGCAAACAAGAGCAAAAAATACCCAAGAGAAAAATACGCCCGACAGTGCTTCTGATTTTTTGACGCTGTCAATGTCTTTTTCTAAAACCTTGGGAAGAGTAAAAAGAAAGCCTAAAAAAATCGAGATTATTGAGGCACAGATAAAAGGCAGCGTGTGATTTAATTCCCTGTATGCAAGTGCGAAAAATATGGGCATTAACAGCACGACACCGATGTATCTTAAATTAGAACCTATAATGTTTGATACGATATTATATCTCATTATTTAAAAAAGTCCTTGATAGTTCCTACATCTTGAGATTTTGTAAATATTAAGAGCTTATCTTTTGCACGCAAGAGGGTTTGTCCCTTTGGAATTATAATTTTTCCCGCTCTTTCAATTATTGCAATAACTGCTCTTGTGGGAAGTCTTAAGTCCATAAGAGCTACATCTTTAAAGTCTTCTTTTATTCTAAGTTCAAGAATTTCGGCAAGCCCTCTTTCAACGGTTGCCAAAATGCCCGCATGGGATTCGATAATTCTGTTTTTAATTTCGTTTACGGCAGCCTCATTTGGCGAAATTGCAACGTCAACTCCGACTTTTTCAAATAATGAAGCCGTTGCCGCCTGTGAAACTCTTGTAATAGCTCTTTTTGCGCCTAATTGTTTTGTTAAAAGAGAGCAAAGCAGGTTCTTTTCATCATTATTTGTAACGCAAATCGCAACGTCAGAAACACCGGTGTCTTCTTGTTCCAATAATTCAAGGTTTGTTCCGTTGCCGTTTAAAACAAGAGTTTTTTTAAGCTCTTGAGATAAAAACTCGCACCTTTTATAGTTAACTTCAATTAATTTTATTTTAAGCTTTGTGTTTTCAAGGCTTTTTGCAAGCTCATATCCCACAGAGCCACCGCCTATAATGGTAACGTTTTTGATGTTGTTATCTTCTACGAAAAACTGTGCCGCAGTATTATCCAAAGCATCGGGCGTTCCCATAAATATTGCCTTGTCGTTTAATTTAAACTCGCTTTCACCGTTTGGGATAAATAATTCTTCATCCCTTGCAAGCCCCACAACAAGGGTTTCTTCGTTAAATTGGCAATCCTTCAACTTTTTATTTAACAATACGGAATTTTCTTTTATTCTGTATTCAAGAAGCTTTGCTCTTCCGCCTGAAAAATACTCAACATCAACCGCATCCGGTACGGTTATAATTCTTAAAAATTCATGTACTAAAAGTCGCTCAGGCCAGATAACATGGTCAATATATAAAGCATAATTTCTGTTATGCTCTTCTCTTATTGCGCGCAAGGAATCTCTGCATTCTTTTTTAGAAACAAAGCAAACGGTTTTGGCGTCTGATAATTGCTTTGCAATAAGGCAGGCGACAATATTTCCTTCATCAATATTTGTACAAGCAATAAAAACATCCGCACTTTTAATGTCTGCCTCTTTTAAAATGTTTATATTTGAAGCATCCGCACAAATGGTTGTTAAATCAAGATTATTAAACTTATCCAAGCTTGTTTTATTGGGGTCAATTACAATTATGTCATGGTCCTCGAAAAATTCGGTTGCAATTATCGAGCCCATTTCATTTGCACCGTAGATAATTATTTTCATAAAATTATTATTAGCTAAACATCAGATTTTTCAAGTGGTAAAAAATTTGCACTATACCTTTTTTGTTGTAGAATATTATTAATAAGAGGTATTTTTAGGGGAATTTACATGTCAGAACAAACAACGCAACAATATGATGCGAGTAATATTAGAGTTTTAGAAGGTCTTGAAGCGGTTAGGGTTCGTCCCGGCATGTATATCGGTTCAACTTCTCAAAGAGGTTTGCACCACTGTATATATGAAATTGTGGATAACTCAATTGACGAAAGCCTTGCAGGCTATTGCGATACAATCCATGTTACGGTGCATCAGGATAATTCCGTAACCGTTGAAGATAACGGACGTGGTATTCCCGTTGATATTAAACCTGACAGCGGTAAATCTGCCCTTGAAATTGTTCACACCGTACTTCACGCCGGCGGTAAATTTGGCGATGGCGGTTACAAGGTTTCAGGCGGTTTGCACGGTGTTGGTGCATCAGTTGTAAATGCTTTGTCGGAAAAATATGTTGTTGAAGTTTCACGTCAAGGCCATGTATGGCGCCAAGAGTATTTAAGAGGCGAGCCTACAACGCATGTAGAAAAAATAAGAGAAACTGACGCTACCGGTACAAAAACAAGATTTTGGCCCGATCCTGAAATATTTACCGAAACAACGGAAATTGACTGCGACGTTATTGCAAATCGTTTTCGCGAAATGGCCTTTTTAAATAAGGGCTTAAAGATAATTTTTACCGATAAAAAAGCAGATAAAGAACACATTTATCACTACGAAGGCGGTATAGCAAGCTATGTAGAGCACTTAAATAAAAATAAAACTCCGCTTTTTGAAAAGCCGATTTACATGGAAAAAATGGTTGACGGTATAAATGTTGAAATTGCAATGCAATACACAGACTCTTATACCGAAAACGTTTTGAGCTTTGCAAATAATATTAACACACATAACGGCGGTACTCACTTAACAGGCTTCAGAAACGGTATCACACGTGTAATTAACGATTATGCAAGAAAGAACAACTTAATTAAAGATAACGAGCAGAACCTTGCGGGTGAAGACGTTAGAGAGGGTTTAACAGCTATCGTTTCAGTTAAAATTTCAAACCCCGAGTTTGAAGGTCAGACAAAAGAAAAACTGGGCAATGCCGAAGTAACTCCTGCGGTTAACGACGTTATTAGGGATAAGTTCCAAGAATGGCTTGAGTTTAACCCTAAAATGGCAAAATTTATTATAGAAAAAACTCTGCAAGCGCAACGTGCTCGTGAAGCTGCAAGAAAAGCGCGTGAACTTACAAGAAGAAAAACAGCGCTTGAAAGTTCTTCTCTGCCTGGTAAACTTGCCGACTGCTCTTCTCGTGAACCTGAAAAGTGCGAATTATACATCGTTGAGGGTGATTCTGCGGGCGGTAGTGCAAAACAAGGCAGAAACAGAATGTTTCAGGCAATCTTGCCTCTAAGGGGTAAAATCCTAAATGTTGAGCGTGCAAGATTAGATAAAATATACAATTCAAATGAAATTAAAATCTTAATTCAGGCACTTGGTATAAATATATCCAAAAACCCCGATGAGGTTGATGTTGAAAAATTAAGATATCACAAAGTTGTTATGATGACTGATGCCGACGTTGACGGTGCTCATATCAGAACTCTTTTGATGACATTTTTCTTCCGCTATGCCCGTCCTTTGATTGAAAACGGATATTTATACATTGCCCAACCTCCTCTGTATAAGGTTACAATCGGAAAAACTTCCGAATATTTATACGATGACAGAGCATTGGACAGAATGGTCAGAGAACGTGGTACAAAATCTCTTTGCCTGTACGATAAAAAGAAAGAAAAGAGCGTCTGCGATGATGAGCTTGAAAATTTAATATATTCAATGTCAACTTATTACCGTTCGTTCTATAACCCGATAATTAACCAAATGCCTTCCGTTATTGTTCGTGGTTTAATTCGTTCAAATATCGAACCTCAAGACTTTGAAAACGAAGAGAAGATTAAGGAAATTTATCGTTATTTATCTCACTACATTGAAGACCACGCTTTAAATTACGGTATTGACGAGGCTAAGAACTATAAAGTCTCTTTGGGTGCAAATCCTGAAAATACTAAGTTCTACTTAAAAGTTGATTTAGGCGGAGATTTAGACCCTGTTACAATAACCGCTAATATGATTAAAAGTAATGAATATGCAAGAATTAAAAATGCGTATCCGAAAATAAGACAGTTCTTAATCGAAGAAGAAAAAACAATGTATCTTGAAACTCCTGAAGGTGAAGTTGAGATTACATCTTTTGCGCAACTTCAAAGAGTTGTGGAAGAACGCGGTCAAAAAGGTATGCAAATTCAGCGTTTCAAAGGTTTGGGCGAAATGATGCCGCAACAGCTTTGGGAAACAACCATGGATCCTGCAAACAGAACGCTTCTTAAGGTAAATATTGAAGATGCTATGCTGTGCGATGAGCTGTTTGACATCCTGATGGGTGATAACGTCGCTCCAAGGCGTGATTTCATTGAACAAAACGCTGTGTACGCTACAAATATCGATACATAAATAAGGCGGGTCAAGTTGACCCGCTTTTATTATCTGTTTGTTAATTAATAAAAGTTAATACATGGTAAAATTTTCCCTTTTTGCGTTTTAAAAAGGTATGCAAATTTCTCCGCTACAAATAAATTATCAAAATACCCCCATAAAACAAACTTATACAAGGCAAGTAAAAACGACAATCAATTCTTCAAGTAAAAAGGATTTTAATACTTGTGATTTAAATTTTTGCGCAAATTACTTGTATGATGTTAACTTAAGAAGACGAACAACAAAAAGACCAATCGGAGCCAAAGTTGTTGAGTTGGATTTTTCTGACAAGGATGACTTGCTGATGCTAAATTTAGCTTCTTTTTGGCGGGCTACAAGCTATTTTTCCCCAATATCAAGTGATTATTGCAAAAATTCAAATAAATTTAAATTTTTTGCAATAGTGGACGGCAATAATTCCGAGCCAAATGCAAAAGACGTTAAAAGTCTGGTGCAGTTCAGGGTTTGCGATGATAAAAAAGAAGGCAAAACTTGCGATATAATTTATCTTCAGTGTGCGCCCGATATAGCTGACAATGAAAAAAGCTCAATAAGAGGTGCGGGAGAGCTTGCCGTATATAGTGCTGTAAATTATGCGAAAAAATGCGGTTGCGAGAAAGTAACACTCCAGAGCACAAACAACGGTTTTTATGAAAATATTGGTTTTGAAATGGGTGCGGGTTATTCCCCGATAAGCGGTTATTGTCCTTTTTATTTGGATAAAAAGGATTATGATTGGTTCTTAAAAAGAGTTGAAGAAAAATATAAATTTAACTAGAAATTACAGATTGGTTTCGTAATCCATGTTATATCTTTCTGCTAACCTTTCAACTAATTGATGTCTTGTTTTTGTACCTTCTTCGCTATCAAGAAATTCTTCAATTCTTTGCTTGTTTTCCATTATAGCATTGTGCTCTTTGTCATATTTTTGCGGCTCTGTTAAAAATTGCATAAACATATATTCTTTTAATTGGTCAAAAATTTCCTGACTTGAGCAATCTGTTTGTATTCCATATCTATTTAATTCCTTGAACACTTCTTCAACAGTCATATCGCTCATATCTTTGCCGGTTTGCGAATAAACATAATCACGTCCCATTTGGGCGACATCCTCATTATTCAAGGTGTAATCTACTCCTAATTTGTCTAAGGCCATAAGGCAAAGTTCTTTTTCAAAAATATGGTACAACTTTGCATAACCTTCGGATAATTTTATCGGAGCTTTTTTGGTAAGTCTGGAAAATCTTCCGTCTTGTGTAATTGCCTCTTGTGATTTTGCATCTGTTGCTAAAAGTATGGCTATGTCGCCACTGGAAAGCGGTGTGGCGATTGGGTGCCCGTGCAATAATATCGCGTTTGGGGTAATTTTTCTTGAATCTACCGTACAGGATTTTTCATTACCCTGTGTTTCTTCAAGAATTTCACCGTTTTCGCTTATTGTAAAACCGTACTCGTTACCGGTTTTTTTAAGTTCTTCAATAATTCTTTCTTTTGCTTTTCTTATGCTTTGGGCTTTTTTCCCTTCGGGGCTTAAGCTAAAGCTGTCAGGCTCGCTTTCTACTTTTGTATGTTTTCTGGCTTGTAAATCGGTATTAGCTTGAACTTGCCCTAAAAAATTTATTCTGTTAATCATAATTAAACCCCTTCTTATATTTTTAAAAAGTATTTATTGATTTTTTAATTGATAACCTATAAAATTGCCTAAATAAAAATTTACATAAAAACAATGTAAAAATATTATTTGCATTTATGCTATAATTCTGCTCATGGTAGTTAAAATCACAAGTGCAACGCTAATAGGACTTGAGGCGCATAAGGTAGATGTGGAAGTTGATGTGGTCAATTCTCTTCCTCAGGTCTTGATAATAGGTCTTGGTGATACTGCAATTAGTGAGGCAAAAGAGCGTTTAAGACTTGCTATTAAAAATTCTTCCTATGAATTCCCAAGAACAAAAGTGGTTATAAACCTTGCCCCTGCTGATATTAAAAAAGAAGGTACGGCTTATGACCTTGCAATGGCGGTTGGGATTTTGGCAAAGGAGAATGTAATAAAAAATATTCCTGAGAATACTGCCTTTTTAGGAGAGCTTTCGCTTGATGGTTCAATTCGTCCCGTAGGCGGCATTTTACCTATTGTTTGCGCATTAGAGGAATTGGGAATAAAAAAAGTTATAATACCTTATGAAAATTTAAAAGAAGCAAGTTTTACCGAAGGTACTCAGGCACTTGGCGCAAGAAGTCTTAATGAGCTTGTTGATTATCTGAACGGAAATGGAGAACTGCATACTTTAAAGCAAAATATAGACGATTTTCTTGAGTTGGATAATGAGTACGAGATTGATTTTTGCGATGTAAAAGGTCAAAAAAGTGCAAAATTTGCACTCGAGATAGCAGCAGCGGGGGCTCATAATGTTTTGATGTGCGGTTCGCCCGGGTCAGGTAAGACAATGTTATCTAAGGCTTTTGTCTCGATTTTGCCAAAACTTGAAAAATCCGAAGCAATTGAGCTTACAAAAATCTATTCTGCTTCAGGGCTTTTGGATTATAATAAGCCTTTAATCTCAAAAAGACCTTTTCGCTCACCGCACCACAGTGCTTCTGCTGTCGGTATAATAGGCGGCGGGACAAAAGTTCGCCCCGGGGAAATTACTCTTGCGCACAGGGGAGTTTTGTTTTTGGATGAGATGGTTGAGTTCCCAAGAAGTGTACTTGAGGTTTTAAGACAGCCTATGGAAGACGGTGCCGTTACAATTTCAAGGGCGAGTCAAAGTGTAAAATTTCCCGCTAATTTCATTTTAATCGGCGCTATGAACCCTTGCCCTTGCGGTTATTTAGGTGATGCAAAAAAACGCTGCACATGTTCGGAGTATCAGATAAATCGTTATCGCTCAAGACTTTCAGGTCCATTGCTTGACAGAATTGATCTGCAAATTAATGTTTCAAGGTTGTCGGATGAAGAGCTTCTAAATATCAAAGAAGAAGCTGAGCCTTCAAGTGTCATAAGAAAAAGAGTTGTGGGAGCAAGGCAAATTCAGCTTGATAGGTATAAAAAAGAGGGAATACTAACCAATTCCGAATTAAGTGCCAAGCTTGTAAAAAAATACTGTACCTTGGATGATGATTCAAAAAGTCTGCTTAAGTTTGCCGCTGCAAAGTTTGACCTCTCTGCCCGTTCTTATGAAAGAATTTTAAAACTTTCAAGAACGTTAGCGGATTTATCCCAAAAAGAGAAAATCGACGCAAATGATATATCGCAAGCATTACAGTATAGAGGTCTTGGTAATTATTAACCTATCGCCCTTGTGCAATTCTTATTAACTCTTCGCGCAATTGCCATTTGCAACCGTCAAGCACAGTTTTGCCTTCGTTGTCTTTTGAGTATATCAGTGCTTTTTTATCTTCGTCATCAAGCATTGACAAGATTCCCATTACTGTTTCTCTGTCTTTTGCATAAATAGCTGTGCGACCGTATTTGTCTTTTGCAAATATTAACTGTCTTGCTGTTTCATCTGTTGCAAAATTCATAAGCTCATGCACTTCTCGCCCTGTACCACAATAGTGAAGCGGAGTTTTGCCGTCGTTATCTCTGCTAAGAAGCAGTTCTTGTCTTGTTTTTGGGTCAAGTGCATTTAAAATAATCACTCTTCTGTCTTTGTTATAAGTATGAAGAGAAGTTCTTCCTTTGTTGTCTTTTGAGAAAACAAGTTTTCTTTTTAATACAAAATCATCTGTTGCATCAAGTAAAACACGAGTAGAACCGGGTTTCATTCTCTGAAGTATTGTCATACCTTCATTATTTTTTGATGAAAGCATTTTTTCAAAAATACCGTTTCTCTTTGCAAGCTCAATAACCGAGTCAGCTGCAATGTCATCGTAGAGAGTAGATATAGCTATATCCCCGTTTTTGTCTTTTGCAAGGAGAAGGTCGTTTTCAATTTGCCTGTTTTCTATGCTGTATAAAAGCGCTCCGGTTTTATCATAAGATGTTCCAAAAAGAACGTTGCGTCCTTTAGAATCTGCTTGTAAAAGCAATTTTCTTTTTAGCGATTCATCTTTAATATTAAATAATATTGCCATTATTTTTTTGCTGTCCGCGTCTTTTAAAACGGTTCTACCTTCATTATCCTCTGAGGTTAGAAGCTCTTCTTTGAGTTTTTCATCTTTTATTGCATCCAATAAATATACCGCTCGTATGTCATTCATACGATGAAGCGCGGTTTTGCCTTCGTTATCTTTTGAAAGCACTAATTCTCTAACTATTTGCGGGTTGTCAATTGCCTCAAATAAACCTTTGTAATCAAGGCATTCTACCGAATATAGTGCTGTTTGACCGTGAGTATCTTTTGCTGTTACAAATTCTCTTTTAAGATTATCATCGCCGAGTAATTTTATTAATAACTGTTGAGAACCTGTTTCGACGTTAAAAAGAGCTGTTCTGCCGCCTTTATTTCTGTGAATAATAAGCGATTTTGCATTTTCAGCGCTTCCGCTTGCTTGAAGCAGTGAAATTAATTTATCACTGTTTGCAAAGAATACCGGAGTAGAGCCGTATTTATCCTCTTGTGTTAAAAGTTCCATTCTTTCTTCAACGGTATCAAATGAGTTTAGAATATTTTCCACGGCTTCTTTGGGGCCTGTATGTATTATGGTTAGACCTTCCTCGTCTTGATTTTTGGCAACTTTTTTAAGCGCATCCTTGTCTGCTTTAAGTATTTCTATTATTCCCAACTGCTGTGTTAAATTTAGTCCTTGAAGATTTACATCCTCTAAGTCCATACCGCTTATTGCAAGCTTTTTGCCTTCTTCGCTGAACTCTTGGCTTCTTTTAAGTGCGGAATTTAATTCTTGCATGTTTCGTGTTTTTACAGCTAAGCTTATATTAAGCCCTATGGCCTCTTCGCCCTCATAGACTCTTCTGTTTATCATTCCAAAACTTACTTGATAATTTGGTAAAACAGTTGTATTTTGAGTTTCTTTAGGCGCTGAAGGTTGTTTTTTTTGTGCCGAATAACTACCTTTTGTTTGGATATTTTGAATTGGATTAATCTTCATTTATATGTCCTTTAAATTTTTTATGTACATATAAAACATAAATATAAAATAAATTGCTTAGCTCAAGTGGGCAAGTTGAATTTTTTTAAATCGTTTTTTATAATTTTAAAATATTGATTGCGAGGTAAAAATGAAAAATTGGATTATAGTTTTATTGGTATTTGTTGTCCCGCTTGGACTTTACAGTTATTTTGAGCATAAAAATATAAACGTGCCCCAAATTGACGCAGTTGCTGTTGAAAATAACCAAGGCGCAAGAGTTGTAAAATTCTATTCACCAATGTGTTCTGACTGCGTAAAAATTTCAAAAGAAATGAAAAAAATATTGCCTAAGTATAAAGATACAATTTTGTTTGAGGAAATAAATGTTTCCGAACAAACGGATAAAAACAAGGATATGATTAAAAAATATAATATTACTTTAGTTCCTACACTTTTGTTTTTAGATAAAAACGGCAATTTGGTTAAAAAAATAGAAGGCTATGCTGAAAATGTCGAGATAGAAGCAAACATTGCAAAAATTAAGTAGGGTAAAACAATGGAAGCTTTAGTTTTAAGTTTAGAACAGTATATAAAAACAGGACAATTTGGGCTGATTTTCCTTTTAATCTCATTTTTTGGCGGGGTTTTGGCGTCGTTATCGCCCTGTTCTTTATCGGTTTTGCCTATAATAATTGCTTATGTCGGCGGATATAGTAAACAAAGCGGGATTAGGACATTTTTGCAGATGTTCTTTTTTGTCCTTGGACTCTCCTTTGTTTTGACACTTGTGGGAATATTTTGTGCAATCGGCGGAAGGGCTTTTGTTTCGCTTGGCGGTTCATACTTCATTCTTATAATGGCATCGGTTATTCTGGTTTTTGGTCTTAACCTTTTAGGGGTGCTCGATTTTACCATGCCAACTTTAGTAAAAAGAATGCCAAAAGGTGATACGCACAGCCTGTTTTTGTACCCATTGCTTTTAGGAGCTGTTTTTGCGCTCAGCTCAACACCTTGCTCAACTCCCATTTTAGTTGGAATAATGAGCTTTGCTTCGCTAAGTACAAATCTTATTTACGCAGCCCTTATGCTCTTTATGTTTTCTTTGGGGCAAGGTGTAATAATAATCTTGGCCGGTGTTTTTACATCATTTGTTAAAAATGCAAGAATTTTCTCAAATGTTTCTGAAATCTTTATGAAATTAATGGGGCTTTTGCTTACAATTTCAGCGTTTATGATATATTATAACGTGTTTTCTAAATTTTTCTAATTTTAAACCCCTGACTAATCAGGGGTTTTAAATTATATTGGTACACTCCAAGGTGTAATTTTTGAAGCACCGTCTTCAAATTCTATTCTAAACAAGTCGCTTAGTGTTATTCCTGTCCACTCGGGGTTGTCCCAATCGCAACTGCTGCTGTTGCATTGAGCTTGTTGTATTTCTCCTTCAAGTAGTCTTGAAGGTCCTTGATCTCCGTTTACGTCAACTAGAAAGCCGGCACCCCATTCATCAATGTAACTTACCATGTATGCTATACCATCTGCTGTGTAGAAAATAACATAAGGATTTGGGCCCGTTGGTAAATCAGCAAAAGCTGCGCCGGGAAGATTGTAACCTATTCTTCCGTCTTCAACCTTAACGACATTCATATTTTTAATGAGCGCTTCTATAAAATACCCTTCATCAGCAAACGTGTATCCGTCTTTAACTTCAGTCAATTGTACTGCTTGAGACAATACCGAGTGAGCTTTTTTAGCAGCTGTTTTAAATTCTTGCTGTTGTGTTCTTACTATAACAGAAGGAATTGTTAGAGCCGCCACAACGCCAATAATAGCCAAAGTAATCAATACTTCAGCTAATGTAAAGCCCTTTTTCATTAAAGAATCCTTTCTTTATTTAACCTATTATAATATTATAATGCCACATAATCCACATATCTAACAATACAGTTGTTATATGAAAATTTAAATAATTAATTTTTTGTTAATTATTCACCCATGTTTTAATTTTGATTATATTATTTACTCATAAAGTAAAAAAGGAGGATTATAATATGACAACTATTAAACCTTTGGCAGACAAAATTGTTATCAAGGTTATAGATGATGTTGAAAAAACATCAGGCGGAATTTTTATTCCCGACAGTGCAAAAGAAAAACCCCAAAAAGGTGAAGTAATTGCGGTTGGCCCAGGTAAATTTACCGATAACGGCGCAAGAGAGGAAATGGATGTTAAAGTTGCAGATAAAGTTTTATTTGCAAAATATTCAGGTACGGATGTAAAAATCGACGAAGTTGAATATAAAATCCTTTCCGTTAAAGATGTTTTGGCGGTAATCGAGTAATCAGAGGATATAAAAGGAGATATAAAAATGGCTAAAAAAATAGTATTTGACGCTCAAGCTCGCGAAGCCTTATTAAGAGGTGTTGATGCGGTTGCTGATGCCGTTAAAGTTACTCTTGGACCAAAAGGTCGTAACGTAATTCTTGAAAAGAAATTTGGTGCACCTCAAATCGTTAACGACGGTGTAACAATTGCAAAAGAAATTGAGCTTAAAGACGGTTTAGAAAACGCAGGTGCTCAACTTTTAAAAGACGTTTCTTCAAAAACAAATGATGTAGCAGGTGATGGTACAACAACAGCATCAGTCCTTGCTCAAGCAATTTATCGCGCAGGTTTAAGAAACCTTGCAGCAGGCGCTAACCCGATGGGTATTAAACGTGGTATTACAAAAGCTGTTGAAGAAGCTGTTAAAGAAATTAAAGCTATGTCAAAATCAGTTGACTCTAAAGAAATGAGAGCTCAAGTTGCTTCAATTTCAGCAGGTAACGATAAATTCATCGGTAACTTAATCGCTGATTGTATGGAAGCAGTCGGTACTGACGGCGTTATAACAGTTGAAGAATCAAAAACTTTCGGAACTGACAAAAAAGTTGTTGAAGGTATGCAATTTGACAAAGGTTATATTTCACCTTACTTCATTACTGATGCTGAACGTATGGAAGCAGTTTTAGAAGATGCTTATGTACTTTGCGTAAACAAAAAAATTAATTTAATTGCAGATTTAGTACCAATCCTAGAACAAGTGGCTCGTGATGGTAAATCGCTTTTAATTATCGCTGAAGACGTTGAAGGTGAAGCATTGGCTACACTTGTTGTTAACACAATGAGAAAAGTTCTAAGAGCTGTTGCAGTTAAAGCTCCCGGTTTTGGCGACAGAAGAAAAGCAATGCTTGAGGATATCGCTATTTTAACAGGCGGCCAAATGTTCACTGAAGAACTTGGTATCAAGCTTGAAAACGTAACAGTACAACAACTTGGTAAAGCAAGAAGAGTAACGGTTACAAAAGATGAAACAACAATTGTTGTAGGTACTGAAACAAAAGCAGCAGTTGATGAAAGAGTTGCTCTTTTGAAAAAACAAATTGAACAATCAGACAGTGAATACGATAAAGAAAAACTTCAAGAAAGAGTTGCAAAACTTTCAGGCGGTGTAGCCGTTATCGAAGTTGGTGCAGCAAGCGAAGTTGAACTTAAAGAATCAAAACTAAGAATTGAAGACGCACTAAACGCTACTCGTGCAGCTCAAGAAGAGGGTATCGTTCCGGGTGGCGGTGTTGCTCTTGTTCGTGTTCAACAAGTTCTTGAAAAAATGTTAGATACAAAAACATTTGAATCTGATGATGAAAAAATCGGCTTCAAGATTTTAACTTCAGCTCTTGATATACCTTTGACAACAATTGCAAATAACGCCGGCGCTAAAGGTGATGTTGTAGTTGATGCCGTTAAGAAAGAATCAGGCGCTTACGGTTATGACGCTATGGCAAATACATACGGCGATATGTTTAAATCAGGTATTGTTGACCCTGCTAAAGTTACAAGATCAGCTCTTGAAAACGCTGCAAGCGTTGCTTCAATGCTACTTACAACTGAAGCAGCAGTTGTTGAAATTCCTGAAGAAAAAGCACCTCAAATGCCCGATATGTCAGGCATGGGCGGCATGGGAATGATGTAATAAACACTTGAAGCTCGAGCATTACGCTTTAGCGTTTGCAAGAGCGAAAGTGCGTACGGATGTGAGAAAACGTCGAAAATATTGTATTTTCGACGTTTTTGCAACTGGACGATTGCGACGTAAGAGTTTTGGAACAAAACTCAACAGGAGCTTCAAAACGTAGTTTTTTCCGTACGTGGCTTGTGCCACGTTGGAAAAAGCAAGTTTTGCCAAGGTGTGCGAAGTGTGATAGCAGCAAGTGAGGAACTTGGTGCAGAGCACGTAGGTCATACCGTCTCTTATGCGCCGTGCAGCGCACAAAAATTACGAATGACCCAAAAGTGTGTGAATTTTTGACCCGTGAAACGAGAGTTTTGCGGGTCAAAACGTAACCGTACTGAGCCGCCGTGCAATGAAGTTGCTCAGGCGGCATGGGAATGATGTAATAAACACTTGTAAAAGTTACACGGATATAAGAAAAAGCTGAAAATATTTATTTTCGGTTTTTTTGTAGCTGTGCAAAATAACGCAGGGATTTTGCACAGCTAAAGTGTACTATGCTTTTGACAATTTTTGTTTTGTTTTTGTTTTTTATTAAATAAAATAAAAACAATAAAGGAATTGCAAGTGCAGAATTTTAATATTCAAAACTCCCCTTTTGCTAATTTTAAAATGCCTCAGCAGCAATTACAAAAAGATAATGTACAAACTGCTGCGATACCGCCGCAAATGCAGGACGAATTTGTAAAATCGGATAAAGATACCAAAAAACCTGCAAAGGCAGCGGGAATAATCGCGGCAATTGCTCTTGGCGGTGCTGCTTTGCTGTATTTTATTAAAAAAGGAAAAATAAATACCCCGAAAAATCCTCCGGGTGATGCTCATTTGCCCAGAATTATAACCTCCGAGACCAAGGGCGGCCCTGTACAGCTTCTTCAAGATACCGCTGATGACCTCAAGGGTGCTGCGGCAAACATGCAGGATGATTTGTTAAAAAACGGGGATATGCTTCCTGATAACCCTGATGTTTTGCAGCAGAAAGCTCCGCAGATGATTTCCGATATTAATGAAGCCGTTTCGGGAGAAAATCCTCAAAAAGCTGTACGGGAGCAGGTTTCTGAAATTACTCAAGAAACTGCGGAAAAACTTTCGCAGGGCACCGAGCCTGCAAAGCTTGCGGATAAAATCCCGGATGAAATCACAAGGCAGCCCGCAGCTGTCCTTGAGGCTCCAAAACCGGAAGAAGAAATTGCCAAAACAGTGCAGGGGGCGGCACAAAAAATAGATATTCCCGAATTAAAATTTGATGATGAAATATACAACAGGCTTAAAAAATATGAAAAAGCTATACTTTCCGGCACTTTTGAAGTTGTGCCGGAGGAAGTTTTCACGCTTGTAAAAAAAGAGCAGGAAGCAATAGGGCAGGCATATGATGACTTAATGTCCATTGTTAAAAATACTGATGATGAGGCAGTGCTTGATGAAATTTCAAAAAAAATCTCCGCTCTGTCAGAGCGCTATAAGTCCTTAAATATGGCTGAGCGTATAGAAAATATACAAAAATTAAAGAGCGAGCTGGATAAGATTGACCCTGCGGCATATAAAAAAGTATTTGAAAAGACGGGCAGCGGCGGGATGGCTATGCTTGAGAGCAACCTTATCGGGGAGCTTGGCGCAAGAAGATTTAAGACTTCGCCGGTTTATCGTGAAATTATAGACGCTGCGGATAAACTGGGGCTTGAAGGCAGTGAAGATGAAAAAATCAAAAAAATAATGAAACTTGCAGAAGAAAACAAGCTCGGCAGCGGCGAGCACGGCACGGTATATCAAATACCGGGTACAAAGCTTGCAATAAAAGCACCCGGAAGAAACGGCAAACCGCCGCAAAGCCTTGAAGGGTTCAGTTATCTTGCGGATATTAGCGAATATCAAGCTGTAAACAATGTGCTTGCAAGGAATAATCTGGTTGAAATTCAGGAATACATAGATTCGCTAAAATCCTTTGTCCTTAGCGATGAGTACGATACCATAGTTGCAAATATGCCCCAAAGCGCTTATGATGACCTTCTTGCGCGTGTTGTGCGCATTAATAAAGCCGGCCGCGGTTTGGATGTCGGAGGTAATAATTTAATGGTGGACGCGATAAATCAACGTTTTGTGCCGATTGATTTACATCCAAATACTTATTTTGAAGCGGGATACAGAACAAAAATCGACCATCTCGGCAGAAATTACATAGATCCTCTGGGCCATACCATAGGCCAGTTTACGACTTCGTTTGATAACACTTCTACAATGAAAAGGGTCGGAAAGGCACTTAAGTCTATTGCAAAAGATACGGAAAATTATAAAATGTATCTTTTTGACACAAGTTTTTATAGTTCACGTTATAATGACGCGCCAAGAAGAATTATATATGAATATCTTGAACAGGTTGATGAAGGACTTGCACGCGAAATAGACGAAGCATTTGATAAAATGCATAAAATAAAACTTGAACTGGGTGACAGTGCAAACGAAGCCGACAGAAAAACGGTAAAAGAGGCAATAGATGAATTTTGTGCACTTATAGATAAAAAACTCTTAAGAGAACCTGATATTTCCCCTGACGAACTTGCAGATATGCAGATTAAGTTAAACAGAACACAAATTATAGATGAATATGAATATAAAATAGCACAAGTTAAAGAAATTTATGAAGAAATTGTAAGTAAGAGTGCAAACTCGGCAGGCGAAGAGCGTATTTTATCTAAATTAAACAAGATTAAGCAAGAATATGAAAGAGCCCTTGCTGCATATGATGAAAAATATGGTTTGGTATAGTTGACAAAAATATTTTGTTATGATAAAATATTAAAAATTTAAAAATTTGTGCGGTTAGTTAAACCATAGGTTACTTATGCTCACACCGTCCCCAATGGGGTTTCGGGGTGGTTTATTTGTGTGAAATCGAGGTAAGGATATGAGAACACAAGCAATAAACAATACTACTGAGAGAAAAAACACAAACATCGTTGCGGCAGGTGCGACAGGTGCGGCTGGTGCTGCGCTTTTAACAAGATACTTGCCCCTAACTCATGCTGAGCATGCGGATGCCTTTACAAAAAGTGTAAAAGAACAAATTTCAGGCTTTGTAAAAGAAGCTAAGAACGCTGAATTTGATAAAATTGTTGATGAATTTGCTAAAAATCAAGCTTATCAAGGTGTTAGCGATGTTTTTACAAAAAACAGAGATAACATTGTAAGCGGTGCAAAAGAAAGCTTGGCTGATATTGCCAAAGGTCTTGATGATAATTCAAAAGGTATTTTTACAAATTTGGCAGATAGAGTTTCAGAAGTTGGAAATCTTGTTGAAAACCAATTAAATCATAATGTTATTAAGCAAGCTAAAAAATCAAGACCGGCAATTTACTTTGCGGCACTCGCAGGTGCTGCTGCAATGACTGCTGCGGTTGTTAAAAACACAATACAGGCTAAACAGGTTAAAGACCAAACTGTTGCTATTAGTTACGACAAACAAGGTATGTTAATCGACGCACCTGACAGCTTGTCTTTAGCAATTATTCTTGATGAGTACGCCTAGAAACCAAAAAATATATTAAAAAATCCCGCTTTGTGGCGGGATTTTTATTTTTGTTATTATTTTTACAGACCCATTAATTTAACGATGTCTTTAATGTCGCTTGTAGTTTTTTCAACAGGTGATTGAGCATATTTAATAGCGCAATCAGGGTCTTTTAAGCCGTTGCCCGTTAAAATACAAACAATTTTTGATTTCGGTTTAATTGTATCTTTAAGCTTGATAAGTCCCGCAACAGGAGCACAGCTTGCAGGTTCAGCCAAAACACCTTCAGTTGAAGCCAAAAGATTGTATGCTTCAATGATTTTTTCATCAGATACCATATCAATTGTACCTTTTGACTCATCACGCGCTGCTTCTGCTTGTTTCCAGCTTGCAGGGTTGCCTATTCTTATTGCGGTTGCAATAGTTTGAGGAGCATCGATTTTATGTCCTTTAACAATTGCAGCAGAGCCTTCTGCTTGAATACCCATCATTTTTGGCAGTTGTTTAGATTTGCCAAGATTAAAGAATTCCTTATAACCCTTCCAATAAGCTGTTATGTTGCCTGCATTACCAACGGGAATAAAGTGATAATCAGGTGCATCGCCGAGAGCTTCAATAATTTCAAATGCACCCGTTTTTTGTCCTTCAATTCTGTATGGGTTAACAGAGTTTACAAGGGTTATGGGGTAATTTTTAGAAATTTCACGAACGGCATCAAGTGCGTTGTCAAAGTTGCCGTTAATTGCAATAACTTTAGCACCGTACATCATAGCTTGCGATAATTTACCAAGTGCAATGTAGCCGTCAGGTATTAAAACATAAGTTTTAAGCCCCGCCTTAGCACCGTATGCAGCAGCTGCTGCTGAAGTGTTGCCTGTTGAAGCGCAGATAATGGCGTGCGAGCCTTCTTCTTTTGCTTTTGTAACAGCCATTGTCATACCGCGGTCTTTAAAGCTTCCTGTCGGGTTTGAGCCTTCGTATTTTAGGTATATTTCGCAGTCTAAACCAAGTTTTTTTGCTAAATTTTCAGCTTTAATAAGCGGTGTGTTACCTTCGCAAAGTGTAATAATTTCCGTGCTGTCGCTTACGGGCAAATACTCTCTGTACTTATCTATTAATCCGTTGTATCTCATCTTACATAACCCTTATTAAATTATTAATTTTAATTGATTGTTTCTTCAATTCTTCAATAGCGTTTTGAATATCTCTTTCAGAGCATTCTTCGGTGATTACGATAATGTGAGCCGTGCCGTCTTTTTGCGTACCTTTTTGAAGAACGCTTGAGATATTTATTTTGTTTTTACCGCAGGCTGTACCTATAACGCCTATAACGCCCATGGCATTTGGTGCGGTAATTGAAATGTAGTAGCTGTTTTTGGTGTCTAAAATGTTTGTTTGAACAGCCATTTCTTTGTGGTGGCAGCGTGTCATCGGCAAAATTGTATCGCATTTACCAAATTCTGCCGCAATAGCTAAAATATCCCCTACAACTGAGCTTGCAGTAGGAAATTCACCTGCGCCGGGGCCTGTGAACATAACCTGCCCTACAGGGAAGCCTTCAAGCATAACAGCATTAAGAGCGTTATTTATGCCTGAGATTACATTTGATTTTTCCACAAGCATGGGATGAACTCTGACATCAATTTGCTCGTCGTTTTCTTGAGCCAGTGCAATTAATTTAATTTTGTAGCCCAATTCATCCGCAAATTTAATGTCATCTGCACTGATATTTGTAATACCTTCACGATAAATTTTATTTACATCTATTCTTTTGTTAAAGGTAATATTGGCCAATGTTGCAATTTTGTACATTGTGTCATAACCTTCAACGTCCCCTGTCGGGTCTGCTTCAGCGTAGCCGAGTTCTTGTGCGGCTTTTAGACATTCCTGATAAGAAATGCCTTTTTCTTCCATTTGGGTCAAAATGTAGTTTGTTGTACCGTTTAGGATGCCTGCAACTTTTTTAAACTTATTGCCCTTAAGAGCTGTTTTAACAGGCATAATAATAGGTATGCCGCCGGCAACAGCTGCTTCGTAAAGAATAGCAACGTTATGTTCGTTTGCAAGGTCAAAAAGCTCTGCGCCGTGTTTTGCAAGCAGTTCTTTATTGGCAGTTACGATATGTTTTTTGTTTTTAATTGCAGTTTTTAAAAGTTCAAATGCAGGGTCAACACCGCCTGCAACCTCAACAACCACGTCTATTTCAGGGTCGTTTACAATTTTGAAGGGATCGTCTGTTAACTCACTAACTTCAACATCTCTTTTTTTGTTAAGGTTTTTAACTGCCGCTATTTTAATTTCAACTTGCCCGAAGTTTTTAAGGCTTTTAACCACTCCGCCGCCGACTGTTCCAAGTCCTATTAGTCCGATTTTTAATTTATTTTCCATACAAAAATAATACTAAATAAATTTTAAAATGCAAAAATTTTATTTTAGAGGTATGATTTAGACATAAGAAATTTTATTTACGAGGTGAATTATGTCAGATAAAATTAGAGTTAGAATAGCACCCTCTCCGAGCGGAAACTTGCACATCGGAACGGCTAGAACTGCTTTATTTAACTTTTTATATGCCAAAAAAACAGGCGGCGAATTTGTTTTAAGGATTGAAGATACCGATTTGGACAGAAGTTCCGAAGCTTATACTCAAAACATTTTCGACAGTTTAAAAGCGTTGGGATTAAATTGGGATGAAGGTCCTGATGTCGGCGGTCCTTACGGTCCTTATTATCAATCTCAAAGATTTGATATTTATCCTAAATACGCTCAAATTCTTATGGATAAAGGTTATGCTTACGAATGCTTCTGTACAAACGAGGAGCTTGAGGCAGAAAAAGAAGAAGCTATTAAAAACCACAGTGCTTATGTTTATTCAAGAAAATGTTTAAATTTAACGGAAGAAGAAAAAAACGAACTTAGAGCAAAAGGCATTAAACCTTCTATTCGCTTTAAGGTTGAGCATAAAGAGCTTGTGTTTAACGACCTTGTAAAAGGTGAACTTAAATTTGATACAAGTTTAATCGGCGATTTTGTTATTATGAAATCTAACGGAACTCCGACTTATAACTTTGCGGTTGTAATTGACGATATGTTGATGAATATAACTGATGTTATAAGGGGTGAAGACCATATTTCAAACACGCCTAAACAAATATTAATCTATGAAGCTCTTGGCGCTAAAGTTCCTAATTTTGGACACTTGGGTATGATACTTGCACCAGATAGAACAAAATTATCTAAACGCCATGGCGCAACTGCGGTGAGCGACTTTGTTAAACAAGGATATTTAACAGATGCTCTAATTAACTTTGTTGCACTTTTGGGTTGGGCACCTTCTGATGGTGTTGAGATAAAATCGGTTGATGAAATTGCGGCAGACTTTAGAATTCATGAGGTTTCAAGCTCAAACTCAGTGTTTGAATATGACAAGTTAAATTGGATGAACGGACAGTATATCAAGAAAATGGAAATACCAAAACTTACTGATATGATTATTCCGTTTTTGTCAAAGTATGATGTTACAAAATACTCAAGAGAAAAATTGGAAAAAATTGTTCAAATTACTCGTGAGCCTTTGACTGTTTTATCTGAAATTGAGCACGATGCAAGCTATTTCTTTGAAGATGATTTTTCATACGATGAAGTAAGAGAAGTTTTGGATAAAGACTTATCTAAAGAAGTTATCCGCTATGTTATAGATAATGCTGACAGCTGGAACTTTGATGATGAAGAGGATATTCACAACAAACTTGCGGATTTAAGAACATACTTTAAAGAAAACAAAGGGTATAAGCCTAAAGAAACGATGTGGGCAGTGCGTGCAGCTGCCACAGGCAGAACAAGGGGGGCTGATATGGCTGAAACCTTGTGGATATTAGGTAAAGACAAAGTTGTTCAAAGATTGAAAAACGCTCTTTAAAGAGCGTTTTTTATTGAACTTGAAAAGGACATTTAGAGCATCTTGCCTTAGGATGCAAGACTAAATTGTCCTCAAGGTCGTACATTTTTGCAATTCTTACTATAAGCTTTGAGCCGCAGATTGGGCAAAAGAAAGCTGCTTTTGAATTTCCCTGATTGAGAAGAATTTCCTCTTTTATTTTTTCAATGTCGTAATTATTTGAAAAATGAAAATCTTCGTTTTTTTCGTATCTTTTAATCTCTTCAAGAGAAGTCTTGAGCCCTTTAGAAAGTTTTTGTCTTACCGTTGTGGATAAGAAAGTTTCAATGCCCGACTCAATTGAGCTTATTTGTTCAATATCTAAATTACACTTTTTTGCAAGCCCCTGTTGAGAAAGACCGATTTTTTCTCTCTCGCAGGAAACAAAATGTGCCAAAGAATGATATTTAAGGTTTTTGTTTTCTTTATGCATTTGCTTTTTTTGCTTTAATTTCTTTATCCCAAGCAAGTAGTACGGAAGCAAAGAATATACTTGAGTATGTTCCTGCTGCGATACCTAAAATCATTGCCAAAACGAAATCTTTTGTTGTTGCACCGCCAAAGAAATAAAGTGCCAAAAGTGTTATTAGTGTTGTAAGAGATGTGTTTATACTTCTTGCCAAAGTTTGGTTTACGCTGGCATTAATAATTTCGCCAAAATCGTGTTTTTTAGCTAAAAATCTGTTGTTTTCTCTTATTCTGTCAAACACAACGATTGTATCGTGTACTGAAAAACCAACAACCGTAAGGATTGCGGTAATAAATAAGCTATCTACTTGAACATTATAAAATATACCCAAAATTGCAAATACACCTATTACAAAAAGTGCATCGTGGGAAAGCGCCAATAGTGCTATTATCGCGTAATCCGACTGGAATCTGAAAGAGATATAAAAAACTATGCCTAAAAAGGCTAATAATACCGCAGTAAGAGAGTTTTTAAGCAACTCTTTTCCAAGTGTCGGGCCGACTGAAGTTGTTGATATCAACTGAGCCGCGCTCGTATTTTTTGACAATACCGATGTAATTTTGTCGATTTGGGCGTTGCTTTTTTCGCCGATGAAACGTGTCTTAATTGATATTACATTGCCGCTTGCATCGCTTAGATTTTGAATTATCGGATTATTTATGCCGTTATTTTCAAGCTCTGTTCTGATTTTTGAAATTTGCTCGGGAGTAACGGAGTTTTCAATTCCGTATTGAAGAATTGTTCCGCCGGTAAAATCTATCCCTAATTTAACGGGCGCGTGGTTAGGTTGCGTAAAAGACAGGTAGAACATAGCTACTATACAAGGCAAAAGTGCAATAATGCTTATTAGTAGGTAATGCCATCTGTGCTTTACAACGTC
Source organism: Candidatus Gastranaerophilales bacterium (assembly GCA_944325665.1). GTDB lineage: Bacteria > Cyanobacteriota > Vampirovibrionia > Gastranaerophilales > Gastranaerophilaceae > Galligastranaerophilus. Next base: position 173,834 of record CALVAY010000001.1, read on the forward strand.
AATTAAGTAGTTGCTTTTTATTAAATTAGGATTAGCCATTTTTATCTCCTTTAAAAATTAGTCAAGTACGCCGAATTTAGCTTTTTCTTTTTTTGTTTCAACGGCTGTGTAAGAGTCCTGAATGTCTTCTTTTTTAAGTCCGAATAATTCAGGGTGTTTAAGCTCGCCTGTTCCGAATGCTAAGTGCATAAAGTTCTTTGTAACCGTAATTGCACTGAACATACTAACCAAAACACCTATTGCAAGCGTTAGGGCAAAACCTTTAACAACGCCTGTTCCAAGCGCATATAAGATTGCACAGGTGATAATTGTTGTCATATTTGAGTCAAAAATACTTGTAAAGGCTCTTTCAAAACCTGAGTTAATAGCCGTAAACAGCGAGCGGCCCGCTCTTAGTTCTTCTTTTGTTCTCTCAAATATAAGGATATTGGCATCTACCGCCATACCGATTGACAAAATGAAACCTGCTATACCTGCAAGAGTAAGTGTTACAGGAATTATCTTAAATATTGCAAAAACAATAAGGCTATATATTATAAGAGCTAAACAAGAAATTACACCGGGGGCACGATAGTAAAGTATCATAAATAACATTACAAGAGTAAGACCTATAACCCCTGCGACTTTACTTTTTTGAATACTGTCAGCACCTAATGTAGGGCCTACCGAATTTTCTTCAATGATATTAGCTCCGACAGGAAGTGCGCCTGCGTTTAGAAGGTCAACCATGTTTTTAACTTCCTGATATTCAAATCCGCCGTCGCCGCCTGTAATTTGAGCATGTCCGCCTGTAATTTCTTCGTTAACACGAGGTGCTGATTTTAACTCTCCGTTGAAGAAAATCGCCATTTGTTGACCTACAAGCTCTCTTGTAAGGTGTGCAAACTTTTTTGCACCTTCTTGGTTAAATTCAATGGATACAACCCATTCGCCGTTTCCGGGAGATGAACCTACAAGGGCTTTTTTAAGGTCTTTACCTGTTAGACCTGTGCTTTCCCAAATTATTTCGCCGTTTTCGCCAACACCGTTAGGACGTTTGAATTCAAGCTCGGCTGTTTCACCTAAAAACTCTTTTGCTTTTGAAGTATCAGAGATGTTTGGTATTTCAATCATCAGCCTTTTATCGCCGATTTTTTGAACGGTTGTTTCACCTACACCGAGAGCGTTAACCCTGTTTTCAATCGCATATTGAAGCGAGTCCATAATTTCAGGGGTAATTTTTGAAATCGTAGCCGATGTTTGAGCTTCAAGAGTTAGTCTTGAGCCGCCAACCAAGTCAAGCCCCAGTTTTGTCGGTTTTTTGTATATGACAAAAGCGCTTGATAAAGTTATAACTACAATTAACCAAAAAAGAATGATTTTATTTTTCATTTCTCTGACATCCTCATAAGAATTTACATTTAAATTTTAACAAAAAAATAAAAAAGAGCCTAATTTTTAATAAAATTTAGCCTAATCGGGCTATAAAAAGCCGCCCTTTTGCGGACGGTTTTCCTCTTTTAAGTCTAGTAGCAATTTTGCCACCTTCTAAATCTTTTTTTGTTGTTAATAAGTCTCTTTTTCATTCCTCTTTCAAATACGATGATAAACACCGAAATACTTGCCACCACTCCTTTCATAGTGCATATTTTAATTCCTTCGACACATTTATAAAATACCAAAATTGAGGCATGAGCAAGGGAAATATTATTAATTTTTTTTTACAATTAACCATGCCCCTTGTAATCAATAGGAAAAATTAAAATTTACAAACTTAATGAAGTAAAATTTACTTGCAAAAATTAAAAACGTGTGAAACCCCTATTCTGTGTGATTTTTATTTTTTTCATACATTCTTAGGTAGTCTGTTTTTACTGTTGGTGATATTATTTTTATGAGGAGTTATGAGAAAGTTTATTTTAAAAATTATACCTGTAATTTTACTTTTCTTTTTGTGCACTTTTTGTGTGCAGGCTGCTCCTGTTATAAAAATAAACGGACTTGAATTTGATAATTCGGGAAATGTTGTTATTGTAAATTCCTTGGGTAAAGTTTTCCCAAGCTCAATGCAAACTCCAGAGGATAATGATAAAAGTGATAAAATTCCTAAAAACCTTATTACAAAAGGTATTTTAACGAACCCTGACAGAATTTTTGTAGATATTTCAAATGCTGTTTTATCAGGCACATCAAGAACCTATGTTCTTAAAAATTCTCATATAACCTCGGTTAAAATTTCTCAATTCTCTACAAATCCTCATGTTGTAAGAATAGTTTTTGAGCATGATAAAAATTTTCACGCAGGAGATTTTTCAATTTTTGCAAATGACAGGCAAATTATTTTTAAACTTTCAAATACTTTAATATCCTCGGAAAAATTTAAGACCGTATATAATAATATGACCTCAGGTGAAAGGAAAGCTCAAGAGTACGAGGCAACAACTTATTGGAGTGAGTTTAAACAAAAAATACAAAATATTGTAAATGTTTCAAATACTACGCCAAATCAAAGTTTGCAAATTAACACAACATCTGATTATACCTATAAGGATGTTAAAACGGATGAAAAAGACGGTATTATGAAATCTAATTTTCATCTTGCAAAAGTTGAGGCGGTGAAAAACGGTCTTATGATTAAAGGGAGCGGAAATTTATCCCTTAAAAGCTCGTTTATGCTCGATAATCCTTCAAGACTTGTAATTGACCTTGAAAATACCGTTGTTGCTCAAGCTCTTAGAAATAAAACCTATACAATTCCAAACTCTAAACCTCTTGTTTCAAACGGACAGGTAGCGCAAAGGGAAATTTTAAGAGTCGGTCAAAATAACCAAACAACCGCACGGCTTGTTATACAGGGCGAAAACGCAAAAGAGTACAGAGTTGTTGTTTCCCCTGATTTACAGGGTCTTTTTATAGCAAAAAGAGGAGATATTTTAAATTCGAAATTAACTCAAACAACAAGCGAGATTTTAAATTACACTGCAAGCCACAGCGCTGCTGACTTGGATGTTGTAAACATTACTTTTTCAAACCCTGTTGCCTTTACAATGTTTGAAGAAAATTCAAAATTTTATCTTGATTTACAAAATGTTGCCGATTTAAATAAATATGCGCTTGACGTATTGCATAAAAACCCTGATTTTAAAGGTATAACGGCTCAAAAAATTGCAACGGAAAAAACAAGAGTAATTTTCAACTTAAACAGCTCAACTGCTATTAACGCGCAAGTTTCACCCGATTCTAAGGAAATTAGAATTTACTTTAAAAAGCGTTCTCAAACACAAACCAAAGAAACGCCGCCAGCTAAAAAAGAAGAAAAAGAAGAAAAACCGCAGCGTCCTTCGACAATTAAACAAATGTACAGTGTCGTAATTGACCCCGGGCACGGCGGTGCGGACGTTGGTGCTACAAGAGAAGGAGTTTATGAGAAAGATATTACTCTTGAGGTTTCAAAGTTGCTTGAAAAATATTTAAAAAAGCAAGATGTTTATACTCATCTTACCCGCGAAACGGATAAAACGGTTGAATTAGCCGAAAGAAGCGATTTTTCAAATAAAATTAACCCTAATGTATTTATAAGCATTCACGTAAATTCTTCCGTTAAAGAAGATATAATCGGGCTTGAAACTCACTGGTATCATCCAAACAGTTTGGATTTTGCCAAAATTGTCCATAAAAACTTTGCAAGCTCAAGAAATCTTTCAAAATGGGAAACAAAAGATAGAGGATTGTTCCAATCTAAATTTTATGTTATAAATCATACCAATGCACCTGCAATTTTGGTTGAGATTGGCTTTATATCAAATCCTTTTGAGCGAAAACTTTTGGTTGGAAACAAAAGGCAGGAAGAAATTGCAAAGTCTATTGCTGAAGGAATTATGGAGTATTTAAAATCACAAAAATGACACAGAAATTAACTCTTGGTGTAATGGACTCCGGTGTCGGAGGTCTGACAATTTTAAAAGAATTAGTCCATAAAATGCCTAATTGCAATTATTTGTACCTTGGCGATACGGCGAATTTGCCTTACGGTTCAAAAAGTAAAGATGAGATATTGTTTTTTAACAAAAACATCTTAAACTTTTTTATTAAGCAAGGTGTAAATGATGTTGTAATTGCTTGCAATACCACATCTGCACTGACTTATGAAGATTTAAAAAAAGAATTTGAGCCAAAGGGTCTTAAGATTTTTCCTTTAATACAAAGCATTGTAAAATCTGCAATAGAAGGGTTAAATGACGGCGATTGTATTTGTGTTTTATCTACTCTTGCTACCGCAAACAGTAAGAAATATTCAAGCGAAATTCACAAATTAAATCCCAATATTAAAGTTGTTGAAATACCTTGCTCGGGCTTTGTTGAGATTGTTGAAAATAGAAAATACGACACCCCTGAAGCATATAAGCTTGTAGAAGAAAAAATGCAAATTGTGCTTGAAAATAAGGCAAAAAGAGTTATTTTAGGCTGCACGCATTATCCTTATTTAATTTGCTTGCTTGAAAAATTTGCACCCAGAGAGATTTTCTTTAACCCCTCTTGCGCTTTAGCGGATGAGGTTTCATCAAGACTTGAGTGCGATACGACAAAAGGCAAAATTGATTTTTACGTAACAAAAGACCCGCTTGAATTTAAGCAAAGTGCAAAACTTTTCTTTGACATTCAAGATGAGGTCAAATGTATTAAAATGCCTAAGTTTAATCAAGTATAGCGTCTTTTGGTACAACCGTTATACCATCTGTTGAAACAAAGAAGCCTCTTCTTAGGTCTTCTTCCTTATTAAAGCCGATTTCGGTGTAAGGCGGTATGATTACGTTTTTGTCAATTATTGCACGGTTTATATGTACATGTCGCCCGATGTTAACGTTTTCCAAAAGTATCGAATTAGATATTGTTGAAAAACTGTTTATCTTTACTTTTGGCGAAAGTACACATCTTGAAAGCGAACCGCCGCTTATAATACAGCCTTCAGACACAAGGGAATTTTTTGCCATACCCACTCTTTTATCCTCATCCCAAATAAATTTTGCGGGAGGATAGTTATAGTTAAAGGTGCGCAAAGGCCAATCTCTTGAGTATAAATTTAGTTCGGGACTATATTCAAGTAAGTCCATATTAGCTTGCCAGTAACTGTCGATGTTACCTACATCTCTCCAGTAGCCCCTTTCTGAATCCGTCATACCGGGGAAGCTGTTCGAAGCAAAGTCATAGATGTATATCGCTCTGCCTTTTTTTAGCATATTAGGTATAATATTTTTGCCAAAGTCATGTGAAGAGTTTTCGTCTTTTGCGTCCTCTTCTAATTCGCCGATTAATTTTTCAGGCTTAAAGACGTAGTTTCCCATTGAAGCCAAGCATTTTGTAGGGTCCCCGGGGATGTGTTTTGGCGTGTGCTTTGGTTTTTCCACAAAGTTAATTAAACGCCAAGAGTCATCAACCTCCATTATTCCGTATTCGCTTGCAAGCTCAATCGGAATTGGAATGGCCGAAATTGTTAAATCTGCCTCTTTTTCGCAGTGATAATTAACCATTTGTCTTACGTTCATTTTGTAAATATGGTCTCCGCCAAAAACGCAGACAATTTTAAAATTATCATCTAAAATTTGATTTAAGTTTTGATAAATGGCGTCAGCAGTTCCCTTGTACCAGTTTCCGTCCGTTCTCATCTGAGCGGGAACGCAGTCCACGTACTGTCCGACCGATGAAGATAAGTTCCAACCCCTTGAAATATGCTTGTTTAAGGAGTCTGACTTATATTGTGTTAAGACTTTAATTTTATAAAAACCCGAGTTAACAAAGTTGTTAAGTACAAAGTCAATAATTCTATATCTTCCGCCAAAGGGTACAGCAGGTTTTGCTCTGTCTCTTGTTAGTGGAAAAAGCCTTTTTCCTTGTCCGCCTGCCAAAATCATTGCTAAAACGTGTTCGCTAAACATTTTCTCCGCCCCTTTGCTATACTTATATTAAAGCATTTTTATGTGAATTTGAAAATACCCCCAAAGGTTGATGTTGTAAGAAAAAAACGCTGCCAATATGACAGCGTTTTGATAATTTTTGCCAAATAAGACTAAACTTCTTGAGCCTGTCTTTTAGCGTAGCAATCTTTGCAATAGATTTCTTTTCCTTCAATGGGTTTGAAGGGAACTTTTGTTTGTGCACCGCATTGCGAACATACTGCGTCATGCATTTTTCTTCTGTTTTTTTGTCTGCGATTTTTTCTGCATTCGGGGCATCTTTTAGGTTTATTTACTAAACCTTTTTCGGCGTAAAATTCTTGTTCCCCAACGCTGAAGACAAATTCTTTTCCGCAGTCTTCACAAATTAGTGTTTCGTCTTGGTACATTTTGGTCTCCTTTGGTTAGTAATTCTTTTCAGACCATAGAGCAGAAAATTTTCTTAAAAATCTATTGCTCAATATAGTTGAATAATATAATTGTATCTGTTTTTTCCGATTTTGCAAGTGTAGTTTTTTGTCCAGGTTGATTTGTACGGCTAGATAGATTATTTTGGTAAAGTAGGCTTTGTGTGCGAGTTTGAGGGGTCGGAAATAATCAAACTAAGTGTCAAACAAAACGGTCAAATGACTCTTTTGATGGTCTGACAGCTAGTTGTATTATTTCGGCAACTTGGGTTTTCTACAAAGTATAGTCTGTGTTTTAGCTTGTACTGGACATTTGACAAATAGTTTGATTATTTCGGCAGTGACAGTTTTGAATTAGTGCTAAAATGTTGCATTCCTACTTGCATTTTAATATACATTGGCATTTATATTTATATATTTTTTTATGGTATTTTATAGTAATATATTTGTATGGAAGTAATTATAGATAGAAATGATTTTTATGAATGGGCATATTCAGATTTATTAGTAAATAATCAAAGAGGCCATTTAGCAGAATTTATTGTAGCAAAAGCTTTAAATATTGATTCTCAAAAACGTTTAGAATGGGATCCCTATGATTTAAAATATAATGATATTAAAATTGAAATAAAAAGTTGTGCTTATATACAAGCTTGGAAACAAAAACAATTTTCTAAAATTGCATTTGATATTGCGCCAACGAGATTGTATGACTATGAATATGAATGCTATAGCAATGAATGTAAAAGACAGTCTGATATATATTGTTTTTGTTTGTTAAAGCATAAGGATAGAAAAACTATAAATCCACTGGATACGGATCAATGGGAATTTTATATAGTTACAACTGAATTTTTAAATTTTCATTTTGGTGATCAAAAAAAGATTTCATTATCAAAGTTATTAAAAAATAATGTTAAATCAGTGAAATATCAAGAAATAAAATTATTCATTGATAACATAAAACAAAAAATTTAAATTGTTAATTAAACACTATTGGAGTATAAATGCAAGAAGATTTAATGTCATTAGATTTTTATAGTGTCCAAGATTTATTATCTACTCTTTTAACAAAAAATGCTGCGCACACTTTAAATCCAATGTTTATGGTAGAAAGTCTAGACAAATTTGGATATTATGTAAAAACCGATACAGATAAATGTCGAATAATTGTTGGAAATGAATTCGATCATTTATTATTCAGAGGTCAAAATAGAAACTACCGAACATTTTCTCCAAGTTTCAAAAGAATAAATAAAACTATGGAACCAATAAAACATTGTGTTGAATGGATAAAAAAAGAGGAATTTAAAGAACTTTTTACTCGTACACCTTATTTTGAAAGACTACCTAAGGAAATTGGTTGTATGGGACTGGATTTTGACTTCGATCTGGAAGCATTAGCACAACATTATGAATTTAAAACCAATTATTTGGATATTACAAAAAATTTTGCAGTTGCCTTGTTTTTTGCTTATACAGATTGCATTAATGGCAGGTATTATCCTATCCAAGATTTTAAACAATATAATCCGCACATCTATGTTGCTTCAATAGGAACTCTTCAACAATTTTACAGAGATAATTTCAAGGTAGTGGGTTTTCAAGTTTCCCAAAGACCTTATGCACAACAGGCAATGGCTTTAGATATTGAAAATTTAGCAAAAGTAAAAAACATGTTTGCAAAAATAAAACTTCCACAAAATGAATATTTTTCTGTTGGCATTTATAATAGTTTTAAAAAAGGTTATTCTTTATTTGTACCCGACCAATTGGGAGTTTATGCTAACAGGATAAAAACAGAAAATGTTTTATACGAGAATTTAATTGAGCAATATTTTAAAATATTCAAAATCAAAAATAGCATTATTGAAGATTTGATTAAAAACGGATATAAAATAACAAAAGATAAATTTGACATAACAAAACAAGAAGCCGAATCAATGCATATTGAAATTAACAATATTATTAAACCGTTGATAGCAGAAAAAATTGGTTATAGAAAAATTTCTTTTCCTAAATAATATAAAGAATAACTAATGCAAACTTTTAAATCAACTTGCCCGAAATAATCAAACTATCTGTCTTAAATAATCAAACTAAGTGTCTTTTTACAGCAAGAAAAATTAATCTTTCATTGATTAGTTAACTGAATTATGCTACTTTTGTGTTGTAGTTATTAATTTATTGGTTGAGAGTATGATTAAACCTTGGGATGAATATTTTTTGGAAATTGCCAAAACCTGTGCTTCACGTTCAAACTGCTTAAGGGCTCAAGTCGGTGCCGTAATTGTCGGAGAGGACAGAAAAATCAAGGCAACAGGTTACAACGGGACGCCTTCTAAAGTAGTTTCTTGTGCTGAGCTTGGGTATTGCTATCGTATAAAAAATAATATTCCCTCGGGAACAAGATATGAAACATGTCGCTCAATTCATGCTGAACAAAACGCAATAATTCAAGCGGGGCAAGACAGGTGTAAGGGTGCTACAATGTATATTTGGGGGCATAACTTTATCTGTATTTTGTGTAAAAGATTTATAGTTCAAGCGGGAATTGAGAAAATTTATCTTCAAAAAGATGAAAACTCCCCTATGGAATTTGTCGATGCAAAGACAATAAGAGAGGAGCTTTCAAATTCTTTTGTTGTAAGTGAAAAAGACTGTGCCGCCTGTACAAATGATGCTGTTAACTAGTCTTCTATTTTAAGTTTTTTGCACTCTTCGTTTTTTTCAGGCTCTTTTTTATCAAGAGTAATCTTTAAAACGCCGTGTTTAAATTCGCTTTTAGCGCTATCGGGATTAATCGGGTGTTCAAAAGGTATAGTTCTTGTAAATTTCCCGTATCGAAATTCGCTTGTGTGGATATTTTCTTTTTCTTCGTGATTTTCGTACTTTAGCTCGGCGTTAAGCACTATGCCGTTTTCATATAAATCCACATCAATATCTTCTTTTTTTATTCCCGCAAGTTCAACCTTTACTTTATAACTTTTCTTTGTTTCACTAACTTCAATTGCGGGACGAAAAGTCATTTTAAGCGGCATATGTTCCTTATCCATAAATTCCATATCGCCAAAAGTATCTTTTAAAAACCTTGTTAAATCTTCATGAATATTGTTAAAAAAGTAAGACGGCTCTCTTTTTATAATGCTAAACTTCATTATTTACTCCTTTCTTTAATATCTTTGTATTTTCCTTTCTTTTTGTGATTTTTACATTGCCAAGATGTGTAAAGTTTTGTTACCTTGGGTGCAATTTTTATTCTTAAATTTTTTTTATTTATATGTACAAGGAGAATAAGGATAAAATATGTCAATCGGTGCAATAGGCTTTAACCCTTTTGATTATGATCCTTCCAAACTGCAAGCAGCTCACAAAATCGGTCTGAACGGCGGTATGGCAACAGGTGCTAACGGTGGCACCAAGGCACATCAGCATAACCCTGAAGCAGGACTTGACCAACAAATGTTAGCTCAAAAAGCGGCAGGATTTCAAAACGGGCTTGGGGGAACAAACAACCCCGATGACCACAAAATATTTTTTGCGGCTTAAAAATTAAATCAAATATTTTTAAAAAAACCTCAAGATTTCTTGAGGTTTTTTTATTTTTAATATCCTATCCGAATGTTTTAAATGAAGCCTCGACGTCTTCTTGAATTACTTTCTTGACGCTCTCCATTTCCGTCTCAAGAGCTTTGTGCTCTGATTCAAGCTGTTTTAGTCTCATTTCAAGAGATTTATCTTTGTTTTGGAATAGACTTTGTTTTTCATCGTAATCAGCTTGTGCAGCCGCGTCATCGGTTTTATCCATAACTTCCGAAATAAGTGTTTCGTTAGTGTTTGAATAGTCAACTTTTTGCCAGCTTGAGCCGCCTTCGCCAATATCAGACGTGTATTTAAGAAGCTCGATGAAGTATATGCCTTCAGTTATTGCTCTTTGAAGTGAATCGGTTCTGTTGACTTCAGGATCGACAAAGTATTTGTCTTGAGTTAAACCATCGGCAGATAAGCCGTTTTCATCAAACGTAGGTAATTCCGGAACAACGATTTTTCCTGATGTTGTAACCAAACGACCGCCAAGGCCGGGGTTTTCATCAAGTTCAGAGCGTACAATGTCGTCATATGTAAGTCTGCGGTTATAGTTATACAAGTCTGCATCGGCAGCAGTCTTAGCATTGAACAACAACACTTTGTTGTTCATCTTGTCATTGTATTCCATAGTCCAAGATTCGGTTTCACGAGCTAAGACCATACGTTCATGAGTAATTCTTTGTGCTTGATACTCATTGTTGTTCTTCTGAGCCGTTAATATTAAAAATCTTGCCTGGCTGGCGGACATTCCCATAGGGACACTCCTTACTTTATTGTTCCTTTGGTTATATCTTCGGCATATTTTCTGCTTAACTTTAGCTTTTTTAGGTATTTTTTAACTAAATGATACAAAACTTAACAAAGCTGAAATATTAATAAAAAATAAATTTAAATAGACAACCTGTATTGTTATTTTATAATGTTATTAATTGAATTTTCCACAGGAGGTTAAAATGTTCATTGATGATGAAAATCAATTAAATGAAGAAAACACTTGTTCTAATAATCCTTTTGAGCAAAAAGACGAGCAAACGGATGAAGTACAAGAGCAGCAAGATGTCGAAGTAAAAGAAGAAACACCTTGTGAGTGTGAAAAATTAAAAGAAGAACTTGATGATTTAAATAATAAATACTTAAGACTTGCAGCTGATTTTGACAACTTTAGAAAACGTCAGGCGCAAGAGAGAGAAAGCCTGTTAAAATACGGTGCAGCCGATACCTTAACAAAAATTTTGGTTGTTTTAGACTCCTTTGAAAGAGCAAAAAAATCGCTTGATGAGCTTGACGACATTCAAGGCGTAAGAGAAGGTTACGAAGTAGTTTTTAAACAACTTATTGATGTTCTTAAAAAAGTTGGGTTGGAAGAAATTGAAGCAGTAGGAAAGGAATTTGACCCGAATTTGCACGAAGCAATAGCAAGAGTTCCATCTGAAGAACATCCTGATAATACCGTTGTTGCGCAAATGCAAACAGGTTATAAATTGGGCGATAGGGTCTTAAGACCGGCTTTAGTCAGTGTATCGCATAACGAGGAAGCATAATGGATTACTATGAAACTCTGGGAGTGCCCAGAAATGCCACAAAAGATGAGATAAAAAAAGCTTTTAGACAACTTGCAAGAAAATATCACCCCGATGTCAATAAAGAAGAGGGCGCTGAAGAAAAGTTTAAAGAATTAGGCAGGGCCTATGAAACTTTAATGGATGATCAAAAGCGTGAACTATATGACAGGTATGGTGAAGACGGTTTAAAAAATGCCGGTTATAATACCAATTCTTTTGATTTTGATTTTGGAGATTTGGGCGATATATTCTCATCATTCTTTGGCGGTGGTATGAGCGGTTTTTCTTCTCGTCCCAATCCAAACGCTCCGCAAAGAGGTGCAGATTTAAGACTGGATATACAAATTGATTTCTTGGAAGCTGCTTTTGGCGTAGAGAAGGAAATTAAATTTGACCATTTAGAGCCTTGTGAAGAATGTTCGGGCAGCGGTTTGGATAAAAATGCTACCGATACGGTTTGCCCCACTTGCCACGGTCAAGGAAGGGTACAGCAAAGCACAAGAACTCCTTTGGGTTCTTTTACTTCGGTTACGGTTTGTCCTACTTGCCACGGTAGCGGTAAAAACCCTAAAGCCGCTTGTAAAAAATGCAAGGGCATAGGTGCAATCGAAAAAGAAAAAGTGTTGAAGATAAAAATTCCGCACGGGGTTACAATGGGCTCAAAAATTCGCTTGGCAAACGAAGGTGATGCCGGTAAAAACGGTGGCAGGGCAGGCGACTTGTATGTTGTTTTACATGTAAAAGAGTCTAAGGAATTTATAAGAGAAGGATATGATATTTATACAAAATTGAATATCACTGTTCCTCAGGCTGTTTTGGGCGATACTTTGAGTGTAAATACAATTCACGGACAAAAAGAAATTAATATACCTCAAGGTATTCAAAGCGGTGAAAAAATAGCCCTTAAGGACTATGGCGTACCTCATCTGGGGTCTAATTCGCAAAAAGGTACTCATTATGTTACAATAATTGTGGATACTCCCAAAAAATTGTCAGACAGAGAAGAAAAATTATACAGGGAGCTATTCGAGCTTTCTAAGACTAAAAAGGAAGAAAGCTTGTTAGACAAGGTGAAAGCTACGCTTAAAAAATAGGAGAATATATGAGGTTTTTAGGAGCAAAGGGCTTAAGGATTATTGTATTTTTATTTGCTTTTTTTGTATTTTCACAAAGTGCAAATGCTTCTAAATTACCGATTGAGGTCTGGGAATACGTTAAGGCCGAACTTCCCACATCAACACAGCGTTTTGACTCTGTTATTGTTGTTTCAAACGATGTTATGTATATCCCTCTCTATCCTGCCCAAACAAATGCGGTTAATAATCTTGAAATTGAATACACTTACCCAAGCGGGAAAAGTTTAAAGCAAAGACCCGAAATAGTTGTTTTTAATAACAATTTTGTCCTTTTAAAGTTGTTTAAAGATAAAAACGGGGATTATACCCTAACAAGTTATGAAGATTTTCCGATGAAGGTTAAATTGGGTGTAATGCCTCAGGATATGCTTGTTCCGCCGGGGCTTAAGATGCCCGAGAATTTAAAGTTGGTTTTGGGTGATTTAATTATTCCTTCCAAAAATGATAATTTAATTTCAATTGAAGCAAATACTTCAAAAAAAAGCTCATCTTTGCTTAAAAACGAGCTTGTTCCGCTTCAGGAGTTGAGGAATAAAAAAACATACATTACAACAAATAATTCAAAGTTTATGCTTGTTTATGACGGTGTTTCAAAAGCTCCATTGTACGAGCTTAAGCTTTCTTCTCTTCCTTCGAAAATAATTTCTTCAGAGGCGTCAAAGTTCGCTCTTGTGGTTTATTTTGCAAATAAAAATCTTGAGATTATTGACTTAAAGAACGAAAGAGTTTTAACTCAAATTCCTTTGGATGACGTTGCAAAAGACGCAGATTTGGACAAAAATACAAATATAGCATACGTTAGCTCGCAAAGAGCAAATTCAATTTATTGTATAGATATGAACTCGGCCAAGCTTCTAAGGGCAATACATTTAGAGCAGTCTCCTTCTTGGATTTCCGTCGCAACCGACGGTTCATCTATTGCTTTTGTAGATGGTCTAAGCGGGGAGCTTTTTAATTTAAAATTATCTGGCGATGTACAGGTAAATCCTGTTGCAAAGGCCAAGAATATTTCAAAAGTTTTGTGTGATGAGCAGTATATTTACGCTATTTCAAGAACGCAAAATACCCTATATGTCTATGATAAAAACACTCTTGCCCTTGTTGACGAGGAAAAGCTGAACGAAAAACCCGTTGATGCCATTTATCATCAGGGCAAAGTCTATATTTTATGCGCTAAAGAAGGGGTGCTTGAGGTTTATGATAAACTTCAAAGCAAGATTATACTTTCTCAACAGCTTGATTCTTCGGGATTTTATTCAAAAATAACTTTAATTCCCGACCAGCACAATGTTTTAATTACAGGGGTTAATTCCAAGAAAATTCTTGTTTTTGATTTGGATAAGATGATACTGGTTAGAAAACACCCTGCTTTGCTTGATGTTTCAAACATTGTGGTAACGGATAAAACCCAAAAAGAGGATTTATAATATGGACAGTTTTTGTAATTTTGATGATAAAACAGTTGAAATCCTCTGTGAGCTTGAAAAAACAAGAAAAGAGTTTTGGAATATAGATAGAAATACCGCAAATTTTTTAAATATGCTTATTAAAATGCATAATTCAAAAAATGTTCTTGAGATTGGCACTTCAAACGGATATAGCGCAATTTGGCTTGCAAAAGCCCTAAAGGAAACAGGCGGTAAACTTACAACAATTGAATTTTGGGACAAAAGACAATCGGTTGCAAAAGGGTATTTTAAAGAACTTGGATTAGATGACATTATTGAAACAAAGCTTGGTTCCGCCCTTGCGATTTTAGATGAAATGAACAGCGAAATCAAACAAGGCACGAGAGAGCCTTTCGAGTTCGTCTTTATCGATGCCAATAAACTTGAGTATATTGAGTATTTTCATAAGGTTGACCCCCTTTTAAAATCCGGCGGTATAATTGCCGCTGATAATACTATTTCTCACGCTAAAAAAGTTGAACCGTACTTAAATGAATTGAAAAATAATCCGAATTATCAAAACCAAATGTTAACTTTTGATGCAGGTTTGTTCCTTTCTTATAAAATTTAGGTCTGTGGAATCGGGCCTTCTTCGCTTACCGTAAGAGCGTTTGAAAGCCATATACCTTCTTTTTGAGCAGGTGAATTCGTAATTTTGCCGTTTACATAAATTACGCTTGAGCCGCCACCGTCAAAGTTCATTGCATAAGTACAGCCAAGACCTTTCATGATGTATGCAAGTTCAGTTAAAGTAACTCCGATTGAACTTTCTTCGCGGCCGTCGATTGTAATGATAATTAACTCGTTTTTGTCATTAAAACCTATTGCGCTTCTTGGGTTTCTGCCTGATATTGCTTGAAATTTTTGCTCGGTAACGTCAACATATACTTCGCCGTCTTTTACCAAATATGGGCCTGCACCTATTATGTGCCTTGCATTTTCAAAGTTTTCAGGAAGTTTAATAGTGTATTTAATATTTTTTTCTTTTGCCAAATTGTCTAAAATTTTAGCCGGAGCGCTTATTACAAAGCCGTCTTGAGGTATCTCGATTTGATTTGCACTCATTGCGACAATTTTTCCGCCTACAACTGCTGCCACTTTACCGTATTTTGGTGCATAAGGGGACATTTTTCCCCATTTTGGCGTATAGATAATTGTGTAAGTGCTCAGCATTCTGGGTTGATTTATGTTATCGGCTTTAAGAGTTGATTTATTTGATTTTATGGTTATATCCATACTGACTTTGCCCATTGTGTAGGATATTTGACCGTTTTTTTCTATTATTCCGATACCTACCCTGTTGTATATTGGCCCTGTTAATACTTCATTATTAATAACCAAAGCTCCTAGGGGAACTCCTGTTTGCGGTTTAAAGTAACCCGCATTAATTGCTACAATTGAATTATCTTTTTTTGCAATATTTCTGATTTGAGCTTTTGAATTTAACTTTTCGCCTGCTGTCTGCGGTTTTATTCTAAGAGCTGAGTTTGCACTTGCGTCAATTTCTACTATGTTTAATTTTATGGGCTTTTGATTAATGTATCTTGTTAACTTAATGTGAGCAACGCCTTTTGTCGGGTAAGTAAGCGCATTTAGAGGATATTTACTGTTAATTCTTGAAACAAACTCCGCCTGTTTTTGTGCCTCAAGTTGCAAAGGGCTTATATAGGCAACATGTTGCGTGTTTTGATTTTCTTCAAAAAAAATCGGGTGATTTGAACTCAATGCTTTTGAACAAATACCCGATGTTACAGTTATACATAGTGTTACTATTGCGGTCAAAATAACGTTATAGTAAGGGCTTGGCGGAACTTTTTCCTTGAACTTTTTGAATTCCGCCATACAAAAGGTTTTCTTGATTGCTTCAGCCGTACCCATTGCATGCTCCGTTTCTACTACTATTGTAACACATTTTACAAACCCCCGCAACCCCTCTATTTATAGTACTTTTGACACTTTATAGGGTATATTTTTAAAAAATTTTTTAACCTCTTTACGTTATGCGATTTTTGATTAAGTGTACCTGCTACCAAGCCTTTTAATAATTTTTTTAGAGTATTTTAAGCCCCATTTTATTTACTTTTTGGTCGCAAATGTGTAATATTGTTATTATTAGTATCGGAGTTAATTATGTTAATTGAAGAAATATTAGAGTTAACGGTTTCAAAAAAAGCGAGCGATTTGCATATTTCTGCGGATTTGCCTCCTGTTTTAAGAATTGACGGAGAACTTGTTAGGACAAATTTACCTGTATTTACTGGTGAAGATGTAGAAACTATTGTATTTCCGATTTTAACAAATGAGCAAAGAAGGCAGTTGGAGCAAAACTGGGAGCTTGACTTTGGCTATGGTTTGCACGGTGTTGGTCGTTTCAGGGTAAACGTGTATAAGGACAAGGGAAATTATGCGGCTGCATTTCGTACAATTAACTCAGAACCTCCAAGTTGTGATGAGTTAGGTTTGCCTGAAATTGTAAAAAAAGTTGCTCAAAAGCCAAGGGGACTTGTGCTTGTAACAGGGCCTACAGGTTCGGGTAAATCTACGACATTGGCCGCTATGGTTGATTATATTAATACTTATAGAACCGAGCATATTTTGACAATTGAGGATCCTATCGAGTTTGTACACAGCTCGAAAAAAAGTATTGTTCACCAAAGAGAACTGGGTCAAGATACACGCTCAACCGCAAATGCTCTTCGTTCTGCACTTCGTGAAGACCCTGATGTCATACTTGTCGGTGAGATGAGGGACTTGGAAACAATCTCTCTTGCCTTGACAGCAGCTGAAACGGGGCACTTGGTTATGGGAACACTTCACACTTCTTCTGCTTCTCAAACAATTGACCGTATTATTGACGTTTTCCCTCAAGGTCAACAACAACAAATAAGACTTCAGCTTTCAAACAGCTTGGTGGCAGTATTTTCTCAGACTCTTTTACCCAAGCTTTCCGAAGACGGAGTAACTAAAAAAGGCCGTGTAATGGCGCAAGAGATAATGCTTGTTAATAACGCTGTTGCTAACTTAATCCGTGAGCAAAAAACTGCTCAAATTTATTCTACAATCCAAACAAATACCGGTGTCGGTATGCAGACTTTGGAAATGGCTTTAAAAGATTTATGCATGAATAGACTTATAACAAAAGAAGACGCTATTGCAAAAGCTCAACACGTTGAAGAAATGAAGAGAATGCTTGGTGTTCAGGTCGGCGGAATTCAAAGTGCAAGAATGAATCTTGGACAGTAATATTATCCTGTCGGGCAATATTTTTACTTTTTTGTTAAATATTTTTAAAAATTGTTTGCAACCTGATATGTTCTTGTTAGAATAGTACTATAAATTAATAGAATTACTAATAGAATGTCCACTTGGGACATTCTATTAATTAGAAGATATATTACAAACCCCAATATAAAAGGAGAAAAAATGGGTATTAAAGGCAAAAACGACAGGATGGTTGTACTAGCATGTGAAGAATGCAAGGAAAGAAACTATACAACAACAAAAAATAAAAAGACACTAAAGGAAAGAATGGAACTTAAAAAATATTGCCCAAGGTGTCAAAGACACACTGCTCATAAGGAAACCAAGTAACTTTTTGGCGCCGCGCTAAGTTGCGTCTCAAGTTCAGTTGCGAGCGAACCGTCGGGTTTGCGTTAGTTCAAAATATGTTCTACCAACTGAGCGAATTGAAAAGTTAATATTATGAGTTGCGTCTCAAGTTCAGTTGCGAGCGAACCGTCGGGTTTGCGTTAGTTCAAAATATGTTCTACCAACTGAGCGAATTGAAAAGTTAATATTATGAGTTGCGTCCTTAGTTCAGTTGGTAGAACGTCGGTCTCCAAAACCGGATGTCGAGGGTTCGAGTCCTTCAGGGCGCGATTTCAAAAGACGGTTTCGGTATCTGTGCAAAAGCACATGTCGAAGGGAATTCGAGTCTTGCGAGATTCGATTTCAAAAGACGGTTTCGGTATCTGTGCAAAGCACAAGTCGAAATGAATTCGAGTCTTGCGGGGCACGATTTATAAAAAAGATTAGAAGCCAACTAAAATAAAGGAAAAATATGGCAAATACAACAAAAAAACAAACAAACGAGTCAAATAAAAGCTTCAAGGAAGATTTAATTACCTACTTTAAAGGTGTTAAAGCTGAATGGGGCAAGATTTCTTGGCCGCAAAAAAACCAAATTATATTTGAAACAGGCGTAGTTTTGTTTGTGGTTGTGGCTTTTACCATAATTGTCTATTTAATGGATATCATCTTTAAAGGACTGTTAGGGCTTTTATCTCACTAAGAATTACTGTTTAAATAAGAATATAAGGTAAACTATGGATAACAAAGAAGAAAAAAATCCGGAATTATTTGAAGAAGATTTACAGCAAGATGCTTTAGAAGCTGAAGCTGCTCCTGCTAAGGAAAGCTTTAAAGTGGAAAAAGCTCCTAAAAAACGTTGGTATGTTGTTCATACTTACTCAGGACATGAAAACAAGGTAAAAGTTAACCTTGAAAAGCGTATTGAGTATATGAATATGTCAGAAAAAATCTTCAGAGTTGAAGTTCCTCAAAAAACCATTACTCAGGTTAAAGGTGGAAAGAAAACCGAAAAAGAAGAAAAGATTTTCCCCGGCTATGTTTTAGTTGAGATGATAATGGATGATGATTCATGGTATGTAGTTCGCCATACAGCAGGCGTAACTAAGTTTGTCGGCTCATCTAAAAAGCCAATCCCTGCAAAAGACTCTGAAATTAAAAAGATTATTCACAGAGGTCAAACATCTGCTCCTAAAATCGAGCTTGATGTTAAAGTCGGCGATAAAGTCAGAATCGTTTCAGGTCCGTTTGCCGAATTTATTGGAGATATTACAGAAGTTTATCCAGATAAATCAAAATTACGTGCAAATGTTTCAATCTTTGGACGTGAAACCCCTGTTGAGCTTGAATATAAACAAATTCAAAAAGTATAATAACAAATGTGGAAGGGTAGCATAAGCTGCCTGCTATTACCACGAAAGGAGAAAATAATGGCACCAAAATCAAACAAAAAAGTAACCGGTAAAATTAAGTTACAAATTGAAGCCGGTAAAGCAAATCCTTCACCTCCGGTTGGTCCTGCCTTGGGTCAAAAAGGTGTTAACATCATGGATTTCTGCAAACAGTTTAATGAAAAAACTGCTTCTCAAGCAGGCTTCATTATTCCTGTTGTAATTGATGTTTATGAAGACAGAAGCTTTAGCTTCGTTACTAAATCGCCTCCGGCTGCGGTTTTAATTAAAAAAGCACTTAACCTTCCTAAAGGTTCTGCTGTTCCTAACAAAACAAAAGTCGGTCAAATAACTCGCGCTCAACTTGAAGAAATCGCTAAAACAAAAATGGAAGATTTGAACGCTACAAGTCTTGAAGCAGCGGTTAAAATGATTGAAGGTACAGCTCGTGCAATGGGTGTAACCGTTGCAGAATAGATGATGGGAGGCAGTTAAACTGCCGCTAAAACCACGAAAGGAGAAAAAATGGCAAAATTAACTAAGAAAAAACAAAAAATAAATGAAATGTTGGAAGGTTTCAATCAACCTGCAACAGCTAAAGATGCTATCGAAATGCTTCAAAAAATTTCTAAAGAAGTAGCTAAATTCGACGAAACAGTTGAAGCTCACATGAGATTAGGTATCGATGTTAAACACGCTGACCAACAAATTCGTTCAACCACAGTACTTCCTGCCGGTCTTGGTAAAGAAGTAAGAGTTTGTGTTATCGCTAAAGCTGATAAAGCAGCTGCTGCAAAAGAAGCTGGTGCTGATGAAGCAGGTGCGGAAGAAATCATCGATAAAATCGCAGGCGGTTGGTTTGAGTTTGATACTTTAATCGCAACACCTGATATGATGGCACCTCTAGGTAAATTAGGTCGTGTTTTGGGTCCTAAAGGCTTAATGCCTAACCCAAAAACAGGTACTGTTACACCTGATGTAGCAAAAGCTGTTAAAGATGCTAAAGCAGGTAAAGTTGAGTTCCGTGCCGATAAACAAGGTATGGTTCACGTACCTATCGGAAAAGTTAAATTCACAACTGATGACTTAATGAAAAACTTTTCTACTTTGGCTGATGCAATCATTAAAGCAAAACCTTCAGCAGCTAAAGGTACTTATATTAAATCAATGTATTTGACAACTACAATGGGTCCTTCAATTAAACTTGAGCCTAAAGATGTTGTTAACGAAATCAAGGAATATGTTGGCTAATATAATCACAAAATTCAAGAACAGCACGGTTGGGAATTATCTTCTCACCGTGCTTTCAAATCTTTTTAACTGGGTTCATCAAAAGTCTTTCTTTGGTTTATTTAAACGTGTGGATAGAAAGTTTATGAAATTCCTTTTTGTAGGTGCGATGAACACTGCTTTTGGCTACTTTATTTATGCACTGTTTTTAACCCTGCATGCCTCTCACAATATAGCTCTTACAATCCAGTATATTTTAGGTGTTCTGTGGAATTTTAAAACAACAGGTGTTATAGTATTTAAAAACCGTGATAACACAAGAATTGTAAGATTTTTCTTGTCCTATGTTTTTACTTATTCAATAAACCTTGTATGTTTAAATGCTCTTGTGGCGTTGGATGTCAATAAATATTTGGCACAGGCAATCATGGTTTTGCCGATTGCCGTTTTGTCTTTCTTGATTTTCAAGAAATTTGTATTTAAAGAGAAATAGGAGAACTTATGCTTATAATGAGATACAATGGCGGCCTTGGTAACCAAATGTTTCAGTTTGCTGCTGTTGCTTCCTTGGCGAACACTCTTAAGGTAGATTTTTCCTTCGATTGCGATTTTTTTAATCACTCTTATTCTCGTCCTTATCAGTTAAACATTTTCTTTGATGATAAAAAAGAAGTAAAAGGGTTAAAATATAAGGCTTTATGGGCATTTAGGAAATATATTAAGGATAAGTTTTTAAATTTAAATGTCTATTGCGAAAAAGATTTTAATTTTGAACAAAGATTTAATGAAATTTGTGATAATACCTATATTTACGGCTTTTTTCAAAGTCATAAATATATAAATGAAGAACTTATTAAAAAATATTTTACTTTTAAAATTGAACCCGATGAGGTTAATAAGAAAATTCTTAAAGATATGAACTTATCCGAATCGGTTTCAATTCACATAAGACGCGGTGATTACGTTCAAAAGAAAAGATACAGCAGCATTTACAATCATCTTGATGTTGAACATTATAAAAAGGCAATGGAAATTGTGGCGAAAGACTTAACCTCACCTGTTTTTTATGTTTTTTCCGACGATATTGATTGGGCAAGGGAAAATTTAAACTTTGAAGGATGTCCAAACTGCCTTGAAAAAAATGCGAAATTTGTCTTTATATCTCACAATCAAGGGGAAAAATCTTGGGAAGATCTAAGACTTATGTCAAATTGCAAACATAATATTATCGCAAACTCAAGCTTTTCTTGGTGGGGTGCTTATTTGAACTCAAATCCGAATAAAATTGTAGTGGCACCTGAAAAATGGTTTCAAAAAATTCAAAACAACCCAAGGGATATTTATCCTGAGTCTTGGGTTTTAATTTAGAATTTAATTGATTTTATAAAATCGGTGCTGATTTGCTGATTGTATCTGTTTGCGTTTCTCATGGAAACAATAATTTTTGTTGTGTTTTCACTTTGTGTTGGGCATTGTTTTTTGTCTTTAAACCAATTTAGGCAGAATTTTGTGCTTGTGTTTTTGGAGTCATAAGCTGCAATCATACCCTCAACCGTTCTAAACGGTATGTTTTTAACGCTCGATTTAAAGTTAACATAGGGAATAGCTTTGTTTTTGGCGTATATTACACCTCTGTTTGTAATTTCAAGATTTTCCAATGTTACAACAGAGTCTTTAAAGTTTTTAAGAACGTCATCTATTTTTTTATCAACCTCTTTTGTTTGGAAATCTTGAGGTTTGATTATATTTTTGTCCTTTAGGTCTAAAATTGTTATCTTTTGTCTTGTTGGAAGATAAGTTACATTAAATTTACGATAACCCATAAAATTCAGTGAGCGAGAAAGGTAATAGTCGCTTGAAACACCTGAAAAATCGCCAAAATCTGCCGATTGAGCAATTAACTCTTCTCTTGGAGGGTTTGTGTATTCGTAATATTTAATGCCTATTAAATCTGCACCGCCGAAAAAGAAAAACGCTACAAGACCAGCTATAACAAAGATTTTTATGATTATTTTTTTAAGACAGCCCATACTTCACAACTTTCAATTTTAACAATTTTATTTTATCATACAAACATGGATGAAGCGAAAAAAAATCTTTCAAAAAATACAACAATTGAACATTATCTTGCTCTAAAAAAAGAATACAATGATTGTCTTTTGTTGTACAGAATAGGAGATTTTTACGAGGCGTTTTTTGATGACGCGGTTTTATTTTCTAAAATTTGCGATATTACATTAACAAAAAGAAAATATAGTGCCTATGATAATGTGGCTCTCTCAGGTGTGCCCAAAAAGAGTTTAGAGATTTACCTGAAAAAGTTATTAAATGCGAATATAAAAGTTGCAAGGTGTGAGCAGTTTAAAAAGCCTGACGGCTCAATTGAAAGAAGGGTTGTAAGGGTTTATACAAAAGGCACGCTTTTTGAGGGCGAATTTTTAGATAATGATAAAAACAGCTATTTACTTTCAGTATTTAAACTTAACGAGAAATTCGGGCTTTCTTTTTGCGACTGCTCCACAGGCTCTTTTTTCTTAACGTGTGGCGAGAAAAAAGAGGTTGAAAGGGAGATATTTAAAATTTCCCCAAGCGAGATTCTTTTTCCTTCCCAAGAGTTTTTATTTGAATTTACGGATGTTATTGAAGATATAAAGAATGTTACAATTTGTCCCGAATTATTTACTAATAGCCCATTTGAACCCAATGACGGTTTTTTTAAGGCGGGTTATATAAGTGCGAATGCGATTTTTAATTACCTTTCAAAAAACCAAAAAGAATTTTTGCCAAGGCCTGAAAATATTCAAAAATACACTATTAGCGACTTTTTGTCGTTAGATATTAATACAAGAAAAAATCTTGAGCTTTTAAGAATGCGCTCTGACCTAAAAAAAGAAGGAAGCTTGTTTTGGCTTCTTGATAACACTAAAACCCCAATGGGCAGAAGGCTTTTAAGGGAATATATTAACTCTCCTTTATATGTTGAAGATAAGATTTTAAAAAGACGAGGATATATAGAGACAATTCTTGAAAATTCGACTTTGCTTTGTAAAATTGAGAATTTTTTGGAAGATTTTTGCGATATTTTAAGGCTTTCATCTAAAATTGCAAATAAAACAATTAGTCCGAAAGAGTTTTATGAAATGGGCTTTTCGCTCAAAAAAGTCAAAGAGGCAAAAGATATTTTTCTAAAATTTGGGGGCGAAGAGTTTTCTTTTGATGAGGAAAATTTTAAGCTTTTGTGTGATTTTTCAGATATTTTGCTTCGTACTTTTGATTTTGAGTCAGATTTTGACTTTGAAACTTTACCTGTAAAATGTGGTGCAAACGCTAAACTTGACCTTTTAAGAGCTCAACTTCAAGATTTAAAAACAGAACTGTCAGCATTTGAAAGTGCGCAAAAGACTATAAATCCCGATGTTAAAATTAAATCCTCTGCTGCCTTAGGCTACTTTTTTGAAATTCCGATAAATCAAATTCAAAATATACCTCAAGATGCTTTTATAAAGCAAAAAATGGCAACATCCGTCAGATTTTCAAACTCTAAATTGACAGAGCTTGAAGAGAAAATTTATTCTTTAAGGCAAGCAATTTCGGATTTAGAAAAAGATATTTTCAAAAAACTGAAAGAATACTCTCAAGAGCTGACTTCGAATATCAGACAGTTTGCAAACCTTTGTGCAAGGCTTGATGTATATCATTCTCTTGCAAAATGTGCGATTGAAAATAATTTTTGTATGCCAAAAATTAATACCAAGGGCGTTTTTGAGCTTAAGGAAGCAAGGCATCCTTGCGTTGAGAAGATTTGCAAAAATTTCTGTTCAAATGATACAAAAAACTTTGATTTTGCAGTAATTACAGGGGCGAATATGTCAGGAAAATCAACATATTTAAAGCAAAATGCAATTATTGCAATACTTAATCAAATGGGAGCTTATGTTCCTGCACTAAGTGCAAATTTAACCCTTTTTGATAAGATTTTCTTTCACTCAAGTGCTTTTGATAATTTTAAGCAAGGTGAATCTACTTTTATGGCCGAGATGAAAATGCTTGCTATGACTTTAGAAAATGCTACAAATAAAAGTTTTATTCTTCTTGATGAGCCTATTAAAGGTACAAATAATCTCGATTCGCTCTCGCTACTTCGGGCAATTTGCGAGTACATAGATGAGGAACTTGGGGCAAAAACCGTCATTGCCACGCATTACTATGAGCTTGCAAGAAAAATGGAAAATAAAGCAGAACTAATGTGCTTTGAAGTTGAAAAAAGAAAAATCAAGAGCGGCATATCTTTAAGTTCAAATGCTTACGAAGTAGCCCATAGTGCGGGTATTAAACAAAGTATTATTGATAGGGCAAAAGGTTATTCTAAAGACTAGGGAAATAAAATAATATTTTTGGCGGATAATATGCAAAAAAAATATTGTCATAATGATTGTATGAATCAAAGAAATATCATTGCTTACGTTTGGAATAATTTGCATCCTGTTGTTCACTTCTGGATTATTATAAGTTCAGTAGGCGTGTTTTGCATGGGTGCGCTGTTCCACATCAGTTAGATATAGAACTGGGTTACAAAGTATATGCCGTTTTTGTTAGTGTGATTTTTTTCGTTGTTAGAGTAAACATAATTGAGCATAAATTTTAACCTCTGTTTGAAAACAAAATAATTTAAACCGACGCTGTACTCGTGATTTACATCGCCTGAATCGTCCATATTTCGGTTGAAGTAGTCATAGCGGGCAAGCAGTTGAAGTTTTGGCGTGAAGTTCCAACCGACAGTTGTAAAGAAACCTTGCCGTTTGTTAGGGTTGAAATAATCGCCGTTTGAACCGTCAGCGTATGCGTATTCAAAATTCATAAGAAACTTTTTGTACTCATAAGTTGCGGCAGCAGATAATACGCCATAGTTTTCTCCTCTATGGCCGATATCTGCACCTGTGTAAAATTTTAAATTTCTAAAATAGCTTCCTTCTTGCTTGTAAAAAGGTCTAAAGCCTATTCTTGATATAACCTCGGCCCCGTCTTTAAAGCCTTGGGTAAAACGTGTACTTGTATAGCCGCCTATGTTGTATTCAAAATAGTCTTTTTTACCGATTAGTGATATACCTGTTGAGATTGCATCACCAAATTCTCTTGAGATTTGCGCTCTTCTTGCAAAAGGTAAGGCAAAAGAGCTCATAGAGCCTTCAAGACCAATCGGAGAGCGAGAAACACCGACTCTTATTTTATTATTATCGTTGATTTTTCTTTCAATGTATAAGTTTGAAAATTTGCCGAAGAAGTGATTGTCTAAATCTTCAACATTTCTTGTAAAAGCGTATTCAGTGAAAAATCTGTATTTATTTTCCCCAAATTTTGATTCCACAACAGCATTAATGTCAAAAGGGTAAGTTGAAGAAAAATTTCCATCAGAATTTTCAAAGCCGTTTATACCCTGAAACCTTAATTCTCCCGATATTTCATTAATCGGGCCTCTATCAAATTTTATGGCCTTTTTCTGTGCAAAAGTTTTTTCTAAAAACAGTTTAAAGTCCATATCATCTAAATCATCATCAAATAAAACATCGCTTGTAGCATCCCCGTCTATTGTTTCATCAAGGGTTACAACGTCATCCGCGAGAATTTCTTTTTTAGATTTTTCAGAAGAATTAAGCTCGACCTCTTCTATTGCAAATGCGGGGTTGAAAGAGATAAGAGCAAATATAAAAATCAGTAAAAAATTTTCTTTAAAAATCTTTTTCATATTCAAGGACTAGGGATATATTTTAACATAAAACTTAAAAAAATGTTGGTTTTTACTACTTTTATGATATACTTATTTAGTACTTAATTATTAGGTACAAACGGATTATTTAATGAGAATTCCGGACGGCTTTTTTAAAAACCGTTCTTTTTTTTCAAAAAAATCGGGTATATTATGCGAGAACATTTTAATAAAAAAGAAATAATAGAAAAATTGCTTCCCGTTGTTGAAAATACGGCAATGAGGTACAACCTTATCCCGCTTGAAGTTTCCTTGGAAAAGGAAAACGGACACTGGTTTTTAAGGATTTTTATATATTCGCCCGATCATCCCGTTTCACATAAGGATTGCGAAGATATTACTCATTCCTTGGGTGATTTTTTAGACGAGCTTATTCCTGTTAAATATTACCTAGAGGTTTCATCTCCGGGGTTAAACCGCAGATTGAAATCTAAAAGAGAATATCAGATTTTTAAAGGCAGAGATGTTTTAATTAAAGTTAAAAACCCGCTTGAAGGAATAGAAAATAAGACATTTAAGGCAACTTTGGTTGATTATATCGAGCCTGACAGTATAAAAATTATTCACAAGGAAAGCTCTTTAGAGTTTATTGTTAATTTGGAAAATATTTTTAGCACTAAACTTGATGAAGATATAAAAATAAATAATCAAAATAAAGGAGAAGAAGATGATTAAAATTGGAACAGCTCTTTTTGAAGCAGCAGAACAGCTTGAGCGTGAAAAGGGAATATCAAAAGATGTTCTTGTTTCTTCACTTTGCGACGCTTTAGTTGCCGCATATAAAAAGCATATTAAAGATAAAGACGCGCAAAATGTAGAAGCAATTTTGGATGATACAACAGGTGAAATCGGCGTATTTAGAACAAAAGTTGTTGTTGAAGAAGTTGAAGATGAAGATACTCAAATTTCGCTTGAAGATGCAAAAGAAATCGACGAAGAAGTTGAACTTGATGACGAAGTTAAAATTGAAGTAACTCCTGAAAACTTCGGCAGAATTGCAGCACAAAGCGCAAAACAAGTTATTACACAAAGAATTCGTGAAGCTGAAAGAAAACTTGTTTTAGACGAGTTTATGTCTAAAAAAGGTACGCTTATTACAGGTATAATTCAAAGAAGAGATGACAGAAACGTTATAGTTAACATAGGTAAAACCGACGCTGTTATGCCTTCTCGCGAACAAATCCCCGGTGAGTACTACAAACCCGGCAACAGAATAAGAGTTTTTGTTCTTGACGTTAAAGAAACTTCTCGTCTTCCTCAAGTTATTGTTTCACAAGCTCATCCTGAAATTGTAAGAGAGTTGTTTGAACTTGAAGTACCTGAAATTGAAGACGGAATTGTTGAAATTAAGTCAATTTCTCGTGAAGCAGGCTTTAGAACAAAACTTGCCGTTTGGTCAAATGACCCGTCAGTTGACTCTGTTGGTGCTTGTATCGGGCCAAGAGGTTCAAGAATACAAACAATTGTCGGTGAATTGAAAAACGAAAAAATTGACATCGTAAGATATTCTGAAGATCCTGTTGAATACATCGTAAACGCGCTTTCTCCCGCGAGAATTATCTCTGTTGATATTTTGGCTGATGATGAAAACAGAAAAGAAGTTTTTGTTATCGTTCCTGACGATCAACTTTCTCTTGCAATCGGTAGAGAAGGTCAAAACGTACGTCTTGCACACCGTTTGACTGGTTGGAAGATTGATATTAAATCTGAGTCTCAAGCAAGAGCTATGGAAGATGAAAGAGAAAGACAAGTTCTTGAGCAAATGAATTCTCAAGAAGAAGTTCAAGAGGAAACTCAAGAAGTTCAAGAAGAAGCTCAAGAAGAAAATCAAGATGCTTAGAGTTCTTGTTATCGGATATAACAAAATGCTATGCTCACTAATCTCGGGCACTATTTTTAAAGGGCACAAGGTTGTGGGCGCAATGAGAGTTGACAGGGTAAATTATTCAAAATTTGCCCTGTTTTTAAAAGATATTTTTGCTCCAAGTCATGACTTTTCAATCTTAAAGGCGTTTGGTGTGTATGATATCAAAGCACCAAGTGTTAACAGTGAAGAGTTTATAAGAGAAGTTAAAAAACTTAAGCCTGATGTTATTTTAGTCGGTTCTTGGGGCGAGAAGATTTCTCCAAAGGTTTTTAATTTGCCTAAATACGGCACTATTAACTGTCATCCCTCGTTATTGCCAAGGCATCGCGGCGCAAATCCTTATTTTTGGACCATAAAATCAGGTGAAGATTTAAGCGGCGTTACTTTTCATTATGTGGATGAAAGGTTTGACTGCGGAGATATTTTGCTGCAAGAGGCTGTAAGTATCGACCCTGATATGAATGCGGGTGAATTAAGAGACAGGTGTTCAAAGTTTGCACAAGGTCTTGTAGGAGATGTCTTAGACGGTCTTGAAAATGGCACTTTAATCGCTCAAAAGCAAGACGAGAGCAGGGCAACATATGAAAAGCAGCTTGAATATAAGGATACAATTTTAAATTTAGAGAAGCCTAAGAAAGATATTTATAACCACATAAGGGCGCTGAAGCCTTTTTATACACCAATTGTTAAACTCGGCACAAGAAAGTTTTACGTTAAAAAGTTCCGTTTTCTTGCCTTGAGTGAAAAATATAAAAATGCAAAAATTTCGCAAAAGGTTTATGAGAACAACAAAATAATTATCATAAGAATATTTGACTGCTTGCTTGAAATTACGAAATAACGTTTTTAATTACTTCGCAAGAGCTTTTTGCTTTGTTTAAAGTATAAAAATGTATTCCTCTTGCTCCAAAATTAAGCAAGTCTTCACACTGTTTTGAGGCAAATTCTACCCCTGCTTTTATAGTGTCTTCTTTTGAATCTTTGTATTTTTCAAAGTATTCAAGTGTTTTTCCGTCAATATCCACTCCTGAAAGCTCAACTATTCTGCTTAATTGTTTAAAACTGCAAACAGGCAATACCCCTGGGATTATCGGTATTGTTATATTATTTTTCAGGCAGTTTTCATAAAAGCGATAAAAGTTTTCATTTTTGTAGAAAAGCTGCGTATATGTTACTTTTGCACCTAAGTCCTGTTTTTTCTTTAGGACGTTTAAATCATCCTCAAAAGTTTTTGCCTTTGGATGCTTTTCAGGATAAGACGCGACCGCAAATTCAAGCTCACTATGTCCTCTAAGGTATTCAATAAGCTCAATGGCACTTTTAAAATCTCTGTAACATACGTCAATATCTTCAGGCTCATCACCTCTTAGAGCTAAAATGTTTAATATGCCTAAATCTTCAATTTCTTTTATGTAGTCTTCAATATATTTTCTGCTTGAGCAAACGCAGGTAAAGTGAGGCATTACTGGTTGATTAAGATGTTTTTTAAGCTCTTGAACTATCTTTAAAGAAGTGCTTCTGTTTGAGCCGCCCGCACCGTAGGTAACTGAAATTAAGGCGGGTTTATTTTGACACATTAATTTTAATTCTTCAAAAAGCTTTTCAATTTTTTCGTCTAACCCCTCGCCCTTTGGCGGAAAAACTTCAAAAGATATTATGGGCTTATCTTTTTTTGCGTATATTTCGCTTAATTTCATAACTCCCTCACTCTTTTTTCAACTGCCCAAAGCAAATTATCCTCAGGGAAATTTACTTTCATTTTTAAACTTATAAAAGCCATATCTTCTTGATTTTCAAGCAGAGGCTTAATTTTTACCTCGTCCTTTTGAGTTGTTAGAATGTATTTGGCATTAAGTTCTTTTGCTTTTTTAATAAGATAATTAATATCCTCTCTTTTAAACTCCCAATGGTCGGGATAGCTCTTTTTAAAGACAAGATTAAAATCTTTTTTTAAGTAAGTGTAAAACTGTTCCGGCTGACCTATGGCGCAAAATGCCAAAATATTTTCTCCTGACGGGTTAATTTCAAGGGAATTTTTAATGTTATAGTAACAATCCGGTAAAAATTCAATTTTATAAAGGGGTTTATTTTTAATTTTTTTCTTTAATTTTAAAATTGAATTCTCACAATTTTCATCATCCTTATTCATTATTAAAATTAAATCTGCTCTTTTAATTTCGCTTAATGGTTCTCTTAGAGGGCCAAGAGGCAAAAGTTGAGAATTTCCGAATTGTTTTTTTGAGTCTATTATAACTATTGATAAATCTTTTTTAATTTTTCTGTTTGAAAAACCGTCGTCTAAGATTACAACTTGGCAGCCAAAGTTGTTGTGTGCAAAATCTGCCGCCAATTTCCTGTTTTTTGAAGTTAAGACAATACAGTTTTTGGTGTTTTTTGCGCACAAAAGTGCTTCATCCCCGCAAATTGCACCGTCATCGTAGTAGATTTTATTATAATCTTTTATTATATTTACTTTCTTGTTGTCTAATTTTCCCTTGTAGCCTCTGTATATCACGGCAGTTTTTTTGTTTAGGGTATTTGCAATATAGTTTGCAATTTCAAATACGACAGGGGTTTTGCCTACTCCGCCCGTTGTTAAGTTGCCGACACAAATTACACAAGGTTTAGCCTCTTTTTCTTTTAGCAGATTTATTGCGTATAGAAAATTTTTAATTTTAATTGCAAAGAAATAAAAGAGTGAGGGTATAAAAAGAATTAAATACATTATAAGGCCGACAAAGGGGTTAATTTTGCCGGTTTTATAATGAAAATCAGTTATAAATACTTTTAAATTTTTCATCTTCTAGAACATCAATCTGAACAATAAAAATCTTTTGTTCAGCTTTTCCGAGAACTTTCTTAAATTCCTTGAAGTAACAACAGCATCCGAAAGAATTGTGTCTATACTTGCTTTTTGACAAGAGTCTAAATTGTTTAGGTTGTTTAGAGTTTTGTTTATGTTTGCAGAGATTTTATTTATATTTGAAACGGTAGATGTAATGTCGTTTTTAAGCTTGTCATCTTTTGTAAATTCGTTCATATAAGAAGAGATGTCTGCCAAGTTTCTTGAAATTTCATTTGTGTTAGCAAGAATTTCTTTTGTTTTCTTGTCCTCAAGTATCGTGTTGATATTTGTTGAAAGCTCTCCTACCGATTTTACTGTGGTTGTTAAGTTGTCCTTAAACTCTTCATCTGATGCGATTTCGTTAATGTTGTCAGACAATACGATTAACTTTGAAATAAGTTTGTTAGACTGAGCAAGCACCTCTTCAAGTTCGTCTTTTGAAGAATCTATTAAAAGTTGAGCTTTATCAAGAGTTGTTGAGGCTGTTTTTGTAAGCTCGTTTATATTTTTAACACTTTCTTTAAGCTCGCTTATCATCTCATCAGAAAGAATTTCGGCAATCTTTTCGTTTGTTTCGTTGAGTGATTTTGACGCTTTGTAGTTAATTTCCATAAAGTCGCTTATTCTCATAGGCTCAATTACGGTGTATTTTGAGTCTTGGTTTGGCAGATAAAGTTTTTCGCCGTTTAAATCGTAGAACATTAATTCGTTATCTGCAATTTTGGCTGCTAAATTATCATTGTCCAAAATTAGCCCCGGCATTGTAATTGTATATTTAATTCTTAAAGTATTGCTTGTTGAAATTTTATTTTTTAAATCAAAAGGAATTTGGCTCGTAGGAAGCACGATGCACTCTTCTACATAGCCGATTTTATGTTTTTTGTCAGATAAAATCATAAAAATTTCCTGGCCTCTTTTAATTGAGGTGGTGCTTTTTATGGTTTCAGTGAACATTGTTTGTATTTTTGGCGGAGTAATTTCCAAGAATTGCTCTCCGATTAAGCCTGACTGCTGAATTGAGATTGTTGATGCCACAGGAATTTCAAGGTCTTTTTCCGTAATTACGAATTTAAGCTTAATATAGCTGTTTTTTCCGTTAATTATCGGTGTAATTTCTTCAACCTGGCCTATTCTAAGCCCCATCATCTGCACACCGGAGCCTGCTCTCATACCGTTTACGTCTTTGAATATGACTTCAATTCTTTCTCCGGCTGACAAGCTTCTTCCTTTAATCCAAAGGACTGTAAAGATTAATATAAAAATTGCACTTAGGGTCAAAATACCGACTTTTAGTGATGATGATGTTTTCTTAGGTTCCATAATACTTTCCGATTTTTTCTTTATTATACCTTAAAAATTTTACATTGACTTAATTTTCATAGGTCCTTCTATGGACGCAGTTACAAACTGTCTTGTATAGGGGTTATTTCCTTTAAGAAGCTCCTCGGTTGAGCCTTCAAAGACAATATTTCCCTCATAGAGCATAATCGCCTTATCTGTTGCTCTTTTTATGGTTGAGAGTTGGTGAGTTACAACAAGGCAGCTTGCATTTAGTTCTTTTTTTAGCTCCACAATATAGTTTTCAATTAAAGTAGAAGACACAGGGTCAAGTCCCGCTGTCGGTTCATCATAGAGAATGATTTTAGGGTTTGTAACAATAGCTCGAGCAAAGCCGACCCTTTTTTGCATACCGCCTGAAAGTTCAGAGGGGTATTTGTTTTCAATTCCTTGTAACCCGACAAGTTTAAGCTTTTGGGCAACTATTTCTCTTAGCTGCTCTTCGTTATATTTTCCGCGAAACTCTTTTCGCTCCATTAACGGAAAAGCAATGTTTTCAAATACGTTAAGAAAGTCAAATAATGCACTGTATTGAAAAGTCATTGCAATATCTGCGTTAGCGGGTGTTTTAATTATTTCTCCGGAGTTAGGGTAGAGCAAGTTACTTATTATTTTTAGTAACGTACTTTTGCCACTGCCTGAGAAACCTACAACGCCAAGAGTTTCACCGTCTTCAACTTTAAAATTAATATTGTTTAAGACCTTTTTATTATTAAATTCTTTTGTTAAATTTCTGACCTCTATACCCATTTTTAAACCTATAAATAAAATATACTTGCAAAAATGTAATCCCACAATGCTATTGCTACAAAAGACCATACAACCGCACGAGTGGTTGATGTGCCGACTTCAAGGGCACCACCCCTTGTTGAATAACCGCAAGAGCAGCTGATTAGTGCTATTGTGCCGCCAAAAAATGATGATTTTAAAAGTGCTACAAAAATATCCTTTACAAAAAGCCCATGCCACATTGAGCTTATGAAGTTTAAATACGTTATCTCGGCGGTCAGGTTCGAAATTACAGCTGCAAAAATAAGTCCGCATAAGGTTGCAATAATTACAACAAAAGGCATCATAATAACCCCTGCTAAAAATCTTGGAACAATGAGATACTCAACGGGATCAACCTTAAGAACTTTCATGGCGCTTATCTGGTCTGTTACCGCCATTGATGCGATTTCCGATGCGTAGGATGAACCTATCATGGAAATTATTGCAAAGCCTGCCATAATTGCTGAAAGCTCCCTTACCATAACAAGAGCGGACAATGAGCCTACATAGTTTCCCGCTCCCTGTTTTGCAAGCTCGGGGGCAATTTGCATGGCAATAATAATTGATGTCATGCTGACAATAGTTAGTGTTATTGGCAAAGAGTCAATTGAAAAACGCGAAAATTGTTCCATAAGAACATTGGGCTTAATTTTGAGCCTTGATAGAGTAGCACATACGCGTAAAAAATCCTTGCCGATGTTGCCAAGGGTAATTAAAAAATCTTGTATTTCATTCCAAAACAAATTAATGCCTTGAAAGAAAAGTGTTTTTTTAATGTTAATCATTACCTTTATATTATATGATTAACAATAATATTTGCAAAATAAAAAGGCTGTGTAATAAATACAGCCTTTTTATTAATTTGTTTTGTTTAACTCTTAAACCATTTCAGCTGGAGCTTCTGTAGGTATTTCTACTTGAGCGGCAGGAGTTTCTTCAGGTTTACGAGTTTTTTCCTTGATATTTTCAATGGTATCTGAAGCAAATTTCTTTACTGCGTTATAAACATCTTCAGCCCCTGTTTTTACAAATGCAAAAGCCTTTTTAATACCTTTAGCATCTACATCTGCACCTGCTATTTTTTTGCCATGGATGCCAAGAGCAATAGTTCCTGCAGCAACTGCTGCTGCACCAACGCCTGCTGCGATTGCAGCTTTTTTGTTAATTCCTTTTTTCTCTTCAGCACCTTCACCCTTAAATGCCATTTTAGGAGCGCTGTAAGAATTAATACCGTTTACTTGCATTATTATTCCCTTTCTGAGTTATTATCAACTACCTTCTGTCTAGTTAAATCATGTGAATAGTTAAAATTGCTAGAATTGTAAAAACAAAAATAAATTTCGTTACAATGCTTTACAAAATACAACCTAACTGCTACGCATTATAGCATAAAAAAACTCAAAGGGAAATCCTTTGAGTTTTATCTTTATAAATTGATTATAAGCAATGGAAGTATGCTACTTCAGACATATTTTTTCCATAACGCTCAACTAAATCAGCATCTCGGGCTGCCATATCGGATGTAGTAACAATGGCTTCTCTTGCGTTTTGAATCAGCGCTTCCTCTGCCTTAGTATCTTCTTTTTTAAAAATTTTGTCTATTCCTTTTTTAATTGTTCTGCCTATCTCTTGGAAACCTGTCTTAAGATTTTCAAGAAGCTTGCCGTCTGCTCCGTTTACGGTTTTGCCTTTTTTAAAAGCATAAATTGTTGTTCCTACGGCTACTGCTGCTGCACCAACGCCTGCTGCGATTGCAGCTTTTTTATTAATTCCTTTTTTCTCTCCGACACCTTCACCCTTGAATGCCATTTTAGGAGCACTGTAAGAACTAATACCGTTTACTTGCATATTATTCCCTTTCCAAATTATTTTCTTTTCTGTCTTATTAAATCATGTGAATAAATAAAATTGACTTTTTTTGAGATTAAAAATTTATTTTGTTACACTGCTTTACAATTAACTCTATATTTTAATATTAAGTGTCAAAACTTGCATCCCAATATGCTGCATCTTCTGCTAAATTAATTTCTTCCAATTGTTTTTTGTAACCGCTTATTGCTTCTTGGATTTCTTTTTTATCTTGAGCGTCTCTTGCTTTACTGAGTTCATCATTTGCAGCGTCTATTTTTTTTGTCAAATCGTCTTTTATGCCTTGTATTCTATTTTGTACAGTACTTGTTTGTACTGTGTTTTCTGATGTAGCCTTGCCCGCTGCTTTTGCGGCATTTTCTGTTGTTGATTTTAATTGGCTTGCTGAAAAGAAATTTTTAATCCCGTTTGTGTTTTTAGCCTTATAGCCTTGAAGAAGTTCTTCCAAACCGTTTGTTATTACTGTTGTTTTGTCTCCGCTCTTTTTAATGTATTGTTCTACAACTTTTGCTACATCTTCAGCTGTTGCTTCAGGATTTGCAGTCTTTACTTGTTTTTCTATAATAGTTTTTAGATTGTCGGCATCAATTTTTGAAGCATCTTCGCCAAGCTGTTTAAGGACTTCATTGATAGCATTGTTTTGTGATGCCGCATTTGACGCTTCTCGTCCTGCTTTTGTGAAAATTGATTTAGCACCAATTTTTAAATTATTCCAAACACCTTTAAGACCTTTAAGGTTATCAGCTTGCTTTGCTGCGTCGTCAGTTAGGTTTGCAAGATTGATTGTTTTACCTCTTTTAATAGCGTAAGCAACTGTTCCAGCCGCCGCTAAGGCACCTCCGATAACTAAAAGCGGGTTGATGCCTTCATCTTTTTCTTGAGCTGTTGTAAATGTTGTTGTATCGCCGCCCTGAAATGCTGTCGTATTGGCGTTATTGTAAGTGTTGTTAACTGCATACGGGTTTGAATAAGAGTATGCATTGTAACCTGTAATACCATTCATAGACATAAGTAAACCTTCCTTCTATAACCTAAAACAAAACTTCCTACTCTTTAATAAAAAAAATCCTGCCCAAATAATTGACAGGATTTTTAATTATGTTAAGTTTTGTAACTTTAAACGTTTAATTTTATGTAGCAAGGTTCATCAATACCGTTAATTTTAGCTATTTTGTTTAAAGTGTTTTGCTCAACAGTATCATCTGTGTTAATTATCATGATGCTTTTTTCATCTTCTCGTGCTTGTCCTTTTGCATAAGACTTTTGAGCGCACTGCATACGAGAAATGTTAATTCCGTCATCGCCTAAAACGGTTGCAACAGCGCCAATCATACCGGGTTTGTTTTCATGAGGTACAATCAGCATATGTTTTTCGGGTTTAATTGAAGTATTGTATTCGTTGATTTTAACAATTCTTTTGATGTGTTGCGCAATTAAAGCTCCCGAAATTGATGTGCAACCACCGTCTGTATTTAAGGTTACAGAGATTGAGCCTATATAATCTGTTGATTGTTGAGATTTCTTTGTAGAAAGATTTATACCTCTTTTTTGCGCCAAAAGTGGTGCGTTAACATAGTTAACCCCAACAAGGTTGCTTGATAAAACTCCTTTTAGAATTGCCGTTTCAAGAGGTGAAGTATCAAGCTCTGCCAATTTTCCTTTGACTTCAATATCTATTGATTTTAAATTACCCTTAGATAATTGAGAAGCCATTTGCGCAATGTTTTCGGCTATTGGCATATAATCCTTAACAGGCTCAAGTTTTTGCGGTTTTAAGGATGGAATATTTACCGCACTTGTAGCATCTCCGCCCGATAGCACTGCAACAACCTGATGAGCAACATCAAGAGCAACGTTTATTTGTGCTTCATCAGTGCTTGCACCTAAGTGAGGAGTAAGTACAACGTTTTTGCCAAAGCCTAAAAGTACGTTGTTTTGGATATTTTTTTCATCTTCATAAACATCAAGAGCGCAAGATGCAACCTGTCCTGACTCAAGCGCTTCTTTAAGGGCTGCTTCGTCAATAATACCGCCTCTTGCGCAGTTTACAATTCTTACACCTTTTTTCATTCTGTTTATTGTGTTTTTATTAATTAAAGATGTTGTTTCTTTTGTTTTTGGGGTGTGAATTGTAATAAAATCGCACATTCCCCAGAAATCATCCAAATGTTGAATATATTTTGCACCCATATTTTCAACCATTTGAGCTGATGTGTATGGGTCAAAAACAACAACTTTCATGCCAAGAGCAAGAGCTACTTCGGCAACGTGGTGGCCGATTTTACCAAGCCCGATAATACCCAAAGTTTTACCGAAAACTTCGACACCTGTAAATTTTGAACGTTCCCATTTACCTTCTTTTACCGATTTAACGGCTTCGGGGATGTTTCTTACCATAGATAACATCATTGCAACAGTATGTTCGGCAGCTGCATTTGTGTTACCGTCAGGTGAGTTTACTACAATAATACCTTTTGATGTCGCTGCATCAAGGTCAATGTTATCTACGCCAACGCCTGCTCTACCTATGATTTTTAAGTTTTTGCCGGCTTCAATAATTTTTGGCGTAACTTTTGTTTGGCTTCTGACTAAAAGTGCGTCGTATTCGCCAATTATTTTACATAATTCATCTTCATCCATTGTGGGAAGATTATCAACGGTTGCTACCTCTTCAACAATTTTAACGGCAGCTTCGTTAATTTTATCCGTAATTAAAACTTTTGCCATATTATACTTTCCTTATTTTTTTAGTTTGTCAATTGTTGCTTTTAAGCTTGCAAGTGCAGTTAGAACATCACGTTCTGTTACAAAGCCTAATGTTCCCATTCTGAAAATTTTATCTTTAAGGTCGTTTTGACCGTTTGCAACAACGATATTGTAATCGTTTTTAAGAGTTTTTCTTATATCGGGAACGCTTACGCCTTCCGGTGGTAGAACAGCAGTAATGGCGTAGCTTGCAATGCTTTCATCTTCCACAAAAAGTTTTAGACCCATATCTTTAAGACCTTGTCTTAAAAGTGTTGCGTTGTGTTTATGACGCGCAAAGATGTTGTCTAAGCCTTCTTCTCTCATCATTTGAAGCGCTGTATCCAACGCAACAAAAAGGTTTACGGCAGGCGTCCAAGGTGTTGTGTCCTTATCTAAGTTCTTTTTGTGATCATCCCAATTGAAGTAGAAACTTGGATATTTACATTGTTTGTGTAATTCCCAAGCTCTTTCGTTTGCAACTAAAAATGCAAGTCCCGGAGGAATCATAAAACCTTTTTGTGAGCCTGAAATAAGGACATCAATTCCCCATTCGTCCATTTTACAATCAATTGCGCCGATTGATGTAATACCGTCAACAATAGATACTGCACCGTGTTCGCGGATAATTTTTGCAAGTTCTTTGACAGGGTTTGTAACACCTGTTGAAGTTTCGTTGTGGGTTAGTGTTACAACTTTAATTTCTTTATTTGTATCTGCATCTAAGATTTTTTTAAGTTCATTTGGGTTGATTGCTTGTCCGTATGGAACTTCAAGCTTTTGAACATCAGCACCTCTTGAAGCTGCAATTTTTGCCCAACGTGCGCCAAAGTTACCTATAATCAATGATAAAACTTTATCTCCGGCATTTACAAGGTTTGAAATAGCTGAATCCATTGCACCCGTGCCTGATGAAGTGTATATTTGAACATCGTGTTTTGTTTGGAAAACCCATTTTAAGTTTTCTTCAACACGTCTTACAATTGCTGAAAACTCAGTACTTCTGTGTCCGATTGGATGTTTTGCCATAGCTAAAAGTACGCTCTCAGGAACCGGTGTAGGTCCTGGAATCATTAAAAAATCTTTGTCTTTCATTTTTTCTTCCTTTATAAATCTAAACTACTGTTACTTTTTTCCAAATATGCTTGAGGATAGCTGTACGATCGAGTAAACCCGCAGTTTTCGTACATTTTAACAGCATGCATATTATTAAGATCAACACTTGCGTTTAATTCTTTTAAGTTTAGATAACCTGACTGGTTAAGTTTTGCAACATCGCCAACAGTTGACTTTAAAAGCAGTTTAGAAAGCCCCATGCCTTGGTGTTCTTTTAAGATTCCGATAAGCGGGATGTTTCCTATTGTTTCTCCCGTAATGTTTGCAAAACAAAAACCTGCGGGTTTATTTTCATGCATCAGGATTTTAGAACAATCAGCTAAAAACCTTCCGTAAATTGATTTTGTAATTTTTTCCGCAATATCTTTACAGCCTTCAATTGTTCCAAAACGAACATCAAAATTAATATCGCTGGACTCTTTAAAGCTTTTTAAAATAAGGGTTGCAAGCTCTTTTTCATAAATTTCATTATAAGGAACAATTTTATACCCTATCGGAAGAGAGTATAAATTAACCTTTTCAACCTCTTTTATCAAGTGTTTGTTTGTTATGTCAAAAACCATAACAGCTAAATCTATAAATTTAAAATTAAATAATGCCAATCTGTTTTTATACTCGGCTTGAACACCAAGCATAGGATAGCTTACAAGGGCTTCTTTTCTTTCGTTTTGCGTTTCTTGTAAAAATCTTTCAACAAGCGCATCTCTTTTTTCATCAACTCTTTCATTGCCTAAAATGTGAATTAAAAACAGCTCAATAGCCTCTTTACTTGCGCAAGAATAAGCCAAAAAGCCTGTCGGAATGTTATCTTCAACAAGAAGAATGCAGTTTAAGAGTTTTTTATTAAAATATTCAAGGAATTCTTGATAGTTAAGAGGGTCAATTTCAAACTTGTAATCTTGAGCACATTTAAGCCTGAAGTCATTATAGACTCCGGCAAATATTTTAAAATAATTTTCACTCAAGACTTCTGTTTGATACATTTAAAACTTCCTTAGCTAATTTGAAGAGATTATACCACAGGGACACTCTGATATCAAATGATGCATTTTTTCTTTTTTGGTCATTATGTATCTTTCGTTAAATTGGTTGATATCAGGGGTTATTGACACCCTTTCTTCAATTTCAATTCCATAGCCTTTAAGTGCAACAATTTTTGTAGGGTTATTTGTTATGAGTTTTATTTTTTTATAACCCAAATCATAAAGAATTTGAGCGCCAACACCGTAGTTTCTTAAATCGCTTTTGAAACCAAGTGAAATATTTGCCTCAATTGTGTCTTGACCCTTATCTTGAAGAGCATAAGCTTTTAATTTGTTTACAAGCCCTATTCCTCGTCCCTCATGGTCTAAAATATACACTAAAGCCCCTTTTCCGTAGTCGTTTATCATTTTTAGGGAAGCTTGAAGTTGCTGATTGCAGTCGCATTTTAAACTGTGGAAAATATCCCCCGTAAGACAGCAGGAGTGCATTCTTACAAGAGGAGTTTTATCTTCTCCGTTGTCTTTTACAAGTGCGACGTGTTCTTTTTTGGTTAGTTCATCCACATAACCGTATATTTCAAAGTCGCCAAAAGCGGTTGGAAGCTTGGTTCTTATCTCTCTTTTGACAAACCTTTCTTCTCTTAGGCGATATTCAATAAGCTGTGCCACTGTTACAAATTTATAATTGTGTTTTTTTGCAAATTCAGAAAGGTCGTCTCTTCTTGCCATAGTGCCGTCTTCTTTCATAATTTCGCACATAATGGCAGCAGGTTTAAGTCCTGCAAGGCGAGCTAAATCCACACCCGATTCAGTATGACCCGATCTTTTTAAAACACCGCCTTCTTTTGCAATAATCGGGAAAATATGCCCCGGGCGTCTTAAATCTTCGGGTTTTGAATTTTCGTTTAAAATTACTTCAACGGTTTTTGCTCTGTCAGGAGCGCTTATCCCTGTTGTAACACCGAATTTTGGGTCTGCATCTACACTTTGGGTAAAGTTTGTACCTTTAATATCGGTATTATTTTTAACCATTGGGCCAATACCCACCCTGTCGGCTATTTTTTTATCAACGGCAAGGCATACAAGTCCTTTGCACTGACTTGCCATAAAGTTTATAATTTCAGGGTTTGAAAATTCCGCAGGAAAAAGCAAATCGCCTTCGTTTTCACGGTCCTCATCATCCGCTACGATAACGCCTTTTCCGTTTTTAAAATCCTCGATAGCTTCTTCTATGGTATTAAAAAAGTTTTTGTTCATCGAAATACCCCCAAAATAAGCTAAAAATAGCCATTTTCCCTTAAAAAGTCTTCACTTATTCTGCTTTTATTATCTTTTGCTGACAAAAATTTTTCAATATATTTTGCAAATATATCAACCTCAATGTTTACAAAATCACCGCTTTTAAGCTCGTCTAAATTTGTTCTCTCAAGTGTTTGCGGAATTAGAGAAACACAAAATGAATAAGGTGTCAGCTTACTTATGGTAAGGCTTACCCCGTTTATTGATACAGAGCCTTTTTCAACCATTTGCTCGGTTGTACACTCAAACTCAAAAACTTTGCTCAAACCTTCTTGTACTTTTCCTTTGAATTTGGCTTCAAAATCAATATGCCCTTGTACAATGTGCCCATCCAGCCTTGAAGTTAACAGCATAGCACGTTCAAGATTAACCTTATCGCCTGCCTTAAGGCGTTTTAGGTTTGTTCTGTTCAGGCTTTCTTTCATACAAAAAACTTTAAAAGAATTTGGACTTTTCTCTATGACACTCTGGCATGCTCCGTTAATGGCGACAGATTCGCCTATTTTAAGCTCGGGAGAAAAGTATGCACTTGTTTCGATAATAAGCCCTTCGCCTTTATTACTTATTGTTTTTATTGTGCCGATTTCTTCAATTAATCCTGTGAACATAATAAAATTTTACCATAAATAAAAAACACGAAGGGGTTGCACTTCGTGTTTTAGGGTTGTTGTCAATTAATTCGGCTAGGCAATTACATCTAATTTCTGCCCGTTAACGCTTAGTTCACGTCTTCCGCAGCAGTTGATGTCTAATTTTTCACCTTTTTCAAACCTGTTAAGTGCGCTTTGGTATTGTTTGTGAGCACCGAATGTAACAGGTTTTGAACATTGTGTTTTGGCAGTTATTGCCTGAATGGGTCTTATCATTTTTCCCTACCTCATTACAAGTCTTTTAACTTGTTTGTTACATCGGATTTTTATTGTATTGCTTACATTTTTTGATGTCAATATCTTAATGTAAATATTTATATTATCTTTATAAAATTATATTTTGTTTAATATATAATTTTTCTATGAATGATAAAATTGTAGCAATAGTAGGGCGTCCAAACGTCGGTAAATCAACACTTGTCAACAGAATTGTCGGTGCAAGAAAATCAATAGTTGACGATATGCCCGGCGTTACCCGTGATAGGATATATTTTGATGCAACTTGGCAAGGCAGAGATTTTACGATAATTGATACGGGCGGTATAATTATCGGGGATGATGACGAGTTTGTGAATAATATCTTGTCTCAAGCTACTTTGGCTGTTGAAGAAGCCAATACGATTATTTTTCTTGTGGACGCTAAAAGCGGCTTAAGTCCTTATGATTACGATATTGCCAATATTTTAAGGAAATCAAAAAAAGAAGTCTTACTTGTTGCAAACAAGGTGGATTCACCTGAGCAAAAAGACAATATAGCCGAATTTTACGCATTGGGTTTTGGTGAACCTTATGCAATTACTGCTCTTCATGGCTGTGGCGGTGTCGGCGATTTATTGGATGAAATAGTTAAAGATATTGAAGTGCAAAAAAGTCTTGAAGATGAGCAAGACGCAATAAAAATAGCTATTGTGGGCAAGCCAAATGCAGGTAAAAGTTCAATTTTGAACAATTTGCTAAATGAGCAAAGAGCTATTGTAAGCGATGTTTCAGGCACAACAAGAGACAGTATAAATTCAAGAATTTTTTACGATAATCAGGAATATATCCTAATTGACACCGCAGGGATTAGAAAAAAGTCAAAAGTTGACTACGGCGTTGAGGCTTTTGCTGTTGACAGGGCAATTCGCTCTATAAGAGAGGCTGAT
This sequence comes from Candidatus Gastranaerophilales bacterium, assembly GCA_944325665.1. GTDB lineage: Bacteria > Cyanobacteriota > Vampirovibrionia > Gastranaerophilales > Gastranaerophilaceae > Galligastranaerophilus. The sequence goes on from CALVAY010000001.1 coordinate 216,506, forward strand.
GTTGCTCTTTTGGTTATTGATTGTGAAGAAGGCATTACCGATCAGGATAAGAAAATAGCTCAAATTGCCGAGGATTCGGGCTGCGGTATTATTCTTGCTTTTAATAAATGGGATTTAAAGAAAAATGTTCAAACTCATACTTATGAAAAACAGGTTGAGGCTGAAGTTCCGTTTTTAAATTATGCTAAAAAGCTTTTTGTCAGTGCAAAAACAGGTCAAAGGCTTAACCAAATTTTTGAAGTGGCAAAAGAGGTGGCTTTTGAGCGTGCAAAAAGAATTTCGACAGGTATTTTAAACAAAGTTGTAAACGAAGCGTTTGCGCTTAATCCGCCTGCTTCGATTAAGGGTAAAATGCTCAGAATTTACTACACCACCCAGCCAAAAACAAAACCGCCGACTTTTGTTTTGTTTATAAACAACAAAGATTTAATTAAAGACTCTTATAAAAGATATTTACTTAAAAAACTAAGAGATGCTTTTGGATTTTTCGGAGTGCCTGTAAGGATTTCCTATAGGCAAAAGGGGGATAAATGATGCAATTTTTGTACAATAATTTCTTATCTTACTATTCAATGGAGGCGATTAGAATTTTAATCGGCTTCTGCGTTGTAGCTTACTTAATTGGTTCAATCCCGACAGGATACATAATTGTCAAATTAAAAACAGGAAAAGACATAAGGCAAGTCGGTTCAGGCTCAACCGGTGCTACTAACGTAAAGAGAGTATTGGGCAAAAAATGGTTTTTTATCGTAATGCTGCTTGATGCCTTTAAGGGAGCTCTTCCTGTTGTTTTAGCAAAAGTTGCTCTTGGAGCAGGTCTTTTACTTGATCCTTACGGTATTTTTGCCGTTGCAAGTGCGATTTTTGTAATTATCGGACACTCAAAACCCCTATTTTTGGGCTTTAAAGGCGGTAAATCGGTTGCATCGGGTGTTGGTACAATTTTAGCTCTATCACCTCTTGCAGGACTTATAATTGCATTTATTTGGTCTATTATTACATACTTTAGCCGCTACGTTTCTTTGGGTTCAATTATAGCTTTAATTTTATCCCCTCTTATTATGTATTTTCTATCCGAGCCGCCGGCTTATGTGCTTTATTGCTTGATTGCGGCCGTGTTTATTGTTTATCTTCACAGAGAAAACATTAAAAGACTTATTGCGGGAAATGAAAACAAAGTAAGATAGGGCTTGCAATTAAAATATGAGCATGTAAAATTATACATGTCAGAAATTAATCTCAAAACCCAATAGTTTAAATAGGCTTGATTTAGCCCTGTTTTGCTATTTTCATTTTTTAAGAGAAAAGTATTATATTAATTGAAAGGTATAAACGTGGAAGAAAAAGAAGTAATTCAAAACGAAGCAACAGAAGTTGAAGAAGTAAAAGAAACACAAGTTGCTCAAGAAGTTGAAGAAGTTCAACAACTTAAACCTCAAAGAAGAGGACAAAGAAGAAGAAAAATCGAAACAGTTGAACCTGTTGAATCAGAATGGAAAGAGCAAGTTGTTCAAATCCGCCGTGTAACAAAAGTTGTTAAAGGTGGTAAAAAACTTAGCTTTAGAGCAATTGTTATCGTTGGTAACAAAAAAGGTCAAGTTGGTATGGGTGTTGCAAAAGCTGCTGAAGTTATTATTGCAATTCAAAAAGCAGTTGCCGATGCAAGAAAAAATCTTATTACCGTGCCGATTTTCAAAACTACAATTCCTCATATGATTACAGGTCGTTCAGGTGCGGGTTCGGTTGTATTAAAACCTGCTTCTCAAGGTACCGGTGTAATCGCAGGTGGTGCAGTTCGTGCAGTACTTGAATTATCAGGTGTAGAAAATATTTTATCAAAATCATTAGGTTCAAAATCTCCGTTGAATGCGGCTAATGCAACTTTGAACGCACTTAAAAATTTAAGAGCATTTTCTGACGTTGCTCGTTCTCGCGGAATTGACATGAAGAAAATGTTAGGTTAAGGAAGGTGCAAAATGGCTAAAAAAGAAGAAAAAATTCAAATAAAATTAGTAAAAAGTACAATAGGCGCACCGGAAAAACATGTTAAAATTGTACGTGCGCTTGGTTTGACAAAAACAAATCAAATCGTTGAACACTTACCCTCTGCTACAATTATGGGTATGGTTAACAAAATCCCTCATTTGGTACAAGTAGTTAAATAGAAAGAAAAGGTATATAAATGATAACATTAGAAGATTTGAAACCTGCAGAAGGCTCTGTATCTAAATCTAAAAGAGTTGGCAGAGGCCGTTCATCAGGACATGGTAAAACTTCTTGCCGCGGCCATAACGGTGAAGGTCAAAGATCAGGCAGAAGCTCAAAAAGAGGTTTTGAAGGCGGTCAAATGCCATCATACCGTCAAATGCCTAAATTAAAAGGCTTTAAAAACAGATTTGCTCTTCAAACAGCTGAAATCAATGTTTGCGATTTAAACGAATTTGAAGGCGACAGCGTTGATTTATTAACTTTAATCCAAAACAAAAAAGCACATCCTTCTTGTGTTGTACTAAGAGTTTTGGGTAACGGCGAATTGAAAAAAGCAATCACTGTTAAAGCTACATACGTTACGGCATCTGCAAAAGAAAAAATCGAAAAAGCAGGCGGAAAGGTTGAATTAGTTTAATGCAACAGCAAATTAACAGCCAGCAAATGCTGGAGAGTTTAATGAGCAATTTTAGAGCGAGCGGTTTAAAGCAAAAGTTGATTTTCACTTTTGCTATAATCGCTTTGTTCAGATTTGGCGCTCAACTACCTATTTATGGTATTAATAACGAAGTTTTTCAGGCTATGGCAGCGGGAAACAATATGATTGGCTTCCTTGACCTGTTTTCAGGCGGTGCTTTAGGTAAGGTTTCAATCTTTGCCTTGGGTATCGGGCCATATATCACTGCTTCAATTATAATGCAGCTTTTAGCTGTTATTATTCCCTATCTTGAAAAACTGCAAAAAGAAGAAGGTGAAGCGGGAAGGCGAAAAATACAGCAGCTCACCCGTCAGTTCACGGTAATTTTGGCACTTTTCCAATCATTTGTATTTGTTATGATTTTATCTAAATTGCCAAATTCTATCGTCCACACCGTTAACCCGCCTTTATTTTTCTTGGGTTCAATGGCCGCACTTACCGCAGGTTCGGTTTTTGTTATGTGGCTGGCTGAACTAATTACCGAAAAAGGTGTGGGTAACGGTGGTTCATTAATTATCTTTATAGGTATTATCTCCGGTATTCCTCTGTACGCCTCACGTACGGCAACTCTTGTATCTCAAGATTCAATGTTGCAGTTGGGGCTCGTAGGTTTGCTTGCTATATTTGTTGCAACAATCATATTTATTATTGTATTTCAAGATGCAGTAAGAAAAGTTCCGATAGTAAGCGCAAGACGCCAAGTGGGTAACAAGGTTTATGGCGGTGCAAACACAAATATACCGTTTAAATTAAACCCAGGTGGTGTTATGCCGATTATCTTTGCGATTGCAATTTTGCTTTTCCCTGCTACAATTTTAAGCTTTGTTCAGCAGATGAAATTGCCTGAAGGCGTCGTAAGAAATATATTTGAGCAAATGAGTTTGTTCTTAAGTCCCTCAAGTTTAAGTTATTATATAATTTATTTCTTGTTAATCGTGGCTTTAACATTCTTCTACGCTTCAATTATTCCAAGTATGCAACCAAAAGAAATTGCAAATAACCTTAAAAAATACGGTTCGGCTATCCCCGGTGTTAAACCAGGTAAACCAACAGCTGATAAGCTTGATGAAATCTTGGGCCGTACAATATTTATCGGTGCAATTTCCCTTGGTATAATCGCACTTATCCCTACCGTAGCAAGTAAAATTACAAATATTACTACTTTGCAAGGTCTAGGGGCGACATCATTAATCATCATGGTTGGTGTAGCACTTGATTTTATAAATCAGATTAAAACACATATGTTGGCCAAAAATTACGAAAGTTTTTTGCAACAATAAGGACGGATAAAAAATGAAAAAAGTATTTATTTTCTTAGGCCCTCCGGGGTGCGGCAAAGGTACTCAGACAACAAGGTTGTCTCAAAAACTTGAAATACCTCACGTTGACACAGGTTCGCTTCTAAGAAAAAACATTCAAGATAACACTCCATTTGGTATTGAAGCTAAAAAATACATAGACAAAGGTCAACTTGTGCCGATTGAAGTTGTTCAAAATGTTATTAAAGACAGAATTAAAAAAGATGACTGCAAAGACGGCTTCATTTTAGACGGTTTCCCTCGCTCAATCGAGCAGGCAGACGCACTAAAGGGCATCTTAAAAGAAGTTACGCCTTTTACACTAAAAGATGACGCTCTTGCAATTTATTTTGATATAGCAAATGAAGTTTTAATTCAAAGGCTTGTAAACAGACGTTCTTGCCCTAAATGCGGTATGATTTATAACCTCATAAGTTCTCCGCCAAAGCTTATGAATTACTGTGATATTTGTGATACGCAGCTTATTCAAAGAAAAGACGACAACGAAGAAACTGCAAGATTGAGATTTGAAACATACGAAAACGAAACAAAACCGCTTCTTGAATACTTTGAAAATGAAGGCATATTGGAAGAAATCAACGCAGATGCTCCGATAAGCGATGTTTGGGAAAGTATTAAAGAAATTATTTTTGAAGAAGAGTAGGAAAATAAATTGATTTCAAGAAAATCTCGAGAAGAAATTAAATTGATGCACCATGCGGGCTCAATTGTTGCTCTTGTGCATCAAGAAATGAAAAAAGTTGTTTGCGAAGGCATTTCAACTTATGAACTTGATAAAATAGCAGAAAAAATCATAAGAGATAACAAAGCTATACCGACTTTTTTAGGTTACCACGGTTTCCCCGGTTCAATTTGTGCCTCAATTAATGAGCAAGTTGTCCATGGAATACCTTCGAAAGACGTTATTTTAAAAGCAGGAGATATAATTTCAATTGACGTTGGTGCAACCTTTAGGGGGCTTGTAGGGGACGGCGCTTGGACGTATCCTGTGGGCGAGATAACGGATGATAAAAAAATGTTGCTTGAAACAACCGAAAAGTCGCTTATGGCAGGTGTTGCAAGAATGATGAGCGGTAATTTACTTGAAGAGGTTTCAGGTGCTATTGAAGATGTTGCCGTTTCAAAAGGGCTTGGTATTGTTCGTCAGTACGGCGGGCATGGTGTAGGCAGAAGCATGCATGAAGAACCCTTCGTTTTTAATTACAGAACAGGTAACAAAACGGTTCTAAAATCTGGCATGACAATAGCCATTGAGCCGATGTTAAATCTTGGTAAAGACGATGTCTATGTGCTGGATGACGAGTGGACGGTTGTTACTGCGGATGAAAAGCCTTCTGCTCACTTTGAGCACACCGTTTTAGTTACGGACGACGGCCCTGAGATTTTAACAAAATTAAGTTAAATATTTTATCGGCAGTTTCTTTATTATATCTAAAATCCTTGTGCGATAAGTATTATCGTCTTTATAGCAAACCTCGCTTGAGCTGTGGTCAAAAAGCGAAATGTATTTAAGAGATATGTTTTTCGTGTTGAAAATTTTTGCACCGCAATACAGGTAAACTATGCTCTGTAAGTCTTCTTGCGGCTCTTGCGGTATGTTTTTTGATTTCCAATCATAAATTATAATTTTTTCATTGTCCTTATATACCGCGTCAAATCTGCCTGTTAGGTAGAAGTTTAAATTATTTTCTATAACTTTAACCAAAAAACTTTCCTCGGATTTTATAAAATTTTCTTTTTTGCCAAAAAGGCTTGAATTTATAAGGTTTAAAAATAGTTTTTTCTCATCATCTTCAAGCGAATTTACCATTTTTTCAATTTCAAAACCCTTAATGTAGTAGGAAATAAGCGCATGGAGTCTTTCACCCTTTTGCGCGGCTTCGTTTTTGTTTATAAAGTCCAAATGAAATATATATTTATTTTCAAATTCTTCAAGGCTTTTTTCAAGGATTTTAAGAGAATTAACGCTAAACGTGTCCATAGTCTTCTCCTTTTGTTTCAAGTATGTCCGAAGGGCGGGTTTTTCTGTCTTTTTTATACACTTTATAAGTTTTGGCGCAGCTTATGTACAGCTTTAATTTTGCCCTTGTAATCCCAACATAGAGCAAACGAAAGTTTTCATCAGCTATTTCTTGCCTTAATTCCTCTTCACTTTTAGGATTAGTTTTAATTGCGCGTAAGAATTTTGTATTTTCTTTCAGTTCAACATCTTCATTTTTTAAGGCTAAATTATCAACACTAAGCTCAGGTATGAAAACAAAATCGAACTCATCCCCTTTTGCCTTGTGCAGCGTCATTATTCTTACCTCTTGCTCGTTTTGGGTTTGTTTTTCCTCCTTGAAGAAATTTACACTTTTGTTTATTTTGTTTGCAATTTCTCTCATCCTTAAAACTGTCGCTTCAAAGGTTTTTTGAGTTTTATATAAATTCTCAACAACTGTGTAAACCATTGCTATATTTGAATTTTCAAGTGTGTTTTTAAAATAATAATTTCCTATCTCAAGCACAAGTTCCATTGGTGTTGGCGAATTTTTGCAAAGAAAATATTTTAAATCCCACCAAAGTTGATATTTTTCGCCGTTTTGACTTAGAAAGTCTTCGTTTTTGGCAAAAGTCAAAATTTCCCTCTCACCTTGGTATTGAGGTAAATCAAGAAGAATTTCAAGGCTTTCTAATAGTGTTTTTTTGTGTTTTGGATCACAAATAAAGCTGAATATGGCCAAGACTACTCTAAAAACCAAGTTGTTGTTTAGGGTATCAAAGTTTTTAGCGGTTTTAATGTAATTTCCTTCAAGAAATTCTGCCCAATTGTTAAGAGCCCAGTTGCTCCTTGTAAGTACTCCGATTGACTTTTCGGGGTATTTTTTCTTTATGTTTTTAATTTCGTTTAAAATAAAATCTTTTTCTTCTTTTTCGTTTTCAAAAACTTTAAGGCTTATTGCGTCCTTATTTGTAGAGTTTTCCCCTTCAACGGGGTGCATTTTCACATCCAAAAAAGCCTCGGGGGCAACTTGTTTTGCGTAGTCGATTGTTTCGTTTGCAAGATTAATTATCTCAACCCCGCAGCGCTGGGACTTGTTCATCTCAACGTTATAATTTTCCTTTATGAATTTTTTAAATCCCTTAACGTCTGAATTTGAAAAAGTAGCGGTAATTGCCTGATTAACATCTCCGCAGCGGACAATGTTTCCCCACTTTCCGCCTAAAATTTTAATAATTTCCTGCTGAATCGGAGAGGAATCCTGTGCCTCATCTTCAATTATTATCTTTGCAAGGTTTTGGTAATATTCCCTAACGCTTTTATTTTCCTCTAAAAGCCTTAAAGCTAAGGCCAAAAGGTCGTCATAATCAATTAAATTATTCTCTTTCATTATAGCGTCATAAGCTTTAAAAATACTTTTAAAGGACGGACTTTTAATTGTGTCGAAATTAGAACCTTCGTTTTTAAATTCACTTATTGCCCTGTCGTAGAGGTCGATTTTTCCTAAATCATGACCTAAGTTTGAAAATATTGAAAGTAAAATTTCTCTTCTTTTGTTTTCATCGACTATTTCAAAATCATTATCCAAATTCACAAAAGAGTAGTTGTTATTTTCTTTTAAAATTTTTAAGCATAGGCCATGAATAGTTGAAATTTGTGGCATTTCAACCATATCAGGGTATGCTTGCTTAATTCTTTCTCTAAAGTTTCTTGCGGCAGATTCCATAAAGGTCAAAACAAAGATGTTTTCGCTTTTTAAGTCTTTTATTATTTCCCCTTCAAGCAATTTTAAAATAAGCACAAGCATAATCGTGGTTTTGCCCGAGCCTGCCACAGCACTCACTGCCATTTTGCCTTTTTTGTACTCAAGAACAGGTTTTTGATCATCCCTTGGAGTAATTTTTTGAACTAAATTCTCCTCTTTGTTTTTTGTTTCACCTAAAAAGAATTTGTCTATCGCACCAAAGTTTTCTATGCCCTGTGTGTCGTAGATACTTGAATACAGGTATATTTTTTCACTCTTGCACAGGTAGAGTTTATAGAGAATTCTTGCCGTCCTATCCAGAGTTAAATCGAGATTGTCTTTTAGCTCGAAAGTCGGCTTTTCCCAGTTTTTCTGAAAAACCCAAGAGTTATAAAGCATTCCTATGTCTTGTTTTATCCAGTTTGAGTTTGATGTGTCAATTAAAAACAGGTGCTTAACCTTAATTTCGCTGTCAATTAACTTTTGTGCAGTTGAAATTATTATTGCGTTTTCAGGTATCTCTTCTTCGCTTAGAGGGTTTTCCGAGATTATTGTATTTTCAATTTGCTCGATTAATTTTAATTTGTCAAAATCATCTCCAAAAACCTCTTCAAAGTCGGAAATTTGTTTAAAAAGCTTGTTCAGCTTTAAAATCGCCCCTTGGTTTTCCTGTTTTTTAGCTATATATTTTGCACTTATTTCATACAACTGCTCGCTTAGTTTTTTTTCTTTAATTTTTTCGCAAAGCTCTAAAAACTCTTTTATAGTTGGATTTTCAACCTCTTGCAAAAACTCTTTTATATCCTTTTTAAATTCGTAATTCTCTTCTCTGTACCCTTGTGAAATTTCAAGTGCGTCATTTGTTTCAAGCTTTAAGGTTTCAAGCAGAATATTTTTAAGCACAAACGGACTTAGGTAAAACGTTTCGCAATTAATTATTTTTAAAATTTCAACTATTGTTGCAATCTGCGGGTTTTGGTTGAGTTTTTCACTTCCGGAGAGAAAAAAGGCCTCTTGATTAATTTGTTTAAACTGATACTTTAAAAACTCATCGGCACAAGGGGTTATAACCGCAATTTCAGAAGGTTTTACTTTGTTATTAATAAGATTTTGAATTTCGTTAATAGTAAAATCAATCATCTCATCTCTTTTTATAAAGCTTTTAATTGCGGCATCTTTTAATGCTATTGGCTTTTTGTTTTTAATTGAATTAAAAAGCTCTTGTGCGACTTGGTTTTTCTTGTTGTTTTCTCTTTTATCCAGCGCCTTTTGGTCTAAAAACTTTTCAAAATCAATGTGAGTTGCGCTTAAATACCCTAATCTTGAAGAGCCAAAGGGGTCTTGAGCTATTATAAACTCTTTAATATCTTTTTTTATGTATTTTAAATATTCAAAACAAGCGGGTGTAATCTCGTCTGCATCGTCAACAATTACGTACTTATAAGGATTTTTGACGTTCTTATACAAATATTCAAAAATACCGACCTGTCTTAAATAGTCAAATGCTCTTAAATTAAGCGTTTTTAGCTTGTACAATTTTATAGCCTTAGCTACATCATCGGCATAAGATTCTTTTAAAATTTGTTCTCTGAATTTAATATCTTCTTCGTTAAGTGCATTTTGAACAATGAGCGAATATCTTCTAAAAAGCTGGTGAAGAAGATTAACTTTTGAGTTGTAGCCTTTAAACTCGACCTCTTTAATGCAGTTTTTAAAAATGTATTGTGAAACTTCAAGCCCGCAAAGATGTGAAAAAACCTGTGCGTTTGGGTCTTTAATTATATTTTCAACAAGGGGGTAATTTTTTTCTATAAAATTTCTTGCAAGACCAAAAAAGCTGAATATATTTAGGTTTCCGATGTTTCCTTCTTTAAAATTTTTCTTAATTTTATCTGCCAGCTTTTTCTTTTTTCTTCCGTTTTGCACAAGAACAAGAATTTCCTCGGTTTTTGCACCAAGGTCTATAAGCTTGAAAAAATTTTCAACCAAAAGTTCATCTTTATTCGAATTTATTGTGGAATAAAAAATCATAGAATATCACTCGGGTCAACATCTACAACCATTTTTATGTCGTTTGGCAAAATTACTCTTCTTAAAAAGCCTAAAATGGTATCGTGTCCTTTTTGTTCCAATTTATTTTTAATTAGAATATTATACCTGTACTCACCCCTAATTTTACCTATTACACAAGGGCTTGGGCCTAAAATTATAATTCTTTCATCAAGATTTAGTTTTTTGATGTAATCGCTAAGATGTTTGGCAATTTCAACTGATGAGTGTTCTGCTTTAAACTCTTCGTTTGAGTTTAAAATTACTCGTATAATTTTAGCACAAGGGGGATAGTCAAACTCTTCTCTGAGTTCAATTTCTTTTTCGTAAAAGCTTAAATAGTCCTGCTCTTTTGCCTTTTGCAAGAACATATTTTCGCTGTTGTAGCTTTGAAAAATAACCTTGCCCTTGTTTTCTCCTCTTCCCGAGCGTCCCGCAACTTGCGTAAGAAGAGAAAAGCCTCTTTCTGAGCTTCTGTAATCAGGCAGGTTAAAGCTTAAGTCGGCATTAATAACCCCAACAAGCGTAACGTTTTTGTTGTCCAAGCCTTTTGCAATCATTTGAGTTCCAATTAAAATATCTATCTCGCCCTTTTGAAATTTCTCTAAAATTTCGACGTGCTCATTTTTCTTGCTTAAGCTGTCGCTGTCAAGGCGAGCTATTCTTAGGCCTTCAAAAACTTTTTTTGCTATCTCTTCAACCCTTTGTGAGCCTGCCCCAAAGTTTTCCAGCTCTTCGCTTGAGCATTTTTGGCATTTTGGATTTTTAATTTCATACCCGCAGTAATGGCACTTCCAAGAGTTGCTTTGCGAGTGGTAAATTAATGGTATGGCACACTTTTGACACTCAAGAACCTCTCCGCACTCCATACATTGGGTGTAGGTTGAAAAACCTCTTCTGTTGATTAAAAAAATGACTTGCTCGCCCTTTTGAACGGTCTGTTTTGTCTTTTCGACAAGTGTTCTTGAAAAAAGCCCCCAGTTGCCGTCAACTCTTTCACTTTTCATATCAATTACGCTGACATCGGGCAGTTGAGCGTTGTTGTATCTGTTGTTCAATACAAAAAGAGAATTTGAATTAAGTGCCTTCCAGTAACTTTCAACGTCAGGAGTTGCGCTTCCCGCCACAATTTTTGCATCATAAAGTTCGGATAATTTTTGTGCAACTTTTTTAGCGCAATATCTGGGATTTGGCATAGTTTGTTTGTATCCGCTGTCGTGCTCTTCGTCAATTATTATAAGCCCCAAGTTTTTAATTGGTGCAAAAACGGCAGAGCGAGCGCCAAAGAGGATTTTTATTTTATCCTCTCTTAATTTTTGCCAAACCTCGTATTTTTCAGCTTCAGAAATTGAAGAGTGCCAAATGGCAACATTTTGTGAGCCAAATCTTTTAACTGTCCTTAATGTAAGCTGCGAAACAAGCGCAATTTCAGGTGCCAAAAAAAGAACGTTTTTACCTTCTTTTATTGTGTCTTCAATTAATTTAAAATAAACCTCTGTTTTGCCTGAGCCTGTAATACCATACAACAGAGAGTTTTTGGCATTAACTTTTTTAATTTCTCTATATATTTTTTCTTGTTCTTGGGATAACTTGTGCTCTATATCCTCTTTTTCTTCCTTGTAGATTATATTTTCTATTTTTGGTTTTCTGTAATTTTTAACATTTTTCTCAAAAAACTTTTGAGGCAGAGCAGTTTTAAGAACTGTCGGTAAGTCGCAAAAATAGTAATTGGCAACCCATTCAAGAAGTTTTAAATATTCAAGAGTAAAAAGAGGCTCTTTTTCAAGTATCTCATCAATTTCTTTTGCCTTAATTCCTTCTTCAAGGTAGTTAGAAAAGCCTACTACATAGGCTTTGATTTTTCTTTTGCTTCCAAAAGGCACCATAACAGGCTGTCCGATTTTAATTTCGGATTTTAAATTTTCAGGGATTAAGTAGCTAAAGGTTTTTGTTCCTAATTTTGCAACATCAACCAAAACAAGAGCGTATTTGTACATCTAAAGCACCTTTTGCGGAATATTTTTTATATTTAGCTCAATCGTATCAAAAACAGCTTTTTGAATTGCCGTTCCTGTTGAATAGTCGCTATTTACAGGTAAAATTTTAATAATAGAGGAGCTTGAACCGTTTTTTGAGATTGAGGCAATGTAGTCTTTTTTGTTTACCCTAAAAACTATATAGCCGTTTTTAGACTGCATTTCAATAACTTCAAACTGACCCGTTCCGTTTAGACAGGAAAGTGTCAAAAGATACAAGTTATCAGCACTTATAGGATAAGTTTTTTCGCATAATCCTAAAAGTGATTCATCTGCAAACGCGGGACTTATAAGAAATATTGTTAAAATCAGCAAAAATATTTTTTTCATATTATATTTCTCCCCAAGTTTTTGAGTAAGAGCTGTCTATTTTAAGCGGTACGCAAAGCGGCTGGTTAAGCTCCATTGCCTTAATTGTCAAAGCCTTAACTTCATCCAGCTCTTCCTTTGGCACTTCTAAAATAAGTTCGTCATGAACCTGTAAAATAATTTTGGACTTATATTTTTCTAAATTCTTATGCAGCTCTACCATTGCTTTTTTAATTAAATCTGCACTTGTTCCCTGCAAGGGCGCGTTAATAGCTGCACGCTCGGCAAATTCTCTTATTTTTGCATTTCTTGAATTTAATTCCGAGCTTAAATATCTTTTTCTTCCCCAAAGCGTTTGCACAAAGCCTTCTTGGTGTGCTTGCATAAGAGTATTATTTATATATGTATTTATTTTCGGATAGGTGGCAAAATACTTGTCAATAAACTCTTGTGCTTCAAAAGGCGTTATATTAAGTACGGAAGACAGCCCGTATCTTGTTTGACCGTATATAAGCCCGAAGTTTACGGCTTTTGCCTTTCTTCTCATCTCTTTTGTAACTTCACTTTTGTCAACCTCGAAAATCTTTGATGCCGTAATTAAGTGAATATCTTCGTCATTGCAAAAAGCATCAATTAGAACCTTATCTTTTGAAAAATGCGCCAAAAGCCTTAGTTCAATTTGCGAATAGTCGGCAGAGAAAATATAAGAGTTTTCTTTGTCCTTGGGGATAAAAGCAGCTCTTATTCTGTTTGAAAATTCCGTCCTTGTCGGTATGTTCTGCAAATTTGGGTCAGAGCTTGAAAGTCTTCCCGTTGTAGTTACAATTTGGTTAAAGTGAGTATGAATTTTTCCGTCTTGTTTGATTAATTTCGGCAAGTTATCAACATAAGTTGTTTTAAGCTTCATAAGTTGGCGATGCTCTAGAATATCTCTTGCAATTTGGTGCTCTTGCGCTAAATCATCAAGAATTTTTGCGTTTGTTGAGTATCCTGTTTTATTTTTCTTTGCGGGTTTAATTTTTAAGACATTAAAAAGCACATCTGCAACTTGTTTTGGAGAATTGATATTAAAATCTACCCCTGCTTGCTTTAAAATAGCTTCTTCGTATTTGGCTATTTTTTCATCAATTTCTTTGCTTAATTCTTTAAGATGTTCAACATCAAGGCTGACACCGCAGTTTTCCATATCGTTTAAAACATAAGCCAGTGGCAGCTCGACCTCGTTTAATAATTTTTTTTCATCCGAGGATAAATTATTTAAATAAAAATCATGAAGTTTTAAAATATTTTTGGATAGCTTAAAACAGTCGTTTTCATCGGGTATAAAATCAAGATAGCTTTGAATTTGAGAGATAATATCGTGCTTTCTTGACGAATCTTTAATGTAGCTTGCAAGCATAATGTCATCTTCAACACCTTTGACATTAAAGCTTTTAAGCATTGTTTTTATATCATATACAACTTTTTTTATCTGCTCTTCTTGTAAAATCTTCTCTATTTCATCAGCACCAAAAGCTGCACATTTGTTTTCTTTTGCAATGTAGATTAGACCTTCGTTTAAATAAAGCGAAATTAAATCCCCTTGTTTTATTTCGCTTAAAAAGTTTTGTTTTTCAGCTTGGCTTTCAATCTTTATTGTTTCATCTTTTTCTTCTTCCTTTGTAAATAAACCGAGTTGAAGCTCTGTTGAGGTATTTTTTTCATCGGCAATTTTTACAAAAGAAATTTCATTGTTTTCTTCTTTGCAAGTATCAAAAGGTGCAAGAAGTTTTTCGATATTTTTTTGAAAACTGAAGAATTGAACTTTTTGGAAAAACTCCACAACTTTTTGTTTGTTTGGTATTTCAAGGCAGGTTTGCGAAAAGTCAAAATCGATTTCAACTTCTCTGTTAATTGTTGCTAAAAACTGTGATAAGTAAGCAGTTTCCTTTTGCTCAATCAGCTTTTCTTTGGCGGATTTTTTGGTTATATTTTCAATGTTATTATATACATTGTCTAAATTTTTGTATTCATTCAAAAGCCAAACGGCTGTTTTTTCGCCTATACCCTTAACACCCGGAATGTTATCTGAGGTATCTCCGCAAAGTGCCTTATAGTCAACAACTTGAGTAGGATAAACTCCTAAATTTTCAAAAACCTCTTGCCAGCCGTAGCTGTTTAAAATACCTTTTTGTGGGATTAAAATGTTAATCAGCCCTTCTTCATCTACAAGCTGAAAACTGTCCTTGTCGCCTGTTAGAATATAGGTTTTATGCCCCATTTCTTTTGCTTTTTTAGAGATTGTCCCTATAATGTCATCGCCTTCAAAACCTTCTTTTGTGTAAATGGGTATATTAAGGGCATTTAAGCCTTCCATAATTAGTGAGAGTTGAGAGCGAAGCGTGTCAGGCATGCTTTGCCTGTTTGCCTTGTAGTCATCATATTTTTCTGATCTGAAGGTTTTTCTTGAAACGTCAAAAGCTACGGCAATTGAGTTAGGTTTAATGTTTCTTCCGCCTTTGGCGTTTTGTGCCAATAGGTCAAAAATTGCCTTGAAAAAGCCGTAAATTGCCCAAGTGGGTTGGTGTTCGGTTGTTTGCATATTTGTTCGCTCAAGTGCAAAAAACATCCGAAACGCAAGTGCGTGGCCGTCTATTAAAATTAAAGTTTTTTTATCCTCGCTCATTTTGCCCCCACCTGTTACTATTTTACCTTAAAAATTTTTGCCTGAGATAAGTTTTACGTTATTTAACACGGTTAATTCAAACGGATTTGCGTCTGCGGTCGGGATTTGATCTTTAATCCAATCCTTTGTTATTGGAAAATTAGGAGTTTCAGGCTTAGTCAGCATATCCCAAGGAATTTCGTTTCCAAATTCATCCGTTTGTACAATGCCGTTTTGCCAAGTCCCAAGTATATTGTTCATCTCTTCTTCATATTTTCCTTGAATTGCATCGTCCAAAGAAGTTTCAGAGCCGCCCGAGCAGTCCGAGGGGTTAGCTTTAAAGAGTTTAAGGTAATTTAGCGTATTAATTTCAACCGCATCAGTGCAAGTCTTTGAAAGGTCAAAATTTACTTCTTTTTCGCAAATTAAATTATACATTTTCCCTTCAATATCTTTTTGACTGAAAGCTTTATCAGCCTTGCAGCCTAAATCGGCCCAAACTATATTTCCTTCCGCGTTTTTTCTTCCGCCGAAAACAAAGTATCCAACCGTATTTGGACTTAGTTTTATACTGAATTCGTTACCTGTTTTATCTGTTATAGGTGTTTCAAGAAGTATCTCATCGCCAAATTGCTTATCGGTTTCTTTTTGTACACTTGTTTGTGCGTATGATTTAGCCTCAATTTTAACTCCGCCAACGCCTGCGAACCTTAAGAAATAAGTGGGGCTCATAAGATAGGTACTAAGGGCAATTTTTTTCGTGTCAGTTTCGTCTTTGTAGTCTGCACTGACTATTACCGCATCTTTTATAGTATCTACTTCGCTTTTAAATAAATTAAAAAGCTCTTCACTCCTATCTACTCCGTCATTTGCCCAATATGCAAGCGAGGCAAGAGCGCAGGTTTCAGTTGCCCTTTGGAGCTTGGCTCGATTGAGTGTAATGTATGCCATATCGACCCCAAAAGCACAAAAAGCAAAGAAGGCAACGCAAAAAACTGCCACCATAATTGATATATTCGCTCTTAGCCGTCTTTTTATCATGGTGTTACCTCTTCTTCGCCTTCTTGAATATTTGCCTCCTGCTCTTCTCTTTTTGAATTTACAAAATCTTGCCAAGCGTTTTCAAAATCTTGCTGCCATTTGTTTTGGTAGTTGTTAAAAAGATTATCTACATTTTCTTCAAGGGTTTCGCCGCCTTGTATTGCATAGTTATTAAAAGTACTTGTCAGGGCATCGTTTTCAAGAGTAAAATTATTTGGTTTAAGGTGTGCTTTATTTACCAAAGCTACGCTTGTAAAATGAAATTCGTCAGGTATGGCCTGAAAAAATGTGTTTACAAGTTTAAAAGTATAGGTGTATGTATATTTGCCGATTGCTACAAAAAAGTCATCCACCTCTAACACCTCAACTTCAAAACTGTCTGAAAAAGGGACTTTTCTTGCTATAAGAATTTCTTTTGCCTTTTGCTGTATTTCTTCTTTTATAATGTTTGAATCTGAGTTTGTTTCATCCCTTAGAGTCGAACTTGTAATCGCAACAGCCCTGTTAAGTGCCGCATTTGCCTCAATACCGTTATTTAATCCGTATGCGATTTCCGTTAAAACACCGATTGTAGCTATTAAAAAAGGAAAAAACAGTACAAATTCAACAAGATATTGAGCTTTTGAGCGTTTATACCCAAAAGCTCTTTTATCTTTTGAAAAATTATTCTTCTTCCTGAATATTTGCATTACCCTTAACCATAAAAGTATAAGACAAATCTTTGTAGTTAATGTCAATGGGGTAACTTTGAGGATCTTTTAAGAAAAGATAGAAGTATTTACTTTCATTTGGGGCAATAACCGTGGAGTTGTTTATTGTGTGAGCACTTATTCCATCTGCAATAAGCCCGATTTGTTTAAAAGAATCATCAGATGAGCTTAGTCCTTGGTTTTCTACCACAGGGCTTGTTTGGTTTAGTCTTTGGTAAGAATTTGCAATGTTTGCGATACTGCCCAATGTTCCCGTTGCTTGGGACATTGCGGCTAAAGCCCCTGCTTGTGAGCTTTGATATGCTCCTACATAGTTTGAAGTTGTAATAAACTTAACAGCCTCGCCGCTTGAAGTTATATTCAGATCTTTTAGGTAGAAAACGTAATCATCAACGTTTGATTTGTTTTCAACCTGAACATAGGTAACAAGGACATCTGGTACAGGTGTTTTTGATATTCCAAAACGCAAGGTGATGTTTTCCTCTTGTGAGGTTTTAGAATATGTTGAAAAATAAAACTCTTCGTTTGTTTGCACTAAGCTTGCATTCTGCGGGTTGTAGTCTTCGCCCGAATAAGTTAGTGTTGAGCAGCCACCTAATGCCAGTACGCTTAAAAAAAGCGTACATAGCATAAGTGAAAAAGTTTTAATTTTATTGGCAATTTGCTTTCTCTTCATCGCTTACTCCTTTGATTGTAAGGTTAACTCTGCCTTTGTCATCGATTTTTATGACTTTGACAATTACCTCTTGACCAATAGATAAGTGAGGTTCAATTGCTTCTATTCTTTCGTTGCAGACTTGTGAAATGTGAACCATACCGTCTTTTCCGGGTGCAAGTTCGACAAAAGCACCGATTGGGATGATTCTTACAACCTTGCCTTTAACTACCATACCTGCTTCAGGTTTGAATGTAAGGTCTTTAATCATCTTAATTGCAATATCTGCACCTTCTTTATCGTTTGATGTAACAGTTACTGTACCGTCGTCTTGAATATCGATTTCAGCGCCTGATGCATCAATAATGCTTCTAATCATTTTTCCGCCGGGTCCGATTACTGTTCCGATGTCATCTTGAGGGATGGTCATTGAGTATAATCTCGGTGCGAAAGGCGAAAGTTCTTCACGAGGAGTGCTGATAGCTTCTTTCATACATTCCATAATGTGTAATCTGCCGTCTTTTGCTTGGTACAATGCTCTTCTTAGAGTTTCGTTAGATATGCCTTTAATTTTCATATCCATTTGAAGTGCTGTGATACCTTCAGAGTTACCTGTAACTTTAAAGTCCATATCACCCAAGAAGTCTTCAATACCTTGAATATCGGTTAGGACGATATCTGTGTCGCCTTCTTTAATAAGACCCATTGCAACACCTGAAATCATGCATTTAACAGGAACGCCTGCGTCCATAAGCGCCATTGAGCTTGCACAAGTTGAACCCATTGATGTTGAACCGTTTGATTCCATAACGTCTGATGTTACACGAATTGCATAAGGGAATTCTTTTTCATCGGGAAGTGCGGGAACGTTAGCACGTTCAGCCAAGTTGCCGTGACCTACTTCACGACGTCCCGGGCCTCTTAGGGGCTTAACTTCACCAACAGAGAAGCCTGGGAAAATGTATTTGTGCATATATGATTTTTTAAGAAGCGGGTCAACGCCGTCAAGCTCTTGAGCCATATTCGGGCCTGCAAGAGTTGCGCAAGAAAGAATTTGTGTTTGACCTCTTGTAAATACAGCAGAACCGTGAGCACGAGGTATAACGCCAACTTCACACCAAATCGGGCGAACGTCGGTAATTTTTCTGCCGTCGGCACGAACACCTTCGTCTTTAATCATTGCACGCATTATTTTCTTTTCTAATGCTTTAAATTCTTCAGCAACAAAGTCGATGCCTGTTTCTTCCATCATAGTTTTGATTGCGTGATCTTCAGGCAATGCTTCGATTTTTTCTTTTACAATGTTTTTAGCTTCTTCAAGTTTGTTTTGTCTGTATTCACGGTCAAAATTGTGATAAGCGTCAACAATCATATCGTAAGTGTTGTCTTTAATGATTTGAGCTAATTCTGATGTGTCATAAGGATTTACGAAGTTTTCTCTTTCAACTCCGCAAGCACGGGCAAATTCAAGTTGAGCGTCGCACTGTTTTCTGATTTCAACTTGTGCAAATTCAACCGCTGCCATAATATCATCTTCAGTAACAAATTTGCAGCCTGCCTCAACCATAATAACACTGTCGTGTGTACCTGCTATAACGATGTCCATATCTGATTTTTCGCACTCTTGGTGTGTCGGGTTGGCAATCATTTGACCGTCAATTCTACCGACTCTTATAGCACCAACCGGCCCTTCGAAAGGAGCTCCCGTTAGCATAAGTGCAGCTGAAGCACCAAGGATTGATAAAACGTCGGGTTGATTTTTTTGGTCATAGCTGAATAATTGAGAAACAATTTGTACATCATTTCTGTAACCTTTTGGCCATAGAGGTCTTATTGGTCTGTCTATTAATCTTGAAACTAAAATTGCTTTTTCACTTGAGCGGCCTTCTGTTCTTGTGTAACCGCCGGGGATTCTGCCGATTGCAGACATTCTTTCTTCATAGTCAATTAATAATGGGAAAAAGTCGATACCTACACGAGGTTCTTTGCTAACAATAGCGTGAATAAACAACATTGTGTCTTCACAGCGAACCGTAACTGAAGAGGTTGCTTGTTTAGCGTACTTTCCTGTTTCAATTACAACATTTTTGTCGCCGATTGTAACTTCCATTCTTTTTACTTCCGGTTTGTTTGTCATTTTTCTTTCTTCTTTCTTAGTTATACACTTCTATATTTACATTTTAATTCTATACTAAATACGAATTAAAAGAAAGAAAAACAAGGATTGTTACAATTTATTTATATTAGCTTATAATGTTCACTCCAAAGTCTTCGCTCAGCGCTTCGCTTACGTGTGGGTTAATGAAGGAAGAAGAGCAGTTAGTAAGCCATATTCCGTTTAGCTCCATAAATAGCGTTGACATAAGGGTGTTTATCGAACTTATTGAGCAGGAAGTAAAGAATAAATCCGTTTTTATGTTTAGCTCTTGGCACTTATTCAGTGTAAAGATAATTAAATCGGATTCAATCGGGCAAGAAAGGTTAATAATTTTCTTGTCGTTAAATTCAAGAATATTTTCTTTGGTGTTTTCTTCTCCGACAACCACTACAACTTCTTTTTTCTCAAGAGATTTAAGAGTATTTTCAATTTCATCAAAATCATGAATTATATCTACACTCTTTTTGTTTTCGTTCTCAAGATACCCTTCAAGGTTTAGTGCGGACTCAATGAGCGGTTCGTAGTTATCGTCTTTGATTTTAAAAATTCTGCTCGGGGTGATGATTTTATTTGAATAAATTACCCCCCTTAAGACGTTATCAATTTTTTGAAGAAAGTTTTGAGTGATTAAAATTGCTCCGGGGAAGTCAGAAAAATCTTTCCCAACGTCAGATGTCCCTATTTGCCCGATTAGGTTTTTGTATTTTTTAAATTTCGGGTAAGTGTGGGCAATAAACATCATTGAATTTGTATAGACGTTAATTTCTCTTTCGCCTATTGTATCTAAGACTTTTTCCAATTCAACCAAATCGGGCCCGCTTACAAGAATAGACTTGCCTTTGACGCCTGAGAGTTGAATTCTTGTACTCTGTCTTTTGCCATAGCGTTTTTCGTACAGATAATTTGTTTCTTCCTGAATTTTATAAGCAATTTTTGAAAATTCAAGAATTCTTCTCTTTAATTTTTCGCATCTTGTTGATGTTAAATTTGTAAGCGAGAAAAATCTTATAAGTTCAAAGTCGTACTCTGAAGTATCTTCTTTAACTTTTTTCAAAAAGTCCAGAACAATTGCAGTGGTTTTTGAAAAAAGAGTAATCAATTCAAGCAGCCTTTGTCTTTCTATGGGGATATTTTTATACTTATTTTGCATTTTAAATTCGCCCTGTTTTGTCATATCTGACAAAGTGGCGTCTTCGCATAAATCATACCCTAAACCTATTAACTCGCAGGTTACGTGGTTATACTTACAATATTCGACATACTTGTCTTTAATTTTTTGTTTGTCTTGGCATAGTTTTTTAAGATAGTTTTTAAATTCTTCCTTATTAAAGCTTGTGTTAATCATTATGATAGAAAGCGCTCTTGCAAGATGACTTTCTATTTCTTTATTTACTTCTCCAAACTCATGGAGTTTAACTATATAAAAGCTCATTTCCCTAAGCTCACAGGTCATAAGTTCTTCAAGTGCGCTTACGGTAGGGTCAATTGAGCATATGCCCATACTTTGGCAAACATCTTTATCGGATAAACTTTTTAGAAATTCGTGCATAATGTCTAAAGTTTATCTTTAAAAACTTTTTTTGTTATCCCAAAATAGGCTAATAGACAACTTGTCTTTTTTGGTTATTTTCTGTTAAGAGCATCGAGATATAAAAGCTTATATTTTATTGCGCTGTCTTCCCATGTAAACCTTGAGTTAAGCGCGTTTTGAACAACTTTATTAAATTCATCTCTTCTGTCTATATATGTCCAAACGGCGTTTTTAATTTCATCTACCATTGAGCGGGCGTCATAAGTTAAGAATTTAAAACCGTTAGCTTTTTCATTAGGATAAGAAATAACAGTGTCATCTAAACCGCCCACAGCTCTAACTATCGGCACTGAGCCGTTTTTCATGGCTATCATCTGTGAAATTCCGCAAGGTTCAAATAAAGACGGCATTAAGAACATATCCGAACCTTTGTAAATCATATCTGATAATTCAGGCTTAAAGTCAATCCAGGCTCTGATGTTTGGTGAATTATTCGATGCCCAAATAAGCATATTTTCAAAACCGTGCTCTCCTGTTCCCAAGAAAACAAAATCGCAAGGTAAGTTCATCAGGTCAAATTTTGCAAAGTCAATTAAAGATAAACCTTTTTGATATACAAGTCTTGAAATCATTGCAATAAGCGGTCTGTCCGGATTTTGCTCAAGCCCGAACAGTTGTTGAACATCTTTTTTGTATTTTGGTTTTAATTTTGTATCAAAGTTCTTTTTGTCGTAGTTTGTTCCGTTTAAAATACCACAGAGCTTATAAGTTTGCCCTCTTAGGGTATAGTCCATACCTTCGCCAAATTCGCCGCCTAAAATTTCTTGAGCGTAACGAGGTGAGACTGTAACGATTTTATCAGAGCAGTATATTGCACCTTTTACCCAATTTACTCTTCCGTAATGCTCGACGCATTGGTCATTATAGACGCAGTCCCAACGCATATTTGCAAAGTCTATAATGGATTTATCGCAAGAGCCTTGATAAGCCAGATTATGAATCGCAAAAATCGTTTTTGTGCCTGAATAAAATTCGTCAAATTTGTAGTTGTGTTTAATATAAACCGGAATCATAGCTGTATGCCAGTCGTTAGCTTGGATTATATCCGGTTTAAAGTTAAGCAGTTTAGCATACTCAAGTACCGCAAGGGAGAATGAAACATAGCGTTGTTGCTCATACATTTCATCTACCCATTGAGGATAAACTACATTAAAGCAAGAGAAATATTTAGGATTATCTACAAAAAATACGTTTACATTCTTTGTGTTAGGCAGTTTGCACATTTTTAGTTTGAAAATGTGCTGTGTGTGTCCCATATTTATTTTAAGTTCGGAATTTTCAAGCTCTTTTATACCCCACTTTTCTTGGTCTATGCAGCCATAAAGGGGTGTAAAAATTGCAACTTCGCAGTTTTCTTTTTCAAGATATTGCGGCAATTCTCCGACAACATCAGCCAAACCGCCTACTTTTGAAAAGGGGACAACCTCAGCACTTGCAAAAAGTACTTTCAATTTTTTTTCTGCCATATTTTCTATCCTTATATATTTGATAATATTTGTAGCGTTTCCCTTAGAATTTCTTGGGGATCGTCCTTTTGAGAATTTTTTGCGCTCAACTCAAGCGCCTTTTGATACTCGCCTTGAGTGTAGCCTAAAGATTGTAATATGCTTTGAACTTCTTGAATGGTTTCTTTTGAGATTTTATTTGTGTCTGTATTAATTTTAGCAGTAGTAATTTCAGATGTTATGTTCAAGTTGGTTAGTTTATCCTTTAGCTCAAGAATAATTTTTTGTGCCATTTTAGCACCTACACCTTTTGTTCTTGAGATAAGCTTGTAATCTTCATCAATTACCGCATTTATTAACTCTGTGCCTGAAAACTCGTCTAAAAGGCACATTGCAACTTTTGTACCAATACCTGAAACAGAGGTTAAAATATCAAAAATCGTTCTGTCCTCTTTTCTTATAAAGCCGCAAAGGGTCATTAAGTCTTCTTTATGGATTAATTTTGTATAGATTTTAACATCGCTTTCAAGTTCGCCCAAAAGACTTAAAGTCCTTGAGTTGCAAAGAATAGAGTAACCTATAAAGTTATTCTCTACAACTGCGTAAGGATGATTTTTTGAAATAAGTTTCCCTTTGATGTAATCAAACACTGAGTTTTTTTCCTAGTTTTTTAAGTGTTTCCAAGTCCTCTTGAGGAGTTATTCCGATTGTTGTTAAATAATTTCCGATTAAAACAGCTTCAGAGCAAGTTTCAACAAGAAGCTCCATATTTTCTTTTGTTAATCTTGCTTTTCTGCCGCCTGCAAGTCTTACAGAGGAGTTAGGGTTTGCAATTTTAAATATTGCAGCCGTTCTTAAAATATTTTCTTCATCAATTTTATCCGAGTAATTTTCAAAAGGAGTTCCTTTGATTGGAGTTAAAATATTAAAAGGAATTGATTCGGGTTGAATTTGAGCTAATTCAAGAGCCATTTCCACTCTTTGTTCAACTGTTTCTCCCATACCGATAATTACTCCGCAGCACAGTTCAAGCCCTGCTTGTTTTACCTTTTTAATGGTATCAATTCTATCATCATAAGTATGAGTGTGAGTAATTTTGTCATGATAAGAGCGGCAGGTGTTAATGTTGTGATGATACCTTACAAGCCCAGCTTCTTTAAAGCGCTCCGCTTGACCGTCTTTTAAGATACCTAATGAGGCACAGCTTTTAAGCCCAATGTCATTAATTGCGCTAATCATCTCGCAAAGTTTGTCCATATCCTTATCTAATGGCCCCGTTCCGGATGTTACGATTGCAAAACGTGTAGCACCGTTGGCTTTAGCCTCTTTTGCGGTTTTTATAACGTCTTGAACATCTACAAGAGGGTGAGTGGGAATATTTGTCATGTAATATGAACTTTGAGAACAGTATTTGCAGCCCTCGGGACACTTTCCAGTTTTTGCACTGATTAGTGAACAGAACTCTACCTCATCTTTTGTGTATTTTTTAGCCAGAGCAAGCAGCTCTTTTAATTCCAGATTGTATGTTTCCAATAACATTTGCATATTCATATGCTCATTATACAATAAAAATATGTTCGGCAACATTTTTAATAATTGGCAAAAAACCTATAACCGAGGACTTAATTATTACCGCAAAAAGAACTATAAAAAGGCATTGGAGCTTTTTATAAAGGCTAAGGAATTGTGTCCTGCAAATTTTAAAATTCTTTACAATTTGGCACTTTGCTATCAAAAAGTCGGTGAAGATTTAAAGGCGCTGGATTACTTTAAATTTGCACACAGGGTCTGTAAGGAAGACTTAGATACGATTTATAACATCGGATGCATTTACCTTGCAAAAGGCAGGGTGGAAGATGCCATCGGGGAATTTATGAAAATGCAGGACATAGATAACAACAACTTTGATGCAAATTATGCTCTTTCAATTTGTTATGCCAATTTAGCCCAGTGGGAAAATTCCATGAGGTATTGCGAAAAAGCCATAAATATCCAACCGCAGTCGCATATGGCAAATAATCAAATGGGATTAATTCACTACTCTGTTGAAAATTGGGAAAATGCAATCAAGTTTTTTCAAAAAGCAATTGAGCTTAATTCGACAGATTTTCCAAAATATTATTCAAACCTTGCGCTTGCATACGACAAAGCCGGTTTTGATGAAGAAGCGGTTAATGTGTATAAAAAAATTAAACGCAAATTTCCCGATTATCAAGGGCTTGATTTTATGAAAAATGCTTTTAAAATTAACTCTTAACCTTGTTTAGAGAATCAAGAATTTTTTGTGCAGCCTTTTTGTTGTCCAGCATTTTGTAGCAGTACGCTAAATTTATATAAAAATTTTCATCATCAGGTTTTAGATTAATTGCTTTAATCAAATGCCTTTTTGCTTTTTTGTAGTCATTTTGTGCAATGTAACAGCTTGCAAGATTGTAATGTCCGTAAGCAAAATCCCCGTTGTGCTTTATGCTCAGTTTAAAATTTTCCTCAGCAAGTTTGTATGATTTCTTTTTCAAGAGTATGCAGCCAATGTTATAGTAGGCTTTGTAGCTTTTCGGATTTGTGCTGATAGCTTTGTTAAAGTTTTCAATCGCCACCGAATTTTCATTCATATCTTCAAAAATATTTCCCGCTATTACAAAAATATCATCATTTCTGTAATTTTGAGGTATTTCATCAAGAAGTCTTAGTGCTTCTTCTTTGTTGTTGGTTGAATAAAGAGCAAAAGCCTCTTCTTTTAAATCCAGAATATCTTTTTCGGTTAGTTTTTCTTTTGCTTCAACAATGTTTGAAAAAAAGCACAAAAATAATACAAGAATCAAACTTATGGATGATTTTAATGTTTTATTTTTTATTAAACTTTTCATGTTAATTTCCCCCACGGAAAGCCTTGCAATAAAATGTTAACATTTATTTAATTTTAATTGCAACAAATTTAATTTTTTATTTTTTTTAAAGTACAATACAAGCACATACAGAAATAATTTAAACTATGAACAAAATGCTGGAAAAACCTACAAATACTTATAATAAGCCGATGTACAACATTCCGAAAAGACGAGTAAAAAATACAAGCAATGCAAGCAGTTTTTTGCGTTCTTTTTTGATTACACTTGCAATATTAACTGCTCTTGCAGCGTTTGCCTATCGTTCAGACGTAATAAATGCTTTTTCTGAAGTATTCGGCTTTATTACAGGTTCTTCTAACTCCAGAGTCGAGCTTACATTGCCTTTTTCACCAAGAAGACAAAACATTTTGTTTATGGGTGTCGATGTTTCATCAAATGCATCCGACCCTTTTAAGGGGAATCGTTCCGATACAATGCTTTTGGTTAGTATTGCACCGTATGGTAAGGATATTAATATAATTTCAATTCCAAGAGATTCAAAAGTATATATTTCAGGTAAAGACAAGCCTGATAAAATTAACCATGCTTTTGCTTACGGTGGGCCTGAATTATCCGTTAAAACGGTTGAGGAAACCTTTGGTGTAAGAATAGACCATTATCTTGCGCTAAGTAATACCGGTCTTATTAAATTTATTGATACAATAGGCGGTTTGCCGATATACATTGAGCAAGATATGCACTACCACGATTCAACTGCAAATCTGCATATTGAATTAACAAAAGGCGAACATGTTCTAAACGGTGCTCAGACGGAAGGTTATTTGAGATTCAGAAAAGACGGTCTTGGTGATATTGGTCGTATAAGACGTCAACAGTGGTTCTTTAATGCTTTAATGACAAGATTAAAAGAGCCTTCAGTTCTTGTTAAGCTGCCTGAAGTTTTAAAGGTTATGCCACAATATATTAAAACAGATTTATCTGTGTATGAACTGTCCCAATATGCTGCAATGGTAAAAGGGGTAGATATGGCTTCAATTCAGGTGGCAACTCTTCCTGGTACGCCATCTACAAAAGGTGTTATAAGCTACTGGATTTTAGACCCCGATAAAACACAAGAAATTATAAATAAATTTGTATATAGAGACAAAAGTGCGCCGCTAAGCGAGGCCTTAAGTGTAGGTATTTTATACACTCCTGATAATTTGCAGGCTGCAAATAATATTAAATACCAACTTGAGCAAAACGGTGCAATAGTAAAAATGCAAAGCAGAAATCACCTGACTCATGATCATATTGCAATACATAATATTGACGTTTCAGGTGAAATTATGGAATCGCTTAAAAGGGCAATACCTGAAATTAAAGACAAGCAGACGGTTTATGACCCTGTTGGTTTTAATCGAGCCGCTAAAGATTTTACAATTATCATAGCAGGTTCTTAAAAAAGCTAAAAAATCCTTTAATTGGTTGAGTTTAAACCCTCTAATATTATTCTTATGATTGATTTTATTTTTTCCTCAATGTAAGAAAATCTTGTTATGCTCACAAATTTAAATGAGAAATATTTGCTTAAATTTATGTCGGGTGTAAATACTTCTTTGGCAAACGAAGAAGTAGATATTTGTGATGTCCTAAAATCTTTTGGTGTAAAAATTAAGTTTAAAAATAATAACTCAATATACGATATTATTGATTCAATGGAATATGCGGGTTTTTATCATGAATAAGAAGAAAAAAATATTTGACATTATAATCTATTGTCTTATGTTCCTTTTGGTTTTCGGTTTTTTAATTTATGCGGGAAGATTTAATGCTTTTGGTAAATTCATTGCCGCAATTGAGTATAAAACTTTTGATATTAGACAGAATATAATTTTACCGCACAAGGAAAGTGATAAAGACATTGTAATTATAGCCGTTGATGACCCAAGCTATGAATATATTGCGGAAAACTTTGGTACTTGGCCTGTTCCAAGGAGTTTTTGGGCAAAGCTTATCAAGGGGCTTGAGGTGGCAAATCCTAAGCTGATTGCTTTCGACTTGCTTTTTACAAAACGATTGGGTGCATTGGATGAAGGCGACAAGGCTTTAATTGAAGCGGTTGCCGATAATCAAAATGTTTATTTATCAATGAATTTTGATAATTATCCTTCAAAAATAAGGAAAGCTCCCGAGTTACCGGATAACCTTGAAACAAAGTTAAATAATCCAAATATTATTAAAAACAGTCCCTATCTTTCTTTTACAAATTGCAGAAAAGTAATGGATGAGCTTTTAGCTGTAACTTCAAACATTGGTTTTATAAATGTTACAAGGGATGATGACGGAATTATTCGCTATATGTCCCCAATGTTTCATTATAAAGATGCGTATTATGCAAACTTAACTACGCTTATTGCGGCAAAATACTTGGGTCTTGACCCTCATAATATGACTATTAACCAAAAAAACGAGTTGGTTTTGGGTAAAAATTATAAAATACCCCTTAATCCTGACGGCAGGGCAATTATTAACTGGTATGGCAAAGAAGGAACATTTGAGCATGTCAGCTTATGGGAAGTAGATGACGCAATTAATACGGGAAATGTTCAGTTCTTAAAAGAAAAATTTGAAAATAAGGTTATTTACATCGGTACAACCGTAACTGCACTTGCTGATATTAAATCAACTCCTGTTTCATATATGTACCCCGGAGTTGAAACCCATGCTACATTTTTGAATAATATCTTAGACAATAATTTTATCAAACATTCAAGCTTTCAGGTGGATATTTTAATATCTGCACTGCTCTGCTTTTTAATCGGTTTTTGCATTTTAAAATTCGATTCCGTTCCTTATTCAATTTTTTGCTCATTGTTGATTTTTGCAGCTTACTTGCTTGTTACGATTTTTGTTATGGATTATTTTGACTTGTGGGTAGGTATAGTTCTTCCGCTTTTATCTTCAACGTTGATTTTAATTGCGGCTTACATAACAAAATATCTGCTAAAATCAAAAGACTATGAACATACATATAAACTTGCAGTAACTGACGGTTTAACAGAGATGTACAACCACAGGTATTTTCAAGAACAAATGATTATGAATGTTCAAAATGTGGCAAGATATGGCGGAAGCTTTTCTCTAATTTTAATTGATATTGATTTCTTTAAAAAGTTCAACGATAAACACGGGCACCAAAGCGGGGACGCTGTTTTAAGACAGGTGGCTCAAACTATTAAAAGGAATATAAGAACATCTGATTTGCCTTGCAGATACGGCGGTGAAGAGATGTCTATTATTTTAACCAATACTAAAAAAGAAGACGCTATAACCACCGCAAAAAAAGTTTGGTCAGCGGTAAGAGAAAGAAAATTTGAATTGGCTGACGGAAACTGGGCAAATGTTACAATAAGCGTAGGTGTTGCATCTATGCCTGATAACGGCTCTAACCCTCAAGAGTTGATTGAATTTGCTGATAAGTGTTTGTATAAAGCCAAGCAAAACGGTCGTGATCAGGTCGTATCCGACATCGAAGAACCTTAATTTTGATTAATTTGCGAAAGAATTTTATTCGTAATATAATCTTGTCAAAAGAAATTTTGAAAGGTTAGTAATATAATTATGGTTAATTCGGTTGTAATTGTTGGAAGAGTTGGGCAAGACCCCGAGATGAAATATTTTGAAAGCGGTAAAGTCAGAACAAGTTTTTCTGTTGCCGTAAATCGTTGGAATGCCCGTACAAAAGAGCAAATTACCGACTGGTTTAATGTTGACGTATGGGATAAGCAAGCAGAGTTTGCCGGTGAATGGGTTAAAAAAGGTGCTCTTGTAAGCGTTGAAGGAAGACTTGCCGTTAACAAATGGCAAGGCGCAGACGGTGAGCCTCAGATGAGATATTTAATAGTTGCTCAAAATATTAATTTTGTCGGCTCAAAAAGAGAAGAGAATTAATAAATGATTTTATCTGACGTAATAGGTATAATTGCCGATGATTTAACCGGCGCAAACGACACTGCCTTGCAATTCTTTCTTAAGGGTTCAAATACGGAAATTCTTTTGGGCTATGACGATGAGCTTCAAAATCACATTAATGTCGGCACATGGGCAATTTCAACCGAATCAAGAAATATAGATAAAAACGATGCTGCAAAAAGAGTTTATAACACTGTTTTAGAATTAAAAGAAAAACTCAAGGTAGAACATTTTTACAAAAAAATCGATTCTACGCTGCGCGGCAATATTACCTATGAAATCTTTGCAGCACTTGAAGCAACAGGTTGTGATGCTGCCGTTGTTGCTCCTGCTTTTGTACAAGAGGGCAGAATAACAATAGGCGGTTATCAGCTCCTAAAAGGTGTTCCGATTGAAAGAACAGATGCGGCAAGAGATCCGTCTGCCCCGATATATGAGTCTTATGTTCCTGACATTTTAAAAAAATCGTTGGGCGATAACGCTAAAAACATGCTTGCTTCAATTGAATTGAACGTTATTGCAAAAGGTGCGGGCCCGATAGCGCAAAAATTGAGCGAATTAATTTCACAGGGCAAAAAAATTATAGTTGTGGATTGTGTTTCAACCGTTGACTTTGAGCAAATAGTTCTTGCTATGCAAAAATCCCCGCACAATATTCTTCCCTGTGGTGCGGCAGGCTTAGCTCAGGCGTTAGCCCCAATTTGGCTCGGGGATATAAAAATAAATAAAACAACAAAAACCGTTCCCAAATTACCAAAATTAATTCTCTCGGGCTCTGCTACATCCTTAAGCGCCTTGCAGCTTAAAAAGCTTGAAAATGAGGATGATTATTCAAATAAAACATATTTTATTTCGCTTTCACTTAACGATATTATTAGCGGAATATCTGAAACATTAGAGAATAGAATTGTTGAAAACTTGGTGCAGGACAATATTGTAGCGGTTCACGTAAGTGATATGGTTGAAGAAATTAAAACCGATGAAGCTAAAAGTCTTTTAATTGATGAAGGAATTTCAAAAGAAGTTCTTTCAAAGAGAATTACGGCATTTTTGGCCGAACTTGCTTCAAGAATAAAGAAACGTTCCGAGTTTATTTTAATAACAATTGGCGGAGAAACCTCGCAAGCATGTTGTGCGGCGGTTGACGCCAAATATTTACAAGTTGTTGATGCAATTTTACCTTCAATACCTTTGTGTATCGACTCAAGCGCTCAGATTATTGTTACTAAATCGGGCAACTTGGGTAATTCTTCAACCTTGATTGAAATTATGCAATATTTTGAGCATCACGAAAATGTATAAAATAGCTATTACAACAGGCGATTTATTAGGTATCGGGGCTGAAATTACAAAAAAGGCTCTTGATATTTTAAATCTGCCTAAAGATGAAGTATTGATAATCGGTCAAAAAATTTCCGAAAAATATGACACAATTGAAGTGGATACATCTGATAACGGAAAGTTTTGTTACGAAACGCTCAAGATTGCTTCAAATTTAGCTAAAGAAGGTAAAATTAAAGCAATTGTTACTGCTCCGGTTGCAAAAATTGCACTTTTAAAGTCGGGTTATAATTTTTCAGGACAAACAGAAGTCCTTGAAAAAATGTTTAATAAAAAAGCTGAGATGCTCTTTATTGCAAATGATTTTAGAGTTATGCTCCTAACTCGCCACCTTGCACTTAAGGATGTGAAAATTACAAAGGAGCTTATGTTTGATAAGGTTTTAAGGTTGAATAAATTTTTGGTCGAATATTGTAAAATAGCTAAGCCAAAAATTGCACTTTGTGCCCTAAACCCTCATGCTGGCGAAGAAGGTATGCTCGGGCGAGAAGAGATAGATACTATAACACCTGCTGTTTGTGAGCTTAGAGAGTCCGGTATTGACATAACCGAGCCCAAAAGTGCGGACGGGCTATTTGCAAGCGTGGGTAAAAAATATTTATCTAACCAAAAGCAAGACTATGACGCTATTGTTGCCTGTTACCACGACCAAGGACTTTGTCCCGTAAAGGCTTTAGCTTTTGATAATACTGTCAATACATCTATTGGACTTGATGTTATAAGGACTTCGCCTTCATCAGGAACCGCTTATGATATTGCGGGCAAGGGCATTGCCAACCCTTGCGGAATGGTTGAAGCAATTAAACTTGCATACAAACTTAACAAAAATTAATAAAAATATACTACAAATGTAAAAAATATTGTATAATTAAAATGTAAAGTTTAATTAAGATTGCGGTATTATGTCATTTAACATTAATGGTCCTTCAAATAAGCCTGTAATCCAAGAAGCCCAAAACATGATGAACAACGGCGGCGGTGGCAACTTGGGCTACTTTATGCGCGAAAATTCCGATGAGGCTATTAAGTTTGTTGATAATGACGAGGAAGATACCTTTGAAAAATCAATAGAACTTGATGATTTAAAGGATGACGAAAATTTACTTTTAATTGACAGACTTGTTCTTCTTTTAAAGAGAATTTGGCGTGCTCTTGTTTCTGCGTTTTGTCAAAAAACGGAGAAATAATTTGACTTTATAGCCTAAAACATTAAAAACAAACTATGAAAAGTTTGTTTGATATTTTATTAAGACGCTCAAAGTGCGCTCATACTCATGCACTTATAAATACTAATGAAGGCTATTGCCCTGATTGCGGAGTGTTTTTAAAAAAATATTTTTATATCGTAAGATGCTCGTGCTGTGATGTCAAAAGAGAAGCGAAGGTTTATTTTGGCGATATTTTGCCTAAAGAAAAATTTTGCACAAATTGCGGCTCTAAAGATTTTTACGTAGAAAAGCTTGATGTAATAAGCTTTATCGATATTTCTTATGCTATTCACACAAAGGAAATTGTCGATTTAGAACATTTTGATTTTGCAAATCATCAGGTTTGGGTTGACGAGAATAAAACAGTGCAAATGAAATTCTTAGGCAAATGCGTTTAAAAAAAGACCGCTTATGCGGTCTTTTAAATTTTACAGATTTTCTTCAAACCCGGGCGATCTTTCAGGCAGGTTTTGATAGCCCTTGTTTGAGATAACAAATTTTCTTATGTGCGAGCTTGTGTAATTTCCTTTTACAAAGAGCTTTTTAAGTACCGTTTCTCTTTCAACCAAAGGATGTGAGATTTTTTCTAATTCGGGATTATCCTCGCTCAACTGCGTCCAAACGGCAGCTTCAAGAGTCCAAGCGTAAGTTTCTTCGTTTAGCGAGTTAAGCTCGTCCTGATGAATTGCCTCATGTGCCAAAAGTGCTGCAAGGGCTTCTTTTGGTGCATCTTTATGTTTTTGATTTATGTAAATATAAAGTTTTCCTGCCTTTTTCCAGCCCAAAGCATCAAAATTTGCATAGGCCTGATTAATTTGTGAAAGGTCTTTAAATTCAATTTTAATCGGTTTTGATGTTAAATTGCTGCCTAAAATTGCTCTTCTTGAATATTCGCCCGTTGTATCTTTTAAAAGTTCAAGCGCTTGAATTACATTAAAGTCATCCGTATTTTTCTTGTAAGTTTTAAGCAGTGTATCAACATTTTGACTATCGTTTTCAACAATAGCGTAAGAAGGCAAACTAAATGCCAAGCTTAGCACTAAAGCTCCCATAAACACATTTTTAACAATCTTTTTCATAATACTCATCCTCAAAATTTAGCTTATAAAAATATTATGACATATTTATTTTATAAGGAAAATTTTTTCAAAATCTATATTGAGTTTTTCTTTTCTTGCTCGCCTGTGGCAAGGTTTTTGACTGTATAAAAATTGTTTTCTATTTCATCTTCGCCTAAAATTACGGCAAAATTTGCAACTTTTGAGGCTTTTTCTAATTGCTTTGCAAATTTTCTGTTTTGCATATCAAAATCACACTTAAAGCCTTTTTCTCTTAATTCCTTGCAAAGTTTAAGCGCGTATTGCGGATATTTTGAAACAACAAAATAATCAAGCTTGTCTTCTTCAACTTTTTGCACCAGTTCAAAAAGTCTTTCTACGCCTAGTGCCCAACCAACAGCGGGAGTAGGAACTCCGCCAAGCATTTCAACTAAGCCGTCATACCTTCCGCCGCCGCAAACAGCATTTTGCGAACCTAAGGAATTGCTTTTAATTTCAAAAACGGTTCTTGTGTAATAATCAAGACCTCTTACAAGGAGTTTGTTTCTTTTGTATTTAATTCCAAGTGTTTCCAGATATTTTTGCACTTCTTCAAAGTGTTGTGAACACTCTTCGCATACATAATCATTCAAAATTACCTTTTTTATCTCTTCTTTTTCAAAGATTTTTTGGCAATTTTCATCTTTGCAGTCTAAAATTCTAAGCGGATTTTTTTCATACCTTACTTGGCAGTCTTGGCAAAGTTCACCAAGATAAGGCTTTAAAACTTCTTTAATTGAGTTTCTGTATTCTTCCCTGCACTTTGGACAGCCTAAAGTGTTAATTTCAACCTCGAGATTATCTACCCCTACTGACTTTAAAAACTCACTTGCCATAAGGATAACTTCAGCATCGGCACTTGCTTCTTTTGCACCAAAAAGCTCAACTCCTATTTGGTGAAATTGTCTTTGACGTCCTGCTTGCGGACGCTCGTAGCGAAACATCGGGCCAAAGTACCAAAATTTTTGCGGTGGAGATTGTCTTGAAATATTGTGCTCAATGTACGCCCTTACTACTCCTGCCGTGTTTTCGGGTCGAAGAGTTATTGAGTTTTCACTTTTGTCTTTTCCGCCAACCGAGAACGTGTACATTTCTTTGTTTACAATATCAGTTGAATCACCTACTCCTCTTTTGAAAAGCTCGGTTGCCTCAAAAATCGGCGTTCTAATTTCTTTATAGTTGGCATTTTGAAAAATTCTTTTTGCGTTTTGTTCAATCATCTGCCAAGTTAGGGTATCAAGCCCGATTATGTCTTTTGTTCCGCGTTGTGCTTTAATCATTTTCTTTTTCCTCAATTTCCAAGGAATATTCTACTATAAAACTAAAATTTAACCAGTATTTCAATAATTTTGTATTTTTTTTAACTGCCTGTTAGCTGGAAGCGGTTTTTTTAATATTTGAAAGTCCTTATATACTTATGCGTATTCTCTCGGCAAATTTCTCCGGTGTAAGACTGTTGCTTCTCTCGAGGTTTTATGCTGTTGCTAATTAGTTCTTGATATTTCATTATCATAACCTATAATAAATAGTTGAATGCTCTATAATTATGTATAAATAC
This sequence comes from Candidatus Gastranaerophilales bacterium, assembly GCA_944325665.1. Lineage (GTDB taxonomy): Bacteria > Cyanobacteriota > Vampirovibrionia > Gastranaerophilales > Gastranaerophilaceae > Galligastranaerophilus. The sequence continues at coordinate 250,881 of CALVAY010000001.1, forward strand.
GGCTAATCAATGTAACAAAATATTAAATAAGCCTTATAGATATGGCAAAAAAAATTATTCATATTTTTTCTTTAGGGTATAAAGGAACAATGGGAAGGGATAAAAAATGAAAATCGGTGCGATATCAAATGTTAATACATTTAAAGGTACTCAAGAAGCCCCTACTGCAACATCTCCAAATGAGAAAAAAGATATTAAAGAAGTTGTAAAAGACAATAAAGGTAAAATTGCCCTTGGTCTTGGTGCACTTGCTGCAGTGGGAATTGCCGCAGTTGCAATTTCACGAGGCAAAAAAGTTCCTTCCGAGCTAAGTATTGATGACTTTAAAAAAATCGGCAAGTTTGATAAGGGTGTGGCAACGGTCAAAGGTCAACCATTCAGCGGTGTAATTGACGTAATAAATGAAGAGAATAAATATGCTCTTGAATATGCAGATGGTGTATTAAAATCATCAACTTCAAGCAGAGTTTCGGATGGCAAATTATTTACCAAGAAAGTGTATAGTGAAAAAGACGGTGTAAAAACAATAGAAAACTTCTTTTATTCTAGTGCTCCGAAATATAACGAAAAAGGACTAAAAGTTGGTGAATTGGGATGGCTTCCAGATAGACGCAAAACCACAATAACCGACGGCAGAATTATCAATGAATACAAGAGAGGTCAAGCGACATTGCAGGATGTTGTAGAAAGGCAGCAAGACGGTACTTGGAAAAAGACATTCCAAGAAATGGATTTAGTGCCCGATTATAGTCTTAAAAATAAAAACTATAACAGGTACTATATTTCAACAATGGATGAAGCGGGAAATGTTATAGCAAAAAAACCTGTTTATACTCGTAAACCTGCTTTTAGTTCAGGTGAAACATTTATAAAACGGGTAGAAAAATATACCGATAAAGACGGAAATCAAGTGGTTGAAACTTTGAAAAATGGTAAACCGTTTGCTAGGCAAACTACAAAAATGGCTGATGACGGCTCAAAGCAGATAGTTGTAGAATACCTTGACAAAGGTAGCGAAGGCTACAAAAAAATTATTGATATCGCTAAAGATGGTACTAGAAAAGAAAGTGAAATAGGACATAGGTTTATTAGTCTTTAAAAAAAGCGGGCTTATTACCCGCTTTTTAATTCTTCTTTTCACCAAACCTTAAATACTCTTCAATAAACCCGTCTATTTCTCCGTTCATAACAGCGTCCACATTACCCATTTCATATCCCGTCCTGTGGTCTTTAACAAGTTTATAAGGATGAAAAACATAAGAGCGAATTTGTGAGCCGAAATTTACATCCATAACTTCACCCTTCAGCCCTGCAAGTTTTTGTTCATGTTCTGTTTGTTTTATTGCTAAAAGTTTTGAAGCAAGCATTTGCATTGCAGTTTCCCTGTTTTGAAGTTGTGAGCGCTCCTGCTGGCACTTAACCACAATTCCTGTGGGCTTGTGATAAATTCTTACGGCTGTTTCAACCTTGTTGACGTTTTGTCCGCCCGCACCGCCTGAGCGCATGGTTTCTATTTCAATTTCATCAGGAGGTATTACAATTTTCTTTTCAAAGTCTTCAATAACAGGTATAACCTCAAGTGAGGCAAAGCTTGTCTGCCTTTTGCCGTTAGCATTGAAAGGAGAAATTCTAACCAGTCTGTGGACTCCTTTTTCGGCTTTTGAGTATCCGTAAGCCCATCTGCCTTTAATTTTAATTGTTGCAGATTTTATACCCGCTTCCTCGCCGTCGGATTTATCAAGGAGTTCAACCTCCCAGTTTCTGATTTGCGCCCATCTTGTGTACATTCTAAGAAGCATTTGCGCCCAATCTTGAGCATCTGTTCCGCCTGCACCCGAGTTTACGGTTAAAATTGCATCATTTTTATCAAACTCTCCGCTTAGCATTTGTTCTAAATCAAATTTATCAAGCTCACCTTCAAGCTTTGTTAGGTTTTGAAATGCTTCTTGCATAAGCGGAACGTCTTCAAGCTCCAAACTTAAAATAGCGTCATCATAGGTATTTTGCCAACTTTGATACATCTCAAGAGTTGATTTTAAATCCTTTTGTTCTTTAAGAAGTGCTGACGCTTTTTCTTGGTTATCCCAAATATTTTCTTCCTGAAGTTTTTTATCTAAAGAGGCGAGGTCTAAAGTTATTTTATCAAGGTCAAAGACACCTCTTTGCATTTTCTATGCGAGGTTTTATTGAATTTATTTTTTGTTTTAAATCTTCTTTAATTTCAAGCATAAAATGATTTTACTATAAACATGTTTTTGTTAAAATTAAAATCGGTGGCTTAAAAAAGGGGTCAAAAATGGAAGATATTAAAAAGATGATAAGAAATATTCCTGATTTTCCAAAAGAAGGGATAATTTTCAGAGATATTACAACTGCTATTAAAGATAAAGACACTATGAAAAAAATTGTCGATTTAATGGCTGACGAGTACAAGAATGAGAAAATAGACTACGTTGCGGGAATTGAATCACGCGGTTTTATTTTTGGCATGCCAATAGCATATAAATTAGGCTGCGGTTTTATTCCAATCAGAAAACCGGGTAAATTACCTGCCAAAACCATTTCAAGAGAATATTCTCTGGAGTACGGTACGGATAAAATTGAAATTCATAAAGACGCACTTAAAGCGGGTGATAGAGTTCTTGTTGTGGATGACCTTTTAGCGACAGGCGGAACAGCTACTGCTGCTTGTGAATTGGTAAAAGATACAGGTGCAACACTTGTTGGTGTATCTTTTGTAATTGAACTTGAAGCACTTGAAGGCAGAAAAAGATTACCAAAAGACCTAAAAGTATCAACTTTGGTTAAGTACTAAAAAGTGGTATAATCTAGCTTATGGGTGATGAAGATAAGCAGTTTGAGGCATCTCAACAGAAACTTCAAAAGGCACGAAAAGAAGGTCAGGTTGTAAAATCTAAAGACTTCTCTGTTGCCATTGGTCTTGTTGTGATGTTCAGCGGCATTTACGTCTTATCTCCTTTTATTTGGTCGCAAATTTCGGGGTTATTTACCTTAATTTACGAGCAAATCCCCGTGGCACACATTGAAAAAATAGGCTACGCTTATCTTTTATTCACAACACTTGTGCCTACAATATTAATTATCGGCCCGATTTTGCTTTTGGCTTGGTTTGTAGGTATCATGGGGGACTTAATACAAGTAGGGCCATTATTTACAATGACTCCCCTATCTCCAAAATTAGATAAGTTGAATCCGACAAAATATTTTAAAAACTTAATGAGCCCAAAAACTCTTTTTGAATTGGTAAAAAACATAGTAAAAGTTGCAATTTTGGGTATTGTAGGTTATGCGGTTTATATGACCCATTTTCCTGATATCATTATGCTTGCGGCTATTGACAATCAGTTTGCAGTTTTAATTCAGTTTGGTAAATTGGTTGTAGATTTCGTTGTAAAAGCTACAATAGCTTTTTTAATTATTGCGGCAGCGGATTACGGTGTTACAAAATGGAAGTTTTTGCAAGATCAAAAAATGTCTTTTAAAGAGGTAAAAGACGAGTATAAAAACACGGAAGGCGACCCGCATGTAAAAGCTGCGCTAAGGCAAAGGCGTCAACAGCTTTTACAAAAGAAGATGATGGATGCTGTTCCTGATGCTGACTTTGTTGTTACTAACCCGACACACATTGCCTGTGCTATTAAATATGACCAAAAAACAATGCAATCACCAAGGCTTGTGGCAAAAGGTACCGAGCTTTTTGCAAAGAAAATTCGAGAAATTGCCGAAAAGCACGGCGTCCCTGTTATAGAAAACCCACCTGTTGCACGTGCAATATTTAGATTTGTCGATATAGACAGAGAAATTCCGCCTGATTTATATAAAGCGGTAGCTGAAATTCTTATATTTGTTTACAATCTTAAGAAACAAAAGACCCAAAACTATAATAATATCGATAATAATCCTACAAATAACGGGTAATATTTGCATAAATACTTAAAAGATAGTAAAATCATCTTGTAGAATTGTAATTAAGAAAAATGGCTTCAACATTGCAATCAAATTTAAATGACTATATTGATATAATTCAAAAAGTAGCACGGGTAGAATACAGAAGAATACCATCGCATATGGTGGAGTGCGAGGAGCTTGTATCTATCGGTATTATTGCTATACAAGCTTTGATTAAAAACAAAACCCCTGAGCAATTGCAAAGATATAACACTTCCTACATTGCAACTGCTGTTAGGTGGGCAATCAGAAACGAACTAAGAAACCGCTACAAATGGTACACACTAAAGCACAAGCGTGAAGAAGGGGATGAGGATGATGGTGAAGGTTCTTATCCAAATGACAACTCAAGTCTTGATGTTTCGCCAACAAAGGTAAGAGAGGCAATTTATGAAACTATTTTGTCAATTGACTCAATAGCTTCCGCTTCATCTGATAACGATTCGCCGTTTGATTTTATTAAGGATAATTCTGCAACTCCTGATGAAAAAGCTGAAATTTCCGAGTTAGGGAAAATAATTAGAGAAGCCATTGCAACATTGCCACAAAAGGACAGAACTATTGTGGAGTACAGATTTTACCGCAACATGCAAGTTAAGCAAATTGCGGCTCAAGTTGGTTTATCAAGTTCAAGAATTACAAGAATTGTGCAGAGTTCGCTGAATACCGTGAGGGAATATCTGCAAAAAAGAGGTCTTACAAGTTATTAAAATTATTGGAAGGGTTAAAAATGTTGTGTAAAGAAAATCAAGCACTTTCTCAGGAATATAAGCAGGCTGTAAAAGAAGCATTAAGCGTATTAGGTAAAAAGAATATGGCACTTATTTTGCACGGTGTCAGTTTTCCTTCTTCAACAGGCGAAAATACAGGTTTTGGTACATATAACTCTGATGGTGCAAAAAGAGTTTTTGACTTTATAGGCGGTGTTTTTAGTGCGCTACAACTTGGCCCCGGCGGTAAGACAAAAATGTCCGACCCTTCTCCATATTGCGGTACGGTTTTTTCTAAAAACCCTTTGTTTATAAATTTAAAAGAATTAACTACAAAAGAGTGGGAGCATCTTCTTAGTGAAGAAACTCTTAATAACATTGTTGAAAATAACCCCTCAAAAGGTACTAACAGAGCCTCTTATGCTTATGCAACAGAGCGTTGCGATGCTGCTATGAAAGAGTTTTATGAAAACTTTAAAAAGAAAGCTTCTTGGGGCTTAAAAAGAAAATTTGATAAATTCAAAAAAGAAAATGCGCTTTGGCTTGATAACGATGCCCTATATGAAGCATTTTGTCTTGAAAACGGTTCGGATTATTGGCCGCAGTGGCAAAGCGAATTTGATAAGAAAATCTTTTCAACAGATGATTTAAAGGCTGCAAAGAAAAGAATTGAAGAAATTTCTAAAAAATACCATGATGAAATAGAAAAGTATAAGCTTGAGCAATTTGTTGTCGCTCAACAAGGCGAAAATACTTTAAAATACGCTCAAGACAGAAATGTTAAGATGATAGCAGACAGACAAGTTGCTTTCTCTGACAGAGATACTTGGGCATATCAGGCTTTATTTAAAGAAGACTGGTCTTTGGGCTGCCCGCCTGATTATTTCTCAAAAGACGGTCAGGCATGGGGCTTTAGCGTTGTTGATCCTGAAAAACTTTTCAATAAAGACGGTTCTTTGGGTGAAGCAGGTAAGTTGCTATACAGACTGTATCTAAAAATGTTTAAAGAAAACCCCGGCGGTGTCAGAATTGACCATACGGTAGGTTTAATTGACCCATGGATATATAAACAAGGTTCATTGCCCAAGATTGAAGAAGGCGCAGGAAGATTGTATTCTTCTCCAATGCATGAAGAGTTAAAAAAATATTCAATTGCAACCGAACAAGATGTTGATAAAGAGTTTGATCCGGATGAAGAAAAATGGATTAAGCAGTTGAGCGATGAGCAAATTCAACAATACGGCGCAATGATTGAAAAAATTGTTATAGCTTCAGCAAAAGAAGCAGGTCTTGATAAGGATGCAATTGTTGCAGAGGACTTGGGAACTTTGACATATCCTGTTGAACAGGTTATGAAAAAATACGGTCTTCAAGGTATGAAGCTTGTTCAATTTGTTGTGGCTGAAGAAGAAGACCACCCTTATCGTTGTAAAAATATTACTCCAAATTCTTGGGTAATGGTTGGTACGCACGATAACCAGCCTATCAGAATGTGGGCATCAACTATGGTTAATACCGATAAAATGCATCCGCATGTCAGAAACTTAATGGAAGATTTATTCTCGGAATTTGACAACCAAGATGAAATCAGACATAAATTGTACACTGATGAAAAATTCTTAGGCTTTGCAAAACTTGTTGAATGTTTTGCCTCAAAAGCTGAGAATATTCAAATCTTCTTTACTGATTTCTTTGGAATAAACGAAGTTTATAATACACCCGGTACTTCAGGAGATCCAAACTGGACGCTTAGATTGCCTGACAATTTTGAAGAATTTTATTTGCAAAAAGTTCAATCAGGTGATGCACTAAATCTTCCTTTGGCGTTAATTTACGCAATTAAAGCAAGAGGCAGAGATTTTGCAGGTCAAAACCACGAATTAATAGAAAGACTTGAAAAATTGGTGTAGGATGAAACTTCAAAATACCCTTAAAAAGTTTTTAATTCTTGCAATGCTTATAATCCTTACGGGAAGCTCTGTTTGGGCTTTCTCGTTTAGGAATATGTGTTTGAATATTATTCAAATTTCAGACACGCACATTTCTCAAAGAGAAGATAATTCGTATAAAATGTTGTCTTCTTCAAAAGTTTTGCTAAAGGATGCCATAAATACCGCAAATCAAATCAAAGACGTTGATTTTGTCATGTTTACGGGCGATATGGTTGACACTCCGACGCCTGAAAACTACAAAGACTTTTTTACACTTTTGTCGGAATTAAATCACCCGTCTTTGGTTGCTTTCGGTAACCATGACAGTGCAAACTGTAATCCTTCAACGGGTGAGTGTACGCAAGGACTTGTTATCTCTGATGCTTTAGATTTTATTAAAAGGTGTAACAGAAACTATATTTTTGATACTACTTATTATGCTTTTACACCAAAGACAGATTATCACATAATTGTTCTTGACCCCGTTATAAGAGATGAAATTACTTCAAATGGTTATCTAGATGACGAGCAGCTTGCGTTTTTGGATTATCAGCTCCAAAATAATCAAGATAAGGTAATTGTAATTTTTCAACATCACCCTGTCGTTGAGCCCTTTAAAAGTGATGACCATAAAATAAGAAATGCTGACAAGTATCTTGCAATTTTAGCTAAGTATAAAAATCCTATACTAATTTGCTCGGGGCACTATCATTCAACAAAAATAACAAGAGAGAAAAATATAATTCACTTGAGCACTCCTTCCTTGGTTACTTTCCCGAATGCTTTTCGCTATATAAAAATAACAAATTATAACGATAGAACTCAATTTCAATTTCAATTTTACGAAACCAATCTAAAAGATATTCAATCTGTTGCAAAAGCAAATACAATTGCGGCGGCAACTTTTGCAGGTGTTCAAAAAGACCGTGTCCAAGACATAATGATTAGAAAAAGTTATGTAAAAACTAAAAAGCCTAAAAAAGAAAAAAGAGTTAAGAAAAAGCAAAAAGAAGTTGATGTTCAAGAAGAAGTTCTTGAAGACAACAATGCGGATATAAACGATGTTCAAGATGTTGATGCATCTGAAATTCAGGACGAATTAAATACACAAGAGGAACAAATCCAAAATGAACAACAAATTTAAAGTAAAATTTAGAGGTGTAAGAGGTTCTTATCCGACACCTAAAGCAAATTATTTAAATTTTGGCGGAAATACCTCCTGTGTTGAGGTTATGCTTGATGACAGGCTTGTTGTACTTGATGCGGGAACGGGGATTGTTGACCTTGGGGTTGAATTAGTCCGCGAACATATTTTAAGTTCGGGTAATCCTCAAGAGAGAAAAAATATCGAAGCTACAATATTATTAAGCCACGTTCATCAAGACCATATTCAAGGTTTGCAGTTTTTTAAACCCGTATTTATTCAAGGCTCAAAAATTAACGTTTTTGGCTTAAATATAAACAACGAAGATTTAAAGGATACACTTCAAGACGTCCTCTTCGACAGGGTTTTCCCTCTTGGAATAGATGACGTTAAATGTGATTTTAATATTCAAAATCTAAACGACTCAAAAGTTGTTGTAATTCAAAAGTGTGCAGAGCCAAAAATTCTTGAGCTGTCCTCTTTTAATCAGAATGATTATTCAAAAGATGACATTATAATTACATTCTACAAGACGCAAGCGCACCCCAAAAACGGTTGTCTTTGCATGAAAATTTCTTATAATGATAAAGTATTGGTGTATGCAACAGATAAAGAAAGCTATGTGGGTTCGGATAAACGCTTTATAGAATTTGCTCACGGTTGCGACTTGCTTATCCACGATGCTCAATACACTCATCAAGACTACGTTTCGCCTGTTGCACCAAAACAAGGTTACGGACACTCAACCTATCAAATGGCTCTTGAGAGTGCAAAATTATCAAAAGCAAAGAGGTTGCTGTTCTTCCATTATGATCCTAACTATGATGATACAACACTTGAAATGCTGGAAAAAGAATTTGCAAACCCCGAGTGTGGTATTGAGTTTGCAAAAGAAGGTCTTGAAATTGCAATTTAGAAAGTTTTTTCTTATTTTTTTAATGCTTTTCACCATTAATTGTGCTTATGGTGAAATTACCCCTATTGACGCTCAAAGGAATGCAAAAGAGCATAATAATCAGGGGACTATTTATCTTCGTGAGGGCGATTATTTAGCTGCCATTAAGGAATTTAAAATTGCGATAGGCATTAATCCTAACGCTCAAAGTACGAGTGTTTACTATAACAACCTTGGTCGTACTTATATGAAAATATATGAGTACAATAAAAACAGGCTTATTGCCAAATGGGCGCAAGATTGTTTTGAGCATGCAATTTTAGGTGATTGTATGAATATGGTTTATTATAATAATCTTGTTGAAAGCTATGCCGCTCAAGGTATTTTGGATTCAAGAGCCCAGTACTTGCTAAAGCGTGTTGAAAAAAATCCCTACAATAAAATTATCGTCGGACTAATTTATTTAAGGCAAAATAAAATCGGGGCTGCAGTTACCATGCTTGATGATTTTTGCACTAATAACCCCGATTTAATTATTACTAATGACGTTAAAAAGATTATTAAAGCCAACAGTTTTATCTAAAAATTGTTTGTTCTCTGTCAGGCCCTACGCTTATGATTTTTATCGGAATACCTAAAATTTCTTCAAGCTTATTTAGGTAAACCTTTGCTTCTTCAGGTAGGTCTTCGTATTTTTTTACGTTAGTAATACTTTTTTTCCAGCCTTTAAAGCGTTCGTAAACAGGCTCGTAATTGTAATGCTGAGCAACATTTGTCGGATAGTGTTTTATTATTTCGCAAGTCTTTTTGTTTTTGTATCCTGTGCACAGTTTTATTTCGTCAAAAGTATCAAAAACATCAAGCTTTGTAATTGCAGCAGCGTTTAAACCGCCTACAAGCACGCTGTATTTGGCTAAAACAGCATCAAACCAGCCGCAGCGTCTTGCTCTGCCTGTTGTAACGCCAAACTCAACACCGATTTGTTGAATTAATTTACCTGTATCGTCGCTTAATTCTGTTACAAACGGACCTTCACCAACTCTTGTAACATAGGCTTTAAATACACCAATAGCCTCTTCTATTGCAAGAGGGCCCATTGAACCGCCGACCGCTGCACCGCCTGCAATAGGGTTGGAGCTTGTAACAAAAGGATATGTGCCGTAGTCAATATCAAGCATAACGCCTTGAGCGCCTTCAAAAAGAATGGTTTTATTCTTTTTAGCGTCAGCTAAAACTTCTTGCCAGTTAAAACAAATATAAGGAGTAAAGATTTCCTTGTATTCTTTACATTTTTTAAGAATGTCTTCTTTTGTATATGTATTTAAGCCATATACGTACTGTAATTCTTTGTTTTTCTTTGCAAGAATAATTTCCAACTTGTCAGAAAGTGCATTTTCGTCAAATAAGTCTTCAAGTCTTATACCGATTCTTGCATATTTGTCAGTGTATGTAGGACCGATACCTTTTTTTGTTGTTCCGATTTTCTTTTCGCCTAAATCCGCTTCGTTATATCCGTCAATATCTGTGTGATAAGGCATAGTAATGTGGGCAAGCGGGCTTATTCTTAAATTTTTTCTAATCTTATCAAAATCTACACCTTGCGCAATTAACTCGTCTAATTCTTTTTTAAAGTCCTCGGGACGAATAACAACTCCTGCGCCCATAAAGCAGGTTTTGTTTTCGTATAAAATACCTGAGGGGATTAGGTGAAATTTGTATTTTGTATCATTTACAACAACTGTATGGCCTGCATTTGAACCGCCTTGGTAGCGAATGATAAAATCTGCCTTACTGGCCAATAAGTCGGTAATTTTGGCTTTACCTTCGTCGCCAAATTGTGCTCCTACTACAACTGTGTTTTTCATAATTACTCCCATATTATTTTATATACCTATTTTAATATAAATTTTTTTATATTAGAATATATTTATGCTTAAACTTCACAATTCATTATCAAATCAACTTGAAGAGTTTAAACCTCTTGAGGAAAACAAAGTAAAAATGTATGTATGCGGCCCAACCGTTTATGACAAAGCGCATTTGGGACATGCAAGATGTTATATTACTTGGGATGTATTATATCGCTATTTAAGGTTTATTGGTTATAATACCACATATTGCAGAAATGTAACCGATGTTGATGATAAAATTTTAAAAAAGGCTGATACACAAGGTGTTACGCCGGATGTCATTACAAAAGAGTTTTATCAATCCTTTGTTAATTCAATGAAAAGCTTAAATTGTCTTAAGCCTGATGTTGAGCCCTTTGCAACAAAAACAATCGGCGAGATGATTGCTATGGTTAAAAAATTAATCGACAACGGTTATGCTTACGCAGTTGACGGCGATGTGTACTTTGAAGTTGAAAAATTTAAGAAATACGGGCAGCTTTCAAAACAGCCTATTGATGATTTAATGGCCGGTGCAAGGGTTGAAACAGGTGAAAAGAAAAAATCTCCGCTTGATTTTGCACTTTGGAAAAAAGATGAAAAACACGGGTACAAGAGCCCTTGGGGTATAGGACGTCCGGGGTGGCATATTGAATGCTCTGCTATGAGTAAGAAATTCCTTGGAGATACAATTGATATTCACGCAGGCGGAGCGGATTTAACTTTCCCGCATCATGAAAATGAGCTTGCACAGAGTGAATGTGCAAACGGTTGCAAGTTTGTTAATTTTTGGCTGCATAACGGCTTTGTTACAATTAACAAAGAAAAAATGTCGAAATCTTTGAATAACTTTTTAACTATTGATGATTTGGTTAAGAAGTACGATTCTAACGCTATCAGATTTTTTATTCTTACAAACCATTACAGAATGCCCGTAGAATTTAACGATGAGGCACTTAACTCAGCTGCATCAGGTGCAAAAAGGCTTATCGGTTCTGTTTGTGATTATAAAAAAACAGATGTTGTTGACAATTCTTTTGTTGAAGAGTTTAAAAACGCTATGGATGATGACTTAAATACATCCAAGGCAATGGCTGTTTTATTCTCTCTTGTTGATAAAATTAAAAAAGAGCAAAATCCTCAAACGAAGCAAACTCTTGCAAGTACTTTAATTACCTTAGGCGAGGTTTTGGGCTTTGATTTTTCACTTGTTAAAAAAGAAGTTTCAGATGTTGAACTTTTAAATATGGTAAAACCGCTCTATGAAATTTTTAATTTAGATGAAAAATTAAATGCAAAAGAAGCTCTGGATGAAATAATTAAAATAAGAACCGACGCAAGAGCAAATAAAGATTGGGCAAAATCCGATTTAATTCGTGATGAGCTTGATAAAGCAGGAATTTTATTAAAAGATTCAAAAGAAGGTACAACTTGGCTTTTGAAATAGAAAATGCTTTATATGTTGTTTCAACTCCAATCGGAAACTTAAGCGATATCACTTTGCGTGCGATTGATGTCTTAAAGTCTGTTGATGTTATTGCTTGCGAGGACACAAGAATTACATCAAGGCTTTGCGAGAAATATGACATTCAAACTCGCTTGATAAGTTACCATAAATACAGTGAAAATAAGCGTTTAGAGCTGTTTTTATCTTACTTAAATGAAGGTAAAAGCATTGCTCTTGTTTCGGACGCAGGCACTCCTTTGATTTCTGACCCCGGTGAAATACTTGTTAGAACGGTTGTTCAAAACGGTTATAAAATTATACCGATATGCGGTGCTTGTGCTGTTATTACTTTTTTGCAAGCTGTTCAAAGAGAGGGAGAAGACTTTAAATTCATTGGATTTCTTCCAAGAGTTAAGGGGCAGATTGAAGAGGTGTTTTTAAAAAATAAATCCGAAAACCTTGTTTTCTACGAAAGCCCTAACAGAATTGAAGAAACTTTAAATATCCTAAAGGGTGTTCGCCCGAATGCGACATTGAGCATAGGAAGAGAGCTTACAAAGAAATTTGAAGAGATTAAAACGGCTACTGTTGAAGATATTTTAGATAGCTTAATTCAAAAGGGCGAGTTTGCTTGTATGGTGCATAAGGACAAGGACTGTAATTTTGAAGACGAAATTATCAAAAAAGCCTCAATCCTTAGAGAATTGAAGCTTTCAGATAAAGATACCGTTAATATTTTATGTGCTTTTTTTGAATACCCGAAAAATAAAATCAAAGAAATTTTATTTAAACTATAACTTTGAAATTATTTCTTTTTCAAGGTTCAAAAGAATATCGTCGATATTTGAAGCGTCTTTTCCTGCGCCTTGTGCCATTTGAGGTCTGCCGCCTCCGCCTCCGCCCATTTGACGGGTAATATCTCCGACGATTTTACCTGCTTGAATACCTTTTTTAACAAAGCTATCGCTTACTTTTACTATTACAAAAGCACTGTTATCAGGCTTTTTGGAGCATACTACAATGATGCTTTCGCCCAATTTTTCGCCAAGTGTTTCAACGCAAGTTTTAAGGACATTGGGGGCAAAGTCTTCCATTTTTGTTATGAAAAGTTTTCCGCCTTCAACATCTTTGGCTTTTGATAGGAAACTGTCAAAAGAAGATTTTGCCATTTTTGTTTCCAAATCGCCGATTTTAGCGTTCAAGTCTTTTGTTTCTTGTGTAAGTTTTTCAATTTTTTCTTCAATTTGAGTGTATGGAATTTTGTTCTTTTGTGCTATTTCATCCAATAACTCTGCTTTTTCATTCAAGTAATCAAATGCTGCATTTGAACAAAGAATTTCTATTCTTCGAACACCTGCTGCAATTGCACCTTCGGAAACGATTTTAGCAAGTCTTAAATCTTTTGTATTCTCAACGTGGCAGCCTCCGCAAAGCTCTTTTGATACGCAGTTTTCTTTATCATAGAAACCTACAACTCTTACCACATCGCCGTATTTTTCTCCAAAAAGTGCCATCGCACCTGATTTTTTGGCTTCTTCAATGTTCATAAGCTCGGTTTTTCTTTGAATAGATGAATTAATCCAAGAGTTAATTAATTTTTCCGTTTGCTTAATTTCATCTTTACTCATGGCTCTTGAGAAAGAAAAGTCGTATCTGGTGCGGTTTTCTTCTACTTGAGAACCTGCTTGATGAACTTCATCGCCCAAAACTTTTATCAGTGCTGCTTGAAGCAAGTGAGCAAGCGAGTGATGTTTTTGAATTTCAAGACGTCTTTGAACATCAATTTTTGCAACTACTTCATCGCCAACTTCAAGATTGCCTAAGACTCTGTGAGCAAAAACATCTTGTACTTTAAATGTCTCAATTACTTCAACTTTTGTACCGTCTTTTTTAACAAGATAGCCAATATCACCTACTTGTCCGCCTGATTGAGCGTAAAATACGGTTTTATCAAGTATAATATCGCAAGTGTCATCATTTTTAACAATATTAATGACTTTTGCGCTGCATTCGTTTTGTTCATAGCCTAAAAATTCGGTTTTTGGGTTATCAACATAAACTAAGTCATCAACAAGGCTTATTTTCTGTACAGAAGCTCTTGCGCGGTCTTTTTGTTCGTTCATATTTTCTTGAAATTCTTTTTCGTTAACTTCAAGATTATTTTCAAGAGCGATTTCTTTTGTCAACTCAAGCGGGAAGCCGTATGTATCATAAAGTTTGAAGGCTTCTTCACCTGAGATTTCGCTTTTATTTTCAGATTTAATCTTATCTATTAAATCTTTAATATGTACCCAGCCTCGCTTAAGCGTAAGATTAAATCTTTCTTCTTCTTTTTTGATTGTTTCTTGAATTTTAGTCCTGTTCTTTTCAAGCTCGGGATAGGCAGCTTTGTAAATATCTATAACTTTATCTACAACAGGTGCCATAAACGGAAGTTCAAGACCCAAGATGTAGCCGTGTCTTAAGGCACGTCTTAAAATCATTCTTAAAACGTAGCCTCTACCTTCGTTTGAAGGTAAAATTCCGTCAGCTATCATAAAGCTTACACATCTTGCGTGGTCTGTTATTATTCTTAGAGAAATATCCGTTTTGTCGTCTTTTTTGTACTCTTTTCCGGTTATTTCACAAACTTTGTCTAAAATTTGTTTTAGCAAGTCTGTTTCAAATGTTGATTCAACGCCTTGGCAAACCATTGCAATACGCTCTAAGCCCATACCTGTATCAACATTTTTCTTTTCAAGAGGAGTTAAGTTTCCTTCTTCATCTTGGAAAAGTTCCGTGAACACCAAGTTCCAAATTTCAACCCACCTGTCGCATTCGCAAGTTGCAATTGAGCAGTCATCGGAACATTTTAAATGTTCGCCCAAATCATAGTGAATTTCGGTACATGGACCGCAAGAACCGCTTATGCCGACAGGGCCCCAGAAGTTATCTTTTTTGCCTTTTTTAATAATTCTTTCTTTTGGTACGCCGGCTTTTTGCCAAATTTCGCCTGCTTCGTCGTCGTCTTCAAATATTGTTATCCAAAGTCTGTTTTTATCCAGCTTTAAATAGTTTGTAACAAAATCCCAAGCCCAAGGAATAACTTCTTCTTTAAAGTAATCCCCAAAGCTAAAGTTACCGAGCATTTCAAAGAAAGTATGGTGGCGCGGCGTTCTTCCTACGTTTTCAATGTCGGAATCTTTTCCGCCCGCTCTTGCGCACTTTTGGCAAGATGTTGCTCTGGCAGGTTCATAAGGGAATTTTTCCAAACCTAAAAAGTATGGAATAAACTGTACCATGCCCGCTGTTGTTAAAAGTATCGTCGGGTTGTCAGGAATAAGCGAAGAGCTTTCAACCCTTTTTGAATTGTGTTTTTTCTCGAAAAAACTTAAATATTCTTCTCTAATTTCATCAACTGTTTTCATAATAAATTCAATTTAGCACAAACAAAAAAAATATGCTTTCTTTATTTTAAAAAAATAAAAAAAGTAAATCACTCAATCGATTTACGTTTTTTGCCGTTGTCAGGTTAATATAAAACCTGTATAATTATTTTATGGAGCAAAAAGAGGTTTTAAAATTTGATGCAATTGTAGTAGGCGCAGGCCCTTCGGGCGTTGCAAGTGCAATTGTTGCCGCTCGAGGCGGAGCTAAAGTGCTTTTGATTGAGCGCTCCTCTTTTGCCGGCGAAAAAAATATGTTTGGCGGTGCGGTTTTCTTAAGCGCCTTGAAGGAACTTCTTCCAAACACCTGGCAGAGTGCACCTTTTGAAAGATATATCCTAAAACACAGTTGGGCATTGTTGAGCGATAAAACAAGCTGCGAGGTTTCTTATCAATCTTTTGATGAGCCAAAAAGCGCAAGTGTGTATCGCTCAAAGTTTGATTCCTGGCTTGTTGAAGAGGCAAAAAAAGAAGGGGTTTACTTTGCTCCTTCGACTCTTGTTAAAAGCTTGATTTCAAAAAACGGACATGTGGTCGGTGTTAAAACCGAATTAGAGGAAATTTATGCAAACGTCGTTGTTTTGGCAGACGGGGTAAATTCTATTTTGGCAAGAGATTTGGGCTTAAGAAAAGAATATGAACCCAAAGATATGGTTTTAAGCGTTAAAGAAACAAGAAAGTTGCCAAAGAGCCTTATTGAACAAAGATTTAATCTAAAAGAAAATTCAAAAGAAGGGGCGGCAAAGAACTTTTTAGGCGGTCTTGCTAAAGAAAATCCCCCATTTGGACTTGGTTTTTTATACACCTTTGAGGATACGATTTCAATAGGTCTTGGTGTTAATCTTGAAGACTTAAATCGCTTCGGATATAACCCTTCTGATTTATTGGAAAACCTAAAAAAACACCCAAGTGTAAGCGCTTATCTTGAGGGCTCAGAGCTTCTTGAATACAGTGCACATTTAATCTACGAAGGCGGGTATAAAAAATTGCCGAAACTTTGCGCAAACGGAGTTTTAATAGTGGGTGATGCGGCAGGCTTTGTTAATGCTGTTCACTTTGAGGGTACAAACTTTGCAATTATAAGTGGTATGCTTGCAGGCGAAACTGTTTTAAGTGCAATTAGTGCCAAGGATTTTAGCAAAAAAACTCTTTCAATATACAAAAAGAAATTAAATAACAGCTTTATTTTAAAAGACTTAAAATCGTATAAAAACGTGATGGATAATCTTTATTCAAGAACAAATTCTCTGATGAATTATTATCCGAAAAAAGCGGGTGAATTTTTTAAAATATTTACAGGCGCTTCTTGTAAGCCTAAAAGAGGCGAATTTAGAGAGTTTATTAAAAGTTTTTTCTCTCAAAGAAGTCTTGGTGAATTTTTTAAGGATATATGGGCATTTTTGTCGGCAATAATTGGGGTATTAAAGTAAATGACACAAAGAGACGATAATTCAATAGAAAATAAATTGACCTCAATTAAGTATAATTGTTCAAAAAATACTCATTTGAGAGTTAATCAGGAAATGTGCAGAAATTGCCAAAAACGTCCATGCTGCTACATTTGCCCTGCTAAGGTATATAGCTGGGATGATACACAAAGCAAGTTAAATGTTGAATACGAAAATTGCCTTGAATGTGGTGCTTGCAAGGTGGTTTGCCCTTTTAAATCAATAGATTGGGAATATCCGAATGCAAGCTGTGGAGTAATTTTAAAAAATAGCTAATATAAAGGAGATAAGATGAACGAAAATTTTTCACGCTGGTACGATAAAGACCCTGTGCTGTCTATGTCGATGCGTACACTTTCAACTTCTGACGATTCAAGCCAAATTGCCGTTGCGCTTAATCTTATTAAAATTATCATTGAGCATAATATTCAAGATCATAAATATGAAAACGTTGAGGATATTATGAATGCCGTTGAAGACGGAAGAATACAACGTGGTCAAAGACGTTGGTATGACATTGATTCAACTGTAAGAACAGCTATTCAAATGTTAGAGAAGTGCTCGCCTGAGACAAGACAAAAGGTTGCACTTGATATGGCACAGCTTGTTATAGAAAAAATAGTTCAAGATGTTGATGAGCAAGACGCTGAACGCGAAGAAGAAGGTTCTGCCGTTATATCGGTTGATGAAGACGGAAGTACCGTTCTTGATTTAGACGCAGGTGCAGAATTAGAAAATGAATGAGCTTCAAAGGTTTGAGAACTTAAAAAAAACAGTTGAAAACGACCCGACAAATTTTCAGGCAAGACGAGAGCTTGCCGTTTTGTGCTTGGACCTTGGGTTTGACCAAGTAGCTATGAAGCATCTGAGTTACTTGACGGGCGTTTTCCCTGATGATGCTAACTTGTTCTTTAATGCGGGCATTTGTTGGGAAAAACTCAAACACCCCAAATATGCACTTAACGCATACAGAAAGGCAGTAGAGCTCAAGGGTGATGATCCTGATTTTCTCTACAATTTGGCACTATCTTGTGAGGCCAACGGGTTGGATGATGAAGCTATTTTAAATTTAAAAAAAGTAATTTGTATTAAAAATGATGATTCAAATGCCTTTTTTTCAATCGGTGTAATATATGCTAAAAGAGGT
This sequence comes from Candidatus Gastranaerophilales bacterium, assembly GCA_944325665.1. GTDB lineage: Bacteria > Cyanobacteriota > Vampirovibrionia > Gastranaerophilales > Gastranaerophilaceae > Galligastranaerophilus. Next base: position 268,886 of record CALVAY010000001.1, read on the forward strand.
GAAGTTCAAAATGCTATCAAATGTTTTAAAAAGGCAATTGTGAACAATTACAGCGATTATTTTGCCCACTTTCATTTGGCTCAGCAGTATAAAAAAATCGGTCAAATAGAAAATGCTCTTGAAGAGTATTCCAAAGTAATTGAGCTTTCTCCTGATTATTCTTGGGCATATTATAATATTGCTCAAATATATTGGGAGAGAAAAGATTCACAAAATGCAATTTTGATGCTCAGAAAAACAATTGAAAGAAACAAAAAAGATATAGCAGCTTGCAAGCTCTTGGCGCAAATATATATTGCAACAGAAGACTACAAACAAGCGCTTCGTTTTATCTCGGCTGTATTAAAGCAATTTGGCGATAGCGGCGATTTTTATTATTTGCTTGCAAAGACTTATGAGAAAATTAAAAATTATGAGCTTTATGTTCAAAACCTTGAATTGGCGCTTAAAAACGAGCTTACCTTAAGTTATAATCACACGAGTGTCAAAAAAGAGTTAATGCAAATGCAAAAGAATTCAAGCGGTGCAAAGCAAGATGTTAACTGAGACTAAAAAACTTGAATATTATGCTTCAATTCCTTCTTTGGTCGGGATTTCACCATACTTTAAAGCAAAATTTTTTGAATTTTTAAATTATGATATAGAGTTGTTTTTTAACTCCGGACAAAAAGAACTTGAGGATTTTTCTCTGGAGTATCCTGATGTTAAAATTCCAAAAACTTTTTTGGAAAAAAAGAGCAAGATTAACCCCCAAAAAGAGCTGGATTATGCTAAAAGCAAGGGGTATAAGCTTTTAGCCTATGAAGATGAAAACTATCCGAAGCTTTTAAAACAAATTCCCGATTTTCCCCTGGCACTGTATTATATTGGCGATATTGACTCTGTTAATTTTGATAAGTCTTTAGCTGTTGTAGGTTCAAGAAAAGCCAGTGAAAATGCCAAAGAGGCTCTTGGTTTGATTATTTCTCAAATGGCAAACACTGACGTAACAATTGTTTCGGGGTTAGCGTACGGAATTGATGCAAAAGCGCATCTGTCAGCTATTAAAAATAACCTTAAAACAGTTGGTGTAATCGGTTCGGGTCTTGATTTTGAGTATCCGAGTTCAAACAAGGCTCTTTATAGAGAAATAAAAGAAGGCAAGGGTGTTGTTATAAGTGAATTTCCGCCCAATGCTGCTCCTGTTGCGTATAATTTTCCTTTAAGGAACAGGATTGTAACAGGTATTTCCTCGGGCACTTTGGTTGCTGAAGCTGCACTTAAAAGCGGGGCGATGATTAGTGCAAATTTAACTTTGGAGCAAAACAGGGAATTAATGTGTATCCCTGGACTTATTTCAAATCCTAATTGCGAAGGCATTTATCATTTAATCAAAAACGGTGCTTCAATTGTTACCTCAGCTCAAGATGTTTTTGATTGCCTTGGTTGGGAGCTTGAAAAAAATGAGCAGGAAATTTGTTTAGAGGGAATAGAGAAAAATATTTTTGATACAATTAAAATTGAAGCCCAAAGCTTTGACGGCTTGTGCTTAAAATTAAATATTCCATCCGGCGAGCTTATGGTTTGCTTGACACAAATGGAATTAAAAGGTTTAATTAAACAGGTTAATACAAAATATTATATTTCAAATTAAAGAGAGTAAAATGGCTCAGGCGGTAAAGAAAAAATCAGAGGGGAAGGCGCTTGTAATAGTTGAGTCTCCCGCAAAATCAAAAACCATAAAAAAAATATTGGGTAATAATTACCTGATAGAAGCTTCTATGGGGCATATTCGTGATTTGCCTTCAAAGGGCTTGGGTTTTGATATTGAAAACGATTTTAAACCGACTTTTGAAATTATTCCCGAGAAGAAAAAAGTTGTGGATAATTTAAATAAGCTTGCAAAAACGGTTGACAGAGTTTATCTTGCATCCGACCCTGACCGTGAAGGTGAAGCGATAGCTTGGCATGTGAGCCAAGTTCTAAAAGTGCCTGAAGATAAGATTTTTAGAATAGTATTTAACGAAATTACTCCAAAAGCAATTAAAGAAGCTGTTGAGAACTATGGGCAAATTGATATGTTAAAGGTGCAAGCTCAACAAACTCGCCAAATTTTAGATAAGCTTGTAGGTTTTAAAATCAGCCCGATTTTGTGGGAAAAATTAAGAAATTACAGGCTATCGGCAGGTAGGGTTCAATCTGTTGCACTTAGAATGATTTGCGAAAGAGAAGATGAGATTGAGGCGTTTGTTCCTGTTGAATATTGGAGTTTGGGTGCAATCTTATCTAAAAATAATTTTGAATTTGAAGCACAGCTTGCAAGAAAAATAAATGATAAAGATAAAGACGAAAAGCTTGAAATTAAAAATAAAGAAGAAATTGATAAAATTCTAAAAGAGCTTGAAGGGGCAAAATACAAAGTTTCAAAAATTACCCCGAGGGATTCTCAAAGAAAACCGCAAGCTCCCTTTATAACTTCAACTCTGCAAAGGGAAGCAAGCTCAAAACTGGGTTATGGCGTATCTAAGACTATGCAGATAGCACAAAAGCTTTATGAAGGTATTGAACTTGGCGAAGACGGTGCAGTTGGTTTAATTACCTATATGAGAACCGATTCGACAAGAATTTCGGATGACGCTCAAGCTGCCGCAAAAGAATATATTACATATAATTTTGGTGAAAAATATTATCCTTCAGTGCCAAATGATTATGCAAAAACCAAAAAGAAAAATGTGCAAGACGCTCACGAAGCGATTCGTCCTTCATACGTTGAAAAAACGCCCGAGAGCATCAAAAAATATCTAAGTGCAGAGCAGTATAAGCTCTATAAGCTTATATGGTCAAGATTTATGGCATCTCAAATGTCAAATGCTCAAGTTAAAAATTTAACGGTTGATATTCAAGCTAATGATTACATTTTTAAAATCGGTTCTTCAAAAGTTGTTTTTGACGGCTTTTTAAAGGTTTATCAGGACGATGAGGAAGAAGTAATTCAAAAATTCCCAGAATTAAACGTGGGTGATGAGCTTGAGCTTGTTAAATTAAATCCCGAACAACATTTTACACAGCCTCCGCCAAGGTATAGCGAGGCAAGCCTTGTTAAGGCCCTTGAAGAATACGGTATAGGAAGACCTTCTACCTATGCTCCGATTATCACAAAAATTCAGCAAAGAGGTTATGTAGAAAAGCTTGATAAGGCGCTTAAACCTACAATTTTAGGCAGAACGGTCTGCACTCAGCTTGTAAAACATTTTAGCGATATTATGGATTACAAGTTCACGGCAGGCATGGAATTAAAACTTGATGATATAGCTGAAGACAAAGCAGAGCCCGTAAAAGTTTTAAAGGGTTTTTGGGAGCCTTTCTCAAAAACGCTTGATGAAGCAAAAAATAACATGGAAAACGTGGTTATTGAATCGTCCGTAAATTGTCCTAACTGCGGTAAAAAAATGGTTGTTAAGACAAGCAGATGGGGCAAACAGTTTTTGGCTTGCTCGGGTTATCCTGAGTGTAAAACAGCCCTTCCTCTTGACGGAGAAGTAAAAGAAAAACCGCAAGACGAGGCAACGGATTATAAATGTGAAAAGTGCGGTGGTGAAACCGTTATAAAAACAGGCCCTTACGGTAAATATTACCAATGTTTAAACGAGAATTGCAAAGCAAGAAAAGGCATTGTAATTTCATCTGGAGTTAAATGTCCGACTTGCCAAAAAGAAGGCAGAGACGGTGAATTAATTCAGAGAAAATCTCGCTACGGTAAGCTTTTCTGGGGTTGTTCAAAATATCCCGACTGTACTTTTGTAGTTTGGTCTGAACCGACAGGCGAAAAATGCCCCGATTGCGGAAGCTTACTTGTTAAAAAATTCCTTAAAAAGGGCAACAAAATTGCTTGTTCAAATAAAGAGTGCAAATATTCACGTGATATGAAAGAGGACGAACAATGACAAAAAGCTATAAATTCGCTATTATAGGCTACCCTCTTTCACATTCCTTAAGCAAGGTTATCCATGAGGCGGCACTTAAAAGCTGTAATTTAGAAGGCGTGTATGATATTTTACCCACCGAGCCTGAAAATTTAATCCACAGAATAAAAAGGTTAAAAGTTGAAGGTTATGACGGGTTTAATGTTACCATTCCTCACAAAGTGCCGATTACATTGTTTTTAAGCAGATTTGACAGCAATGCGGATTTAATCGGTTCTGTTAATACTGTTAAAATTACGCCCGAAAAAGAGCTTGAAGGCTCAAATACTGATATTTACGGCTTTGTAAAAGCAATTCCAGAAGATGTAATTTCAAATATAAGAAATAACCAAGCTGTTGTTTTAGGAACAGGCGGCGCTGCAAGAGCGATTTGTGCGGGGCTTGTAAGTCTTGGTGTTTCAAAAATTACGTTTTATTCAAGAAATGTTATAGACTCCCACGCTCATGTTGAGGTCTTAAGACAAAAATTCCCCAAGGTTAAGATTGAATTAAAATCATACACCTTAATGGATACCCTTTCAGGAAGTAAGATTTTAGTAAACACAACTCCTGTCGGTATGAAAAACTTTTCAGAGGGTGTTTCTCCAGTAAGTTTTGAAATGGTAAAAACCTTAGATAATGATGCTTTTGTGTACGATATTGTTTATAATCCGCACAAAACCGCTCTTATAAAACAAGCAATAGATGCGAATAAGAGATATGTTGGCGGGCTTGATATGCTTGTTTATCAGGCAGAAAAAGCATTTGAAATTTGGACGGGACAAACTCCTGATACTGCTGCAATGAAAATAGCCGCACTTGAGAGTTTGGCATAGTTTTATTATTAAATAATGTAAATTTTACTTATAAATATGACAAAGTTATTTGTTTTTAATTTTTTTCAGGTATGTAGCGCTATTAATAAGGCAATTGCAAATGAAAGTAATCTCTAACGGACTTAATGGTTTAAAATTTGGAAATACTGCACAACCCACTACAGAAAATACAACAACGCCTGCAAATGAAGAGCCAAAATCAAATAAAAAATTGATATATGCGCTTGCAGGTTTGGCTGTAGTAGGTGCGGCAGGTGTTGGTATTGCACTTGCAGTTAAAAAAGGTAAAGTACCTCCTTATCAAAAGGAATATGAAAAACTCAGAAATGAGTTTATTTCATTGGTTGAAGAACGCAATTCCATACTTGTTGAGTCCAAGGAGTATGATAAGTTGCGTCAAACGGTTTTTGCACGTGATAAGTTCTACGATTTGATGAATGGAAGTCAAAATAATGCTTTTAAGAATTTAGAACTTGTGGGTGATGAGCTTATGGAATTGCCTGATGGAAGTGTGATAAGTTCTGCTAAAGCAGGTAGTATGACTATATCAACTCTTACGAATACTATACAAAATAGCATAAAAAAAGCGAATGATTTGGTTTCAAGAGTGGCATCAGGAGATGATTTGGGTGTTGAATACCTTGATGCAGATAAAATTTTGAGAGATAAAAATTGCATTCCTTCAATGAGTGAAAATTGGAAATCAAACCTTGAAGACCTGATAAATGGTTTAAGAAAAGATCTTGAATGTTGGAAACAAGAAAATCCTCTTTGCAATGTGATAAAAGAGCAGTTTTTATCACCGCTTAATTCGGATGATATCGCTAAGAAACTAGACTTTGCAATAAATCCTCCTGATGATATCAGTATCGATGAATACAAAAAAGTTGTATATGAACTTTTTGATTCATATAAAGATATAGCTACCAACTTTAAAAAGATTTGGGATGAAGCAAAAGCCAAAATATAGTTGGTTGGATTATGTAAAAAAAAGCCGCCTTTTGGGCGACGAGAATAAAAATTTGTATATGGAGGAAGGAGTGGAAAGAGAAGAACTAATCTAATATTATAATTCCATATATAAAAAATATATAACAAGTATATCATTAAATATTAAGTTTTTTAATATAATTTTGTGCAATAATATTCTTATGAACGACAAAATTGTAATTAAAGGTGCAAAAGAGCATAATTTAAAAGATGTTTCGCTTGAACTTCCAAAGGGCGAACTTATTGTCTTTACGGGCGTTTCGGGTTCAGGTAAAAGTTCTCTTGCCTTTGATACAATTTTTGCGGAAGGTCAAAGAAGGTATGTAGAGAGCCTTTCAACTTATGCAAGGCAATTTTTGGGACAGATGGATAAGCCTGATGTTGAGCATATTGACGGGCTTTCGCCTGCAATATCCATTGACCAAAAATCCACAACAAATAACCCCCGCTCAACTGTTGGAACAATAACCGAAATTTATGATTATTTAAGGCTTTTATATGCAAGAGTGGGTACTCCTCATTGCCCGAATTGCGGCGAGTTAATTGTCCCTCAAACCATTGATGAAATAGTTGCAAAAATAATGATGTTAGGAGAGGGGACTAAAATTCAGATAATTTCTCCGATAATAAGAGGCAAAAAAGGCGAATATACGCAAACTCTTCAAGGGCTTAAGTCGGAAGGTTTTATAAGGGTTAGAATTGACGGCGAAATTTATAACCTTGACGAAGATGAAATTGAGCTTGATAAAACAAAAAAACATACAATTGATGTTGTTATTGACAGAATTGTTGTAAAAGAAAGTGCAAAATCAAGAATTTTTGACAGTACGCAGCTTGCACTGCAACGCTCTGACGGGCTTATGGTGCTGGATATTGTAGGGAAAGGCGAGCAGATTTTCTCTGAAAAATTGGCATGTCCAAAATGTAACCTGAGCTTTGAAGAATTAACCCCAAGAATGCTAAGTTTTAACAATCCATACGGCGCGTGCAAAGTATGTAACGGCCTTGGTGCGCACTATGAAATTTCACCCGATTTAGTTGTACCCGACATGGAAAAATCAATAAATCAGGGTGCAATTTACCCTTGGGCAAAGACGCAAAACCAGTATTATCAAGATGTTTTAAATTCTGTTTGCCAACACTACGGAATTAATCCCGATAAACCTTTTAAAAGTCTTTCGCCTTCCGAAAAAGGAATAATTCTTTACGGAAACGGTGATGAAAAAATTAAAATGACATACTGCGACTTTGGTACAAAAAATTACCGCACGCACTATGTTGCATACCTTGGAGTAATCCCTTATCTTACAAAAAAATACGAAAGTTCCGATTCGGATTTAATTCGCTCCGAAGTTGAAAAGTATATGGTTTCAACCCCCTGTAAAGCCTGTGGTGGCGCACGTTTAAATCCGTTTGCACTTGCAGTTACCATAATGGATAAAAATATTTTTGAATTTTGTCAGATGTCAACTCTTAAGGCCTATGACTTTATTCAGGATGTGTATTTACAACTGGATGATTTTAAATTAACCATTGCAAAGCAGATATTGGATGAAATTCGAGTAAGGTTAAAATTTTTGATTGATGTCGGACTTGGGTATCTTGATTTGGCAAGGAATGCAGGAACACTTTCGGGTGGAGAAGCACAGCGTATAAGACTTGCTACTCAAATCGGCTCGGGATTGTCAGGAGTGTTGTATGTCTTAGATGAGCCTTCAATTGGTTTGCATCAAAGAGATAACGACATGTTGATTAATACTCTTGTAAAATTAAGAAATCTCGGAAACACTCTTATTGTTGTTGAACATGACGAAGATACAATTAAAGCTGCCGACTATATTGTTGATATTGGCCCAAAAGCAGGTGTCGAGGGTGGAAATATAGTTGCCTTCGGTACTCAGGAAGACATAATAAAATCAAAAGAATCAATTACGGGTAAATATTTAAGCGGTGAGTTTGAAATTCCCGTCCCAAAAGAAAGGCGCCTTGGAAACGGCAATTTTCTTGAAGTGAAAAATGCTCATTTGAATAATTTAAAAAATATCGATGTGAATATACCGCTGGGTAAAATTGTTGCGATAACCGGTGTATCGGGCAGCGGCAAATCTACTTTAGTGGATGATATTATTAACGAATACGCAATGCACAAGCTTCGTTCAAATCGTCCGAAGCCGCAAGGGGTCGATGAAATAAAGGGGTTTGAAAACATTGATAAAATCGTGTGTGTTGATCAAAGCCCGATTGGAAGAACTCCTCGCTCAAACCCTGCAACATATACAGACGTTTTTACGCACATAAGAGATTTATTTGCCCAAACAAACGAAGCAAAAGTAAGAGGCTATAAACAGGGCAGATTTTCTTTTAACGTAAAAGGCGGAAGATGTGAAAAATGCAAGGGCGATGGTGTATTAAAAATCGAGATGAACTTTTTATCAGACGTTTATGTTAAATGTGATGTCTGCAAAGGTAAACGCTATAACCAAGAAACTCTTGAAGTTAAATATAAAGGGAAAAGCATATCCGATGTACTTGATATGACAGTAGGGGAAGCACTTGAGTTTTTCCAAAATGTGCCAAGAATTGCAACACGTCTTCAAACGCTTTATGATGTGGGCTTGGATTATATTAAACTTGGACAAAGTGCAACTACGCTTTCAGGCGGTGAAGCTCAAAGAGTTAAGCTTGCGCTTGAGCTAAACAAGCGTGCAACTGGAAAAACTCTTTATTTAATGGATGAGCCTTCTGTCGGGCTTCACTGGTGGGATATAGACAAACTCGTTAAAATTCTTCACCAGCTTGCAGATAGCGGTAATACGATTTTAATTATTGAACACAATCTTGATATTATAAAGTGTGCAGACCATATAATTGACCTTGGCCCCGAAGGCGGAGAGGGCGGTGGCGAAATTGTTGCCAAAGGTACACCCGAGCAGGTGGCGCAAAATGAAAAATCATACACGGGAAAATATTTAAAAAGACTTTTGAGCTAGACAAAAAATCCGCTACACTTTAGTAGCGGATTTAATTTATAAACCTGATTAAGCCATCACATCAAGAGCTTTTACTCTGATTTTTACTCTTCCTTTTTCGGACTTATCCACATTTACTATGGATAATTTCTTTCCTTGCATAGAAGTTGCATCAAAATAAATTGCAGCCTTTCTCTTTGCTTTTTTAGGCTGCAATAATATTTGCGTTAAATTGTGTTGCTTCTCATCATTTGCTTGTAAATCTTCACAAGACTGCTTGCTTAAATTTGCACTATGGGCGTTCTCGCCTCTAAGTATAAAGACATCACCTTTTGATGTGTCGAGTGCAATTTTGTTGTCATTTTGCTTTGGCGTAATCTCTCGGAACAAACTTCGCATTCTATCCTGCGTTTCCTGAGAGCTTATCGGTCCGCTGCTTGTGATTGAAACCGAATGGTTCTTACTTCGAAATGTGATTGGTGGTTTACTCGAGTTCATCGTTACTCGCATAAAGCTTTTTTCCAATTTTTTTTCCTCTTGTTTTTAAGATTAGGTGTATATCATACCATAAATAAATTTTTTTTGCATCATATTTTAAAATTATTAATAATTGTTAACACGTATTGTCTTTCTGTCTGATATAAAAAAACTCAAAAAGCTTCAAAATGCTTTTAAGAAAGGAGTTTTCAATGTGTAAAATTCAAGATGCAATTCAAAAAATTTCTAAAAGATCTCAATCTGACGTGATAATTTTGTGGGTCGGTCATAAAAAAATATCGGGCAAATTATACATGTGTGATGATGGAAAATGCGAAGATTCAATAGTTACCTTGCAAGATGCGATTGTTGAATGTTGTCATGGCTCTGATGATTGTCAGTTTCACGAGTTTAAATGGATAAATATCCCTTCAAGGGCGATAAAAGCGTTTACTTTTAAATGCTGTGTAAAATAAAATTTTATTTTAAAACTGCAAGCTTTAAGGTTTGCAGTTTTTTTATGATAAAATTTTTATATGAGTGAACTTTTGATGCCTGCGGGCAATATAGAAAAAATGAAATATGCCTACGCTTACGGTGCGGACGCCTGTTATTTGGGTCTTGTCGATTTTTCGCTTCGTACCATGCGAAAGGGCGAATTAATTACAAGAAAGAATTTGAAAACTGCAATAGAGTGTGCAAATTCTCTGAATAAAAAAGCATATTTAACTTTAAATATTTTTGCATACGATGAGGATATTGAAAATCTTGAAAAAAGCGTTGATGTAATAAAAGACGCAAAGCCGCATGCAATAATATTAAGCGATTTTGGAATATATAACACGGTTAAAAAATATCTCCCCGATATTGATATTCACATTTCAACTCAGACTAATATTTTAAACATAGAAGCGGTCAAATTTTGGCGCGATATGGGTGCAACAAGGGTAATCCTTGCTCGCGAATTATCTTTAAAACAAATTGAGGCAATTAAAAAAGCTGTTCCGGATATTGAAGTTGAAATTTTTGTCCATGGCTCTCAATGTATGTCATACTCGGGCCGCTGTCTTTTGAGCGATTATATGACAAAAGGCGAGAGAAAAGCTAACCACGGCGGTTGCGCTCAACCTTGCAGATGGAGCTATAAACTCCTTGAAGAAACTCGCCCCGGGGAATATTATGAAATAGTACAGGATGAAAGAGGTTCACATATCTTATCTCCAAAGGATTTATGTCTTGTAAGGTATATAAAAGAGCTTCAGAATATCGGAGTTGACTCCTTTAAAGTTGAAGGCAGAACAAAAAGCCTGTACTATGTAAGCGGGGTAACAAAGGTTTATCGTGCAGTTATGGATGGCAAAATTGACACCGATTTTGCTTTTGAAGAATTGAAAAAAGTCGGCAACCGTGGTTTTACAGAAGGCTTTTTTATGGGAGATAATAACTCATCCAGTTACAGTTATGAAATCTCAAAAGGTCTGGCCGGTGCAGATTTTCTCTGTATTTTTCTGGAGAAAAAAGATAACTTATTTAAGGTTGTTATTAAAAACAAAATGCTTGTGGGTGATGAGTTTGAGATTATCACTCCAAAATATATTAATCGTGCAAAAATAGTGTCCATAACTAACGATAAGGGCGAAAAAACAGACGTTGCAAACACAAATGATGAAGTTTGGTTTGAGCTTGACGGGCAAAAAGACTGGATAGAAGAATATAATTATGCGCTTGCAAGGACAATAGGAATCAAAAATGAGAATTAAACCTGATATTAATTTAAAATCAATATATGATATTAATACTCTTTTTTTAAAGTGCTGTGAAATCGAAGCTGTATTTTTTGACCTTGATTCTACCGTAATGAAGTCAAAAAGTGGTGAATTCAGCCAAAAAACAATCGATTTTCTTAATCAGTTGTCTGAAAATTTTAAAATTGCAGTGATTTCAAATAATAAAAATGAAGAGTATATAAGAAAAGCTCAATCGCAGGTTAATTTCCCTGTTATCGGATGTGCTAAAAAACCCGATATTAAAGTGCTTTTGGGCGTATGTGATGATATGGGCATAAAACCTCAAAACTGTGCTTTTGTGGGCGATAGACCCCTAACGGATATACTGTGTGCCAAAAGGGCGGTGGTGAAACCGTTATAAAAACAGGCCCTTACGGTAAATATTACCAATGTTTAAACGAGAATTGCAAAGCAAGAAAAGGCATTGTAATTTCATCTGGAGTTAAATGTCCGACTTGCCAAAAAGAAGGCAGAGACGGTGAATTAATTCAGAGAAAATCTCGCTACGGTAAGCTTTTCTGGGGTTGTTCAAAATATCCCGACTGTACTTTTGTAGTTTGGTCTGAACCGACAGGCGAAAAATGCCCCGATTGCGGAAGCTTACTTGTTAAAAAATTCCTTAAAAAGGGCAACAAAATTGCTTGTTCAAATAAAGAGTGCAAATATTCACGTGATATGAAAGAGGACGAACAATGACAAAAAGCTATAAATTCGCTATTATAGGCTACCCTCTTTCACATTCCTTAAGCAAGGTTATCCATGAGGCGGCACTTAAAAGCTGTAATTTAGAAGGCGTGTATGATATTTTACCCACCGAGCCTGAAAATTTAATCCACAGAATAAAAAGGTTAAAAGTTGAAGGTTATGACGGGTTTAATGTTACCATTCCTCACAAAGTGCCGATTACATTGTTTTTAAGCAGATTTGACAGCAATGCGGATTTAATCGGTTCTGTTAATACTGTTAAAATTACGCCCGAAAAAGAGCTTGAAGGCTCAAATACTGATATTTACGGCTTTGTAAAAGCAATTCCAGAAGATGTAATTTCAAATATAAGAAATAACCAAGCTGTTGTTTTAGGAACAGGCGGCGCTGCAAGAGCGATTTGTGCGGGGCTTGTAAGTCTTGGTGTTTCAAAAATTACGTTTTATTCAAGAAATGTTATAGACTCCCACGCTCATGTTGAGGTCTTAAGACAAAAATTCCCCAAGGTTAAGATTGAATTAAAATCATACACCTTAATGGATACCCTTTCAGGAAGTAAGATTTTAGTAAACACAACTCCTGTCGGTATGAAAAACTTTTCAGAGGGTGTTTCTCCAGTAAGTTTTGAAATGGTAAAAACCTTAGATAATGATGCTTTTGTGTACGATATTGTTTATAATCCGCACAAAACCGCTCTTATAAAACAAGCAATAGATGCGAATAAGAGATATGTTGGCGGGCTTGATATGCTTGTTTATCAGGCAGAAAAAGCATTTGAAATTTGGACGGGACAAACTCCTGATACTGCTGCAATGAAAATAGCCGCACTTGAGAGTTTGGCATAGTTTTATTATTAAATAATGTAAATTTTACTTATAAATATGACAAAGTTATTTGTTTTTAATTTTTTTCAGGTATGTAGCGCTATTAATAAGGCAATTGCAAATGAAAGTAATCTCTAACGGACTTAATGGTTTAAAATTTGGAAATACTGCACAACCCACTACAGAAAATACAACAACGCCTGCAAATGAAGAGCCAAAATCAAATAAAAAATTGATATATGCGCTTGCAGGTTTGGCTGTAGTAGGTGCGGCAGGTGTTGGTATTGCACTTGCAGTTAAAAAAGGTAAAGTACCTCCTTATCAAAAGGAATATGAAAAACTCAGAAATGAGTTTATTTCATTGGTTGAAGAACGCAATTCCATACTTGTTGAGTCCAAGGAGTATGATAAGTTGCGTCAAACGGTTTTTGCACGTGATAAGTTCTACGATTTGATGAATGGAAGTCAAAATAATGCTTTTAAGAATTTAGAACTTGTGGGTGATGAGCTTATGGAATTGCCTGATGGAAGTGTGATAAGTTCTGCTAAAGCAGGTAGTATGACTATATCAACTCTTACGAATACTATACAAAATAGCATAAAAAAAGCGAATGATTTGGTTTCAAGAGTGGCATCAGGAGATGATTTGGGTGTTGAATACCTTGATGCAGATAAAATTTTGAGAGATAAAAATTGCATTCCTTCAATGAGTGAAAATTGGAAATCAAACCTTGAAGACCTGATAAATGGTTTAAGAAAAGATCTTGAATGTTGGAAACAAGAAAATCCTCTTTGCAATGTGATAAAAGAGCAGTTTTTATCACCGCTTAATTCGGATGATATCGCTAAGAAACTAGACTTTGCAATAAATCCTCCTGATGATATCAGTATCGATGAATACAAAAAAGTTGTATATGAACTTTTTGATTCATATAAAGATATAGCTACCAACTTTAAAAAGATTTGGGATGAAGCAAAAGCCAAAATATAGTTGGTTGGATTATGTAAAAAAAAGCCGCCTTTTGGGCGACGAGAATAAAAATTTGTATATGGAGGAAGGAGTGGAAAGAGAAGAACTAATCTAATATTATAATTCCATATATAAAAAATATATAACAAGTATATCATTAAATATTAAGTTTTTTAATATAATTTTGTGCAATAATATTCTTATGAACGACAAAATTGTAATTAAAGGTGCAAAAGAGCATAATTTAAAAGATGTTTCGCTTGAACTTCCAAAGGGCGAACTTATTGTCTTTACGGGCGTTTCGGGTTCAGGTAAAAGTTCTCTTGCCTTTGATACAATTTTTGCGGAAGGTCAAAGAAGGTATGTAGAGAGCCTTTCAACTTATGCAAGGCAATTTTTGGGACAGATGGATAAGCCTGATGTTGAGCATATTGACGGGCTTTCGCCTGCAATATCCATTGACCAAAAATCCACAACAAATAACCCCCGCTCAACTGTTGGAACAATAACCGAAATTTATGATTATTTAAGGCTTTTATATGCAAGAGTGGGTACTCCTCATTGCCCGAATTGCGGCGAGTTAATTGTCCCTCAAACCATTGATGAAATAGTTGCAAAAATAATGATGTTAGGAGAGGGGACTAAAATTCAGATAATTTCTCCGATAATAAGAGGCAAAAAAGGCGAATATACGCAAACTCTTCAAGGGCTTAAGTCGGAAGGTTTTATAAGGGTTAGAATTGACGGCGAAATTTATAACCTTGACGAAGATGAAATTGAGCTTGATAAAACAAAAAAACATACAATTGATGTTGTTATTGACAGAATTGTTGTAAAAGAAAGTGCAAAATCAAGAATTTTTGACAGTACGCAGCTTGCACTGCAACGCTCTGACGGGCTTATGGTGCTGGATATTGTAGGGAAAGGCGAGCAGATTTTCTCTGAAAAATTGGCATGTCCAAAATGTAACCTGAGCTTTGAAGAATTAACCCCAAGAATGCTAAGTTTTAACAATCCATACGGCGCGTGCAAAGTATGTAACGGCCTTGGTGCGCACTATGAAATTTCACCCGATTTAGTTGTACCCGACATGGAAAAATCAATAAATCAGGGTGCAATTTACCCTTGGGCAAAGACGCAAAACCAGTATTATCAAGATGTTTTAAATTCTGTTTGCCAACACTACGGAATTAATCCCGATAAACCTTTTAAAAGTCTTTCGCCTTCCGAAAAAGGAATAATTCTTTACGGAAACGGTGATGAAAAAATTAAAATGACATACTGCGACTTTGGTACAAAAAATTACCGCACGCACTATGTTGCATACCTTGGAGTAATCCCTTATCTTACAAAAAAATACGAAAGTTCCGATTCGGATTTAATTCGCTCCGAAGTTGAAAAGTATATGGTTTCAACCCCCTGTAAAGCCTGTGGTGGCGCACGTTTAAATCCGTTTGCACTTGCAGTTACCATAATGGATAAAAATATTTTTGAATTTTGTCAGATGTCAACTCTTAAGGCCTATGACTTTATTCAGGATGTGTATTTACAACTGGATGATTTTAAATTAACCATTGCAAAGCAGATATTGGATGAAATTCGAGTAAGGTTAAAATTTTTGATTGATGTCGGACTTGGGTATCTTGATTTGGCAAGGAATGCAGGAACACTTTCGGGTGGAGAAGCACAGCGTATAAGACTTGCTACTCAAATCGGCTCGGGATTGTCAGGAGTGTTGTATGTCTTAGATGAGCCTTCAATTGGTTTGCATCAAAGAGATAACGACATGTTGATTAATACTCTTGTAAAATTAAGAAATCTCGGAAACACTCTTATTGTTGTTGAACATGACGAAGATACAATTAAAGCTGCCGACTATATTGTTGATATTGGCCCAAAAGCAGGTGTCGAGGGTGGAAATATAGTTGCCTTCGGTACTCAGGAAGACATAATAAAATCAAAAGAATCAATTACGGGTAAATATTTAAGCGGTGAGTTTGAAATTCCCGTCCCAAAAGAAAGGCGCCTTGGAAACGGCAATTTTCTTGAAGTGAAAAATGCTCATTTGAATAATTTAAAAAATATCGATGTGAATATACCGCTGGGTAAAATTGTTGCGATAACCGGTGTATCGGGCAGCGGCAAATCTACTTTAGTGGATGATATTATTAACGAATACGCAATGCACAAGCTTCGTTCAAATCGTCCGAAGCCGCAAGGGGTCGATGAAATAAAGGGGTTTGAAAACATTGATAAAATCGTGTGTGTTGATCAAAGCCCGATTGGAAGAACTCCTCGCTCAAACCCTGCAACATATACAGACGTTTTTACGCACATAAGAGATTTATTTGCCCAAACAAACGAAGCAAAAGTAAGAGGCTATAAACAGGGCAGATTTTCTTTTAACGTAAAAGGCGGAAGATGTGAAAAATGCAAGGGCGATGGTGTATTAAAAATCGAGATGAACTTTTTATCAGACGTTTATGTTAAATGTGATGTCTGCAAAGGTAAACGCTATAACCAAGAAACTCTTGAAGTTAAATATAAAGGGAAAAGCATATCCGATGTACTTGATATGACAGTAGGGGAAGCACTTGAGTTTTTCCAAAATGTGCCAAGAATTGCAACACGTCTTCAAACGCTTTATGATGTGGGCTTGGATTATATTAAACTTGGACAAAGTGCAACTACGCTTTCAGGCGGTGAAGCTCAAAGAGTTAAGCTTGCGCTTGAGCTAAACAAGCGTGCAACTGGAAAAACTCTTTATTTAATGGATGAGCCTTCTGTCGGGCTTCACTGGTGGGATATAGACAAACTCGTTAAAATTCTTCACCAGCTTGCAGATAGCGGTAATACGATTTTAATTATTGAACACAATCTTGATATTATAAAGTGTGCAGACCATATAATTGACCTTGGCCCCGAAGGCGGAGAGGGCGGTGGCGAAATTGTTGCCAAAGGTACACCCGAGCAGGTGGCGCAAAATGAAAAATCATACACGGGAAAATATTTAAAAAGACTTTTGAGCTAGACAAAAAATCCGCTACACTTTAGTAGCGGATTTAATTTATAAACCTGATTAAGCCATCACATCAAGAGCTTTTACTCTGATTTTTACTCTTCCTTTTTCGGACTTATCCACATTTACTATGGATAATTTCTTTCCTTGCATAGAAGTTGCATCAAAATAAATTGCAGCCTTTCTCTTTGCTTTTTTAGGCTGCAATAATATTTGCGTTAAATTGTGTTGCTTCTCATCATTTGCTTGTAAATCTTCACAAGACTGCTTGCTTAAATTTGCACTATGGGCGTTCTCGCCTCTAAGTATAAAGACATCACCTTTTGATGTGTCGAGTGCAATTTTGTTGTCATTTTGCTTTGGCGTAATCTCTCGGAACAAACTTCGCATTCTATCCTGCGTTTCCTGAGAGCTTATCGGTCCGCTGCTTGTGATTGAAACCGAATGGTTCTTACTTCGAAATGTGATTGGTGGTTTACTCGAGTTCATCGTTACTCGCATAAAGCTTTTTTCCAATTTTTTTTCCTCTTGTTTTTAAGATTAGGTGTATATCATACCATAAATAAATTTTTTTTGCATCATATTTTAAAATTATTAATAATTGTTAACACGTATTGTCTTTCTGTCTGATATAAAAAAACTCAAAAAGCTTCAAAATGCTTTTAAGAAAGGAGTTTTCAATGTGTAAAATTCAAGATGCAATTCAAAAAATTTCTAAAAGATCTCAATCTGACGTGATAATTTTGTGGGTCGGTCATAAAAAAATATCGGGCAAATTATACATGTGTGATGATGGAAAATGCGAAGATTCAATAGTTACCTTGCAAGATGCGATTGTTGAATGTTGTCATGGCTCTGATGATTGTCAGTTTCACGAGTTTAAATGGATAAATATCCCTTCAAGGGCGATAAAAGCGTTTACTTTTAAATGCTGTGTAAAATAAAATTTTATTTTAAAACTGCAAGCTTTAAGGTTTGCAGTTTTTTTATGATAAAATTTTTATATGAGTGAACTTTTGATGCCTGCGGGCAATATAGAAAAAATGAAATATGCCTACGCTTACGGTGCGGACGCCTGTTATTTGGGTCTTGTCGATTTTTCGCTTCGTACCATGCGAAAGGGCGAATTAATTACAAGAAAGAATTTGAAAACTGCAATAGAGTGTGCAAATTCTCTGAATAAAAAAGCATATTTAACTTTAAATATTTTTGCATACGATGAGGATATTGAAAATCTTGAAAAAAGCGTTGATGTAATAAAAGACGCAAAGCCGCATGCAATAATATTAAGCGATTTTGGAATATATAACACGGTTAAAAAATATCTCCCCGATATTGATATTCACATTTCAACTCAGACTAATATTTTAAACATAGAAGCGGTCAAATTTTGGCGCGATATGGGTGCAACAAGGGTAATCCTTGCTCGCGAATTATCTTTAAAACAAATTGAGGCAATTAAAAAAGCTGTTCCGGATATTGAAGTTGAAATTTTTGTCCATGGCTCTCAATGTATGTCATACTCGGGCCGCTGTCTTTTGAGCGATTATATGACAAAAGGCGAGAGAAAAGCTAACCACGGCGGTTGCGCTCAACCTTGCAGATGGAGCTATAAACTCCTTGAAGAAACTCGCCCCGGGGAATATTATGAAATAGTACAGGATGAAAGAGGTTCACATATCTTATCTCCAAAGGATTTATGTCTTGTAAGGTATATAAAAGAGCTTCAGAATATCGGAGTTGACTCCTTTAAAGTTGAAGGCAGAACAAAAAGCCTGTACTATGTAAGCGGGGTAACAAAGGTTTATCGTGCAGTTATGGATGGCAAAATTGACACCGATTTTGCTTTTGAAGAATTGAAAAAAGTCGGCAACCGTGGTTTTACAGAAGGCTTTTTTATGGGAGATAATAACTCATCCAGTTACAGTTATGAAATCTCAAAAGGTCTGGCCGGTGCAGATTTTCTCTGTATTTTTCTGGAGAAAAAAGATAACTTATTTAAGGTTGTTATTAAAAACAAAATGCTTGTGGGTGATGAGTTTGAGATTATCACTCCAAAATATATTAATCGTGCAAAAATAGTGTCCATAACTAACGATAAGGGCGAAAAAACAGACGTTGCAAACACAAATGATGAAGTTTGGTTTGAGCTTGACGGGCAAAAAGACTGGATAGAAGAATATAATTATGCGCTTGCAAGGACAATAGGAATCAAAAATGAGAATTAAACCTGATATTAATTTAAAATCAATATATGATATTAATACTCTTTTTTTAAAGTGCTGTGAAATCGAAGCTGTATTTTTTGACCTTGATTCTACCGTAATGAAGTCAAAAAGTGGTGAATTCAGCCAAAAAACAATCGATTTTCTTAATCAGTTGTCTGAAAATTTTAAAATTGCAGTGATTTCAAATAATAAAAATGAAGAGTATATAAGAAAAGCTCAATCGCAGGTTAATTTCCCTGTTATCGGATGTGCTAAAAAACCCGATATTAAAGTGCTTTTGGGCGTATGTGATGATATGGGCATAAAACCTCAAAACTGTGCTTTTGTGGGCGATAGACCCCTAACGGATATACTGTGTGCCAAAAGGGCGGGCATGTTGTCTATATTGGTTGATTCGATAAGTGCTGATGAGGAAGCTAAAATCGTCAGGTTTGTAAGGTTTTTGGAAAGATTAAGCATAAAAAAATAAAAGAGGTTAGATGACCTCTTTTATTTTTTAATTCAATTTTGCAAAGTTATTATTTTATAATTCCAAAGCCAAGTAAAATTGTTGTTAGAATGAAAATTCCGCCCACAATGTATGTTACTTTGTTTAACCCTTTTTCTGCACTTTTTTGTGATGAGAAAAGCTGGCTTGCAGAACCTATTGAAGCAATTCCGTCGCCTTTTGGAGAGTGCAAAAGTACTAATATTATTAACAATAATGCTGAAATTATTTGAATTACATAGAAAAATGTTACCATTTTATATCCCTTTTTTAACTATGTTTGTTTTTATATCATAAATAAAAAACTTTGTCGATTAGTTAATTTGCTCCCAATAATTTTTTAGAATTTTGCAATCAACTTCAATATTTGGGCTTTCGCAAACTATAACCCCTTTTATGTCAAATGTTTTAAAGGCTTTTAGTAAATCTTTGTAGTTGAAATCACTTTCTTCAAAAATTAAATGGTGCTTTTCGCCCTTTTGAGAATATGCAATTCCTGCCATGTGTGCATGAAAGTTATTGAGCGCTTCATCGCCCAAGTTTTTTGCAATTTTATCAAGTATGGAGCAAAATTCGTCATATGTATTAAAAAGTCCGTTTGTGCGGGCATGAATGTGAGCAAAATCCACACAGGGCAGGATGTTTTTAAAATTCTTTGATAATTCTATAATCTCATCAATATCGCCCCACTGTGTTGCCTTGCCTGTTGTTTCGGGTCTTATCCATACATTATTATTTTCTTCTTCAAGCGTTTGAACAATTTCTTCGTGTTTTTTGTATATTGTTTTATATGTTTCTTCTTTGTCCATACCCATATAAAATCCGCCATGGTAGGTTATTGAATAAACTCCAAGAGTTTTACCCATTCTTGCCGTGTCCAAAATCCTTTTAACGCTGGCTTCCTTTTTTTCTTCTTCTTTTGAATTTAAGTTAATGTAATATGGCCCGTGAGAAGTTAAAATTAAATCTTGTTTTTGATTTATAACAATATCTTGCGTTTTTTCGCTCATTCTTACGCCATGTACAAATTCGATTTCAAGCCCGTCTAAATTCATTTGCCTTAAGTCATCAAAGGCAGATGAGTAATCCTTTGACACAGATGGGATTCCGGCTGTTAGAAAGTGTAGTTTATCCATTATTTAATAAATTCTCCAACGTTAATTCTAAAAACTTTTATAAAATCTTCCGCGTCAAAAAAGCCCCAGCTTCCGCACTGTACTATTTTTGGACGCATAAAACCTTCTTTTGTTGCAATTTTAAGCTCTTTTCCTTCCGATTTTACAACAAGTCCAATTTCAAAATCATGCTCTTGTTTTTCAAACTCTGCACTGACAACCTTTAAAAGCACTCCTCTAAAAATTAAAAACGCACAGTAAAAAGGATTTGTTGCCCTTATTAGTCTGTCAATTTCGGAGTTTTCTCTGTTTAAATCTATTTTTATGTCGGGCGAAATTTTTGGTGCTTTTTTAAATTCTCCGCTAATTTGTTCGCAAGATTTAAGCTCTCCTTTCTCCTGAAGGTCAGATAAAACTTGTACAAGTAAATCTGCAATCATAAAATTGCATCTGCTAAAAAGAGTTCCTATTGTTTCATTTTCAAGTAAACTAAAACCCTTTTGAATGATTATATTTCCTGTATCAAAATGCTCGTCTGCAAAATGAAGTGTTACCCCGCTTGTTTTTTCATTATTATTAATTATATGAAAATAAGGGTTCGCACCCCTGTAATTCGGTAAAAGCGAGGGGTGGCAGTTGATAAAGCCGTGTTTTGTCGAGTCTAAAAACTCTTTTTTTAAAAGCTTGTCAAAAGAGCAAATAACACCTATATCCGCTTTTTTTGATTTAATTTTTTCAATTAAATCAGAGTTATTAGGGTTATTGTAATACTCAAACACTTCTAAATCAAACGATTTTGCATAATCGATAAAACCTTGTGCGGTCGGATTTGAATTTGGCGGAGGAATAACCGCTGCAACTTCAAAATTGTTTCTTACTAATGCTCCAAGGCAAACGTTAGCCATCTCCGGCATACCGCAAAAAATAATTTTTAGTTTTTTAGAGTTGTTTTGCAAGAATTACCCCTAGAGCCAGCGCCAAAATTGTTAATAATAAATTAGATACTATATATATTATACCTTTTGTAATATTTCCGCTTAAAAATAAATTCCATATATCCATGTTAAATGTTGAAAATGTTGTTAACGCACCGCAGAAACCAACCGTAATAAGTAATTTAAGTTCTTGCTGCATGGGAAACTTGTCTTGAAAAAGGGTAAAGAACACTCCCATAATAAAACTCCCGATAATATTTACCAAAAGAGTTCCTAATGGAAAGTTTGGGGAAAATCTTGCAGCGTATAAACCTGTCAAATAACGGGTATATGCGCCAATTCCGCCTCCTAGAAATATCATAAAAAATTTAAGCATATAAGAATAATAGCATAAAAATTCAAATTTGAAGTAATGTAACAAAATTAAAACAATAAAAATTTAGTGTTGACGTGAAATTTTGTTTGTAATAAATTTGTGGATACTGATACAAACTAGAAGAAGTAAGGCAAATATGACTACAACAGCAAAAAGACAAAGAATAAGGGTATGCCTAAAAGCTTATGACCATCAGTTAATCGATTTAAGTGCTCAAAAAATCGTTGACACTGCAAAAAGAACTGATGCAAGTGTTTCAGGTCCTATCCCTCTTCCTACAAAACGTAGAGTATATTGTGTTCTTCGCTCACCTCACGTAGATAAAAAATCTCGTGAACACTTCGAAATGAGAACACATAAAAGAATCATAGATATCTATGATCCTACACAACAAACAACTGAAGAATTAACAAGAATGGACTTGCCATCAGGCGTGGACATCGAAATTAAACTTTAGTTAGAAGCTTTAGCACAATCAAAATTGAATATTGAATGTGATCTGGCAAATAGGCAGAGTTTAAATTTAAACAAAGCCAAAAGTGAAACTCAAGAGACGCAAGCTCTCACAATAGAAAGGTAGAAAATGACATTAGGTGTTATTGGACAAAAACTTGGAATGACACAAATTTATGATGAAAAGGGACTTTGCATACCCGTTACGGTTATCAAAGTTGACCCTGCTGTCGTTACTCAAGTAAAAACAGTTGAAACAGACGGCTACAATGCTATTCAGGTAGGTGTAGTTCCTGCTAAGGAAAAACACTTAACAAAGGCTCAAATTGGTCATTTCAAAAAGAATAATCTTGAAAACTTCAGACATTTACAAGAATTCAGAGTAGATAATCCTCAAGATTATACAGTAGGTCAAAAAATTGATTTATCTGTTTTATCTGAAATATCTAAAGTAGATGTAGTTGGTAAATCAATCGGTAAAGGTTTTCAAGGTACCGTTAAAAGACACAACTTCGGCAGAGGACCTATGGCTCACGGTTCTAAAAACCACAGAGAACCCGGTTCAATCGGTGCAGGTACTACTCCCGGTCGTGTAATTAAAGGTAAGAAAATGGCAGGCAACATGGGTAATCAAAGAGTTACCGTTACAAAATTAACAGTTGTAAAAGTTGATGCTGATAAAAATCTGTTATTAATCAAGGGCTCAGTTCCGGGTCCTGAAGGTAAATTGGTTACAGTTAAACCTTCAAGAACAAAATGGAATTAGAGGTATAAGATGACTGAAAATACAAAAACTCAAACAGTAAAATT
>CALVAY010000002.1 GCA_944325665.1 Candidatus Gastranaerophilales bacterium
TTATATAATAAAAAAATATATAAAATTAAATACTCATTTTGAGTGTTACAAATAATCATTTAAGGTGTTTCTTTACACTGACCTCTCATAAAACTTGCCCATTGGGGCAACTTTTATTCGGCAGAGTCCGTGAGGTCGAGAGGAGCGAATCTCTCCCTTGCTATTTTTACAAGATAACTATTGCTTAAATCACAATTTTCTGCATTAATTATAAATGTGTTAATAGAAATTATCGAGCAGAAGTATTGAAAATATGACACAGGGAAAAAAATATACAACAACATTGCTATTATCATTTTTTCTAGGTTTACTTGGTGTTCACCGATTTTATACCGGCTATATTGGGCTTGGAATATTACAACTGGTAACGTTTGGATGTTTCGGTATTTTTTCCGCGATAGACTTCATAAAAATATGTTTTAACGATTTTAAAAGCGCAGATGGTAAAGAACTTATAGGATACAACAAAACTCTAGGTTTTACACTATTTTATCTATGGATTGCAATCATAATTCTTAAGCTCATTTAAGATACCACAGACATAAAAATTATAAATATACATGAACCACAATCACAAAGGTTGTTCAATATATATACCTTCACCACCCATATACTCTACTTGTTTACCGTCAAGATACAAGTAAACAGGCTTTTTCGAAGCAATATTATCCACTGTCATTTTAATTTGCTTAATTCTATTTTGAATACTTTTTGTGCCGCCGCCATATTCAAAGTTTCTTGTCAGGTTAATAATAATCTTTCCGCCTTCATCCTTAACCCACATAAGTTTTACATCTTGTGGGATTTCAGTATAAATTCCTCGTGCTGACTCAGCTTGGGTAGGCCCTTTTAAAAGCTCCTCAATTGCACCTTGAATTGTTGGCAATTGGGTTTTTCTTTCAACATATTTAACCGTATTCTCATCAACCAAAAAACAAATCTTCATGGCATACTCAACGGGAGTTTTTTCCTGTTTTTTGTTTTCAACACGAACCTCTTTTGTAACAGTGGTCTTATTAGTGCTTAACTCACCTTGATAGCTCTCTTTTCCAAGGAGTTGATAAAAATAATAACCAATACAAATTACAAGACAAACAACTAAAGTTCTGACAAAAACACCCATTTTACTACTCCGATTTAAAAACTTTTTCCATCTTTAATACATTATCCGACAAATTTGCAACAGATACAAGTTTGTTATCATAAATAAGCATAAAAGGCTTATTATTAGGCTTTTGAAGGTTTACATTCAGCGGATTTCCATTTAAAACCTTTTGATACTGCGCAGAATTTAGTACAAATTTATTTAAATTAAGCACATCTATGGCATTAAGGCGAGTAAAATCGGCATTAGGAGAAATTTTTTGCGAGTTTTCCAGTAAAAAATTTCCGCATTTTATTCTGATTAAATCACACATATAAGCACCACAATTAAGCTTTTCGCCTACATCTCGGACAAGAGAGCGAATATATGTACCCGATGAGCATTCAACAAGAATTTTTGCTTCATCAGTGCCGTTAAAATCAAGGAGTTCAATTTTATATATTCTAATAAGTCTTGGCTTAATGTCTGGAATTTCTTTATTAGCTCTTACTAAATCGCAAAGTTTTTTTCCACCGATTTTAATAGCACTGTATTTAGGCGGAATTTGGCTAATATTGCCGACAAATTCTGCTAAAGTCGCTTCAAGTGTTTTCTTATCAAAAGAAGGCAAAGCAATAAATTCCTTTTCACCTTCAGCGTCTAAAGTGTCAGTAACATAGCCAAATTTAATATCAGCGATATAAGTTTTATCGCTATCCAAGTACTCTAGCAACCTTGTTGCGCTTCCGACTGCAACTTGCATAACACCATGTGCAAGGGGGTCAAGAGTGCCCGAATGACCGATTTTTTTAGTATTTAAAATCTTTCTTAGCTGCCTTACGACATCAAAGGAGGTTATATTTTTTTCTTTGTATATATTAAGAAAATAACCCGTCAAGCTACTTAATCTCGCCTCGTGAAATTTTGTCTATAAGCTCAGTAATCTTTGCACCACGCTCCAGTGATTCATCCAAAATAAAAAGCAATGAAGGGGTGTGTCTTAAGCGAATTCTTTGACCGACAAGATGTCTTATTCTTGGAGTATCCTTTTCAAGAGCAGCTTTTGTACTTTCTTTTGCCTTATCATCACCAAAGACACTGTAAAAAACCCTTGCAGCGGAATTATCAGGCGAAACGTCAACGTCCGTAATAGAAACTATGCCTGATATATGAGGATCTTTTATTTCAGTGCGCAAAATATCGGAAATTTCACGCATTAGGGCTTTTCTGACTCTTTCATTTCTTAATGACATAATTAAATCCTATACAAGTGTAAGCGGCTCAACTTCCTTAGTTGTTGAAACTTCAATAATATCACCTTCTTGAATATCATTGAATTTAGCAAAAGAAATACCGCATTCAAAACCGGTAGCAACTTCTTTTACATCATCTTTAAAGCGTTTTAGCTGGTCAATTTCACCCTTGAAGATTTGCTCGCCATTTCTGTATAAAATTGCAGTTTTTGAACGAACAATTTTACCTTCAAGAACATAACAGCCGGCGATTTTATTTGTTTTACCAACCGTAAACACTTGTCTGACCTCAGCTTTACCAAGTTCAACCTGTTCAATTTCGGGTTCAAGCAATGAAAGCATGGTTTTTTCAACATCTTCCAATACCTGATAGATAATATCATATTTTTTAATTTGGACTTTTTCTTTATCGGCTGCCACAAGAGCATTTGCGTCTTCCTTGACAGTAAAGCCCATAATAATAGCACCTGACGCAGAAGCAAGCATAACGTCAGCCTCAGAAATATCACCCACGCCTACGTGGATAATTTTTGGAATAACTTTTGATGACTTAACGTTTTGAATTGCTTGAGAAACAGCCTCAGCAGAGCCGTGAGTATTGGCCTTAATAATCAAGTTAAGGTTTTTAATCTCATCATTATTAAGCGTTTCTTTTTTAATGTGAGCCGCAGTCATAGCTTCAAGTCGCGTTGAACGTTCTTTTTGTTTACGCTCTTGAACAATCTGCCTCATAACTTTTTCATTTTCAACAGCTTCAAAAGTATCACCCGCTTGCGGTACTTCATTCAGCCCTAATATCTCAACAGGAGTAGAAGGACCGGCAAATTTTACTCTTCTGCCTGAATCATCAAGTAAAGCGCGAACTTTACCGCCAACAGTACCTACAACAATCGAATCACCAATTTTAAGAGTACCGTTTTGAACAAGCATTGTGGCAACAGGACCTTTACCTTTATCCAAGTTTGCTTCAATTATAACGCCTGTTGCAGGGCATTTTTCAACCGCTTTAAGCTCTTGCATATCAGAAACTAAAAGAATGTATTCTAAAAGCTCATCAATACCGAATTTTTGCAATGCACTAACAGGAACACAAATTGTATCTCCACCCCATTTTTCAGGTATTAAACCATGTTCCGTTAACTGTTGAAGAACTCTATCCGGATCAGCATCAGGCTTATCCATTTTATTGACTGCAACAATAATAGGTACATTAGCTGATTTAGCATGGTTTATAGCTTCAATAGTTTGAGGCATAACGCCGTCATCAGCCGCAACAACCAAAATTGCAACGTCGGTTGACTGCGCACCGCGAGCTCTCATTTGAGTAAAAGCTTCGTGTCCCGGGGTATCAATAAATACGATTTTTCTATCATCAAGCCAAACAGTATAAGCACCGATGCTTTGAGTGATACCACCAACTTCTGTTGAAACAATTTTATGTTTAGAAGCTCTAATTGAATCCAAAAGAGTTGTTTTACCGTGGTCAACGTGCCCCATGATTGTAACAACAGGAGCTCTTTTTACAAGCATGCTCGCATCGGCATTGATAAGATACTTGTTCTTTTCTTCTTTCATTGTTTCTTCTTCAATGAAAGCATCAATATCTTCATCCAAAACTTCAATTTCAAAGCTTTCAGTCGCTTTTTTAGCAGTGTCAACATCAATCGGTGAGTTAACTGTAACCATTATACCTTGCATCATAAGGAATTTAATGATTTCAGCCGGAGTCTTTTTAATTTTATCTGATAATTCACCAACTGTCATAGGGCGGTTAATTACAACAGACTTAACCTCTTCTACCGCTTGAGTTTCTTGAACGTGCTTTTTATGTTTATTTTGAACAGCTTTTTCAAGACTTATTCTTTCTTGCTCTTCCTCTTTGTTATTATATCCACGTTCTTTTTTCTTCTTTTTGTTTCGTGAATCCTGATTTGCATATATATCTTGAGAAATAATATGTCTTTTAATAGGAGTTCTTGGCTGCTCTTGCTGCTTATCCTCTTTAACTTCTTTCTTTTTAGGTTTTTCTTCCTCTTTTGGGGGTTCATTTTGCTTTGCAAAGTTTTTCTTAGTTAAAGAAGGAATATTTTCAATTCTGTTTTCAATTTCTTTTTTTGGAGGTTGTGGAGCTTGTTTTTTTGGAGCAGGACGAACTATTTCAAGTCTTGATTTTAATTTCGGCTCAACAACTTTAAGCACTTCCTTTTTAGTCTCTTCCTTTGTTTCAGAAGAAGGTTTCTCGTCTTGGACGTTTGTTTCTTGCGCAACTTCTTCTTTTTGAGGTTTTTGTTTTTTAACAACAAAAGCCTTTGGCTTAGATTTTTTTACTTCTGAATTAGTATATAAAGCTTTAATTTTATCAATATTTGCTTCACTAACGGTCGCACTGTGTGATTTTAAAACAATGCCCAACTGCGCATTTGCTTTTTCTATCAATTCTTTAGCCGTTGTATTTAGTTCTTTTGCGAGTTCGTGTACTCTCATTATGCTCCAAAATTTTATCTACTTACAATACTATTAATAGCACAAGCATAAGATTTAGTACAGTTTTTTAATTAATTTACAATATTAGGCTTAAACGAATTAATTAAAACCCAGTGGCTGCGGACATTCTTGCGCGCATAAAAATTAATTACAGCTTGATTTAATACCGCTTGAGAAGCAAGCTCGCTAATCGGGATTGAAACATTATTTAAAACGCCGCCGGGTGGTAAGCTTCTGTTTTCATCAACCGCCTTAACTTGGAAACTTTGCTTAGAGGTAGCTATTGCAGAGACTTTAACCATAATATACAGGCCGCTAATGGGTAATTTTGAGTTATTTTTAAGCGTAAAATTCAAAACTGGTTTTTTAGACATAAAAGGTATTTTATTGTACTCTTTTACAGAAATATTTGCGATAATTATGTCATTTTTATAAATATTATTACTTAAAATTTTTCTTTGGAAATTTTCAATTTTAAGAGTGTAATATTTGACAGAGGGAGCTTTGCCTGAGGCTTCTGCTTGTTTTAAAAGCTCATTAAGAAGATAATAATACAAATCAAGATTGACTATGTCAGGGTCTAATTCATAAGCATGTTCAATATATTTTAGTGCCTTTTCGTTATCAACATCTTTATATAAAAGCGCCAACTTATAGTAAGCATAGCCGTCATCAAACAACTCAATTGCATTTTCAAGAACACGTTTTGCAAGCGGCAAATTATTTTCTGATATAAAAACATCGGCAAAGTCTGAATATGCACGGGCATAATCTTTTAAAACCTGATTTTTCAGCTTGTTATTTGTATTTTTTGCATACTTATATGAAAGTTTATATGTTTTAATTGCATTTGAATAATCATGATCGGACAAAAAAGACTTTGCAATACGTGAATAGAATCTTGCTCGCATTTCATAATATTTTTTATTTTGAACGTCAGGTAAAAGAAGGATTAAGTTAAAGGCATTTTGATACTCTTTTTGCTCAGCAAAAAACATGGCAGCCTTGTAAACAGCAAATGGCGCATTATTAGACTTTATCAATGCTTTTTTATAATTAATCCGTGCTTTATCATACTCCTTTACCAACTGATGAAGAACGGCAAGCTTTAAGTTAATAGTGTAGTCGGACGGGTTTTGTTTTTCAAGATAATATAGCCTTTGAATGTCCAAACCTGTATTAACTGACTCATCTTTGGATGTGGTCTTTGTTCGCTTTTGATCAACATTTATTGCTAAATCCGCGACACAAAAAAGTACAATTACAAGAGCAACAAGGAAAGTGCGCAAAAAAGTATTAAAATATTGCTGTTTATCGGTATTATTCATAAACTTCCTGAACCTCAAGAGAATTGATACAATCAAGATGTGCAAAAGTCTCATTTATAGTACAAATGCTTTTATTCGCCATTACTTTCATGTTAATTTTTAAGTCAGTACCGTTTAGAACCTTTTTTTCGATTTTTGTAATTTTACTGAAATTCTTTTCTATAATTGCGCTTATTTGTTCAAAGTTTTTTATGCTTGTGCTTAGCTTAATTTCAACCAATCTGTAATGCGCAACACGCTGTCCGATAACTTTTTTTTCAAATATTCTGATTAAAATTAAAACCGCCATTGTTGAAATTGTTGCAGTTGCAGCAAGCATATATTCACCCGTACCGCAAGCCATGCCAACAGCAGCGCAAATCCATAGAGTAGCAGCAGTTGTAATACCTAAAATATTTGTACCGCTTCTCATAACAGTACCTGCACCGATAAAACCGATACCTGTAATTATTTGAGCAGCAATACGCGCAGGGTCATTTACACCCGAGAAACCTGCAACATTTTGCATTTTAAAGGCATAAATTGAAAGAATTGTAAAAACACAAGCACCCGTACAGACAAGAATGTGCGTCCTTAGTCCTGCAAATTTACCCGTAATTTCTCTTTCAAAACCTAAAATAAAACCAAACAAAATTGAAAGACCAATACGCAAATAAATTAACGTATTATATTCGCTCAAAAAATTAATCTGCTCCATCTACCTTATTTCCGATTTAGGGTCTAATATATCCCTTATTGTATCTCCTATTAAGTTAAAAGACAAAACTGCAACAAAAATTAAAAAACCTGGTGTTAAAAGCCAAGGGCGATACATGATATTCGCAAACTCTTGAGCTTCTTTTAGCATATTGCCCCAGCTGGCATCGGGCTGCTGAATTCCAAGCCCCAAAAAGCTTAGGCCTGATTCAGCCAATATATACCCCGGTACACTTAGAGTAATTGCAATAATTACATAGCTCGAGGTTTGGGGCAAAATGTGTTTTAAAATAATTCTTGCCTTACTGGCACCAATAGAGCGTGCAGCCGTGATATAATCTTGTGTTTTAATAGATAAAACCATGCCCCTAATTACGCGAGAAAAGCCCGCCCAACCTATGAGGGCTAAAATTACGGTAATTAAGAAAAATCTTTGAGCACTTGTCATCCCCGAGGGTAAAATTGCGGCCAGAATAATCAAAAGGTAAAAGCTTGGAATAGACATTATAGCTTCAGAAAATCTCATCATGAGCATATCCGCCCTGCCGCCCAAATAGCCTGAAATGCCACCATATATCATACCAATCGGAAAAGATATAAATAAAGCCAAAAAGCCGATTGTTAAAGACACTTGCCCGCCGTACAAAAGCCTTGAAAAGTTGTCCCTGCCATTAATATCACAGCCTAAAAGGAATAAATCTCCGCCGTCATGTGTTCCGATTAAGTGTCGGTTTGTCTTGAACAGACCTAAAAATTTATACTCAAAACCTTTAGCAAAAAGGGTTAGGTAGTGCTTTTTTTCTCTGTCCTGAATAAAATATGAGCGAAGGGAATTTTTATCAAATTTTCTTATGTAACTGTATGTATAAGGACGCGAGAACTTGCCGTCAGGGGTTATAAAATAAATATTAGACGGTGGTGCATAAGATAATTTTCTGTTAGAAAAGTCTTTAGGGTAAATTGAAATAAAATTTGCAAACAGAATAGAAAGGTATAAGAGAAGCAAAATAAAAAAGGATAATAGGGCAACTTTATCTTTTTTGAATTTTTTTACAAATTCTCTCATTACAACCTCACTCTCGGGTCTGTAATTTTAAGCAGTATGTCAGATAAAATATTTCCGGCAATCAGCATAAAAGAGCCAATTACAAGGCTTGCCATAACAAGATTTATGTCAGATTTCATAACGGCTTCCAAAATTAACCTTCCAAGCCCGGGATATTGAAACACATACTCTGTTAGGGCAGCACCTGATAATAGAGCCGCAAATTCAAATCCTAAAAGTGTAACAAGGGGGTTTATGGCATTTCGTAGAGCATGCTTTATTATAACCTTATTTGGCGAAAGCCCTTTTGCTTTAGCAAATTTAACATAATCACTATCCAAAACATCCAACAAATTTGACCTCATCTGCCTTGCAAGACCTGCGAGCGAAATTGTCGTAAGAACAAGAGTTGGTAAAAATAAGTGGTGAAATATATCAAAAATCTTATTTATCGTTGACATTTGAGAGAAATTCGGACAGGTTAGCCCGCCAATTGGGAACCAGCCTGTTTTTTGGGCAAATATCAAAAGTAATATTGCAAAGAAAAAGGAGGGTATAGCCATGCCTGCACTTGATAAGACTGTTAAAAGCCTGTCAAAAGTACTTCGAAAATTAAGTGCAGCTATAACGCCAAGAGGAATACCAATAAGCCAAGTCCAAAAAATTACATTCAGGGACAATAAAATAGTATTAAAAGCCCTCTCTTTTATTTTAGAACTGACGCTTTCCCCGCTTACACAGGTCCCCATATTCCCTTTAATAAAATTTTTACCCCAAATAAAATATTGAACAATAATCGGTTTATCAAGCCCAAGGCGAACTTTTTCAGCTTCAATTGTCTGCTTTGAAATAGACGGATTCATTTTAAGTTCAGCCAAAGGGTCAACCGGAGATAATCTGATTAAAAAGAAACTAATTAGGGACACAATTATAATAATCGGTATCCCTTGCAATATACGCTTAAAAATAAATTTGTATATGGACATAAAATTACTTTACACTAAATTTTTATTCTTAAAATTAGTCAAAAAGATTATTTAATCTTTCCTGAATTTCAGCAGGGTCAATTTCCTCTGTAATAGAATTAACATCATATGCCAACTGATAATATTTAGCGGCTTCGATTTTTTCTCCCTTAAGAGCATAAGCACGACCCAAGTTATAGTAAGCTAAAGCATAATTAGGATTAGCCTCAGCTGCATGCTTAAAGCACTCAATTGCATTTGAAATATGAGCCAAATCATCAAGATAAATTACGCCAAGATTATTATGAGCAATATCATACATAGGGTCATATTTAATAGATAAATTATACTCTTTTATAGCCTCTGTTATATCGCCCATACCCCAATAAAGATAGCCTAAATTACAGTGGATTTTAGCATTATTCGGTTCAAGTTCTAACGCACGCCTGTAAACAATGAGGGCATTTTTATAATCTTCCGCATCATAAAAAGCGCTGCCCAGACTGACATAAATATCAATTTCTTTGGGCGCAAGTAAATGTGCAATATGAAAAGACGAGATAGCGGCTTGAACATTTTTTGTAACGTTTTGCTGAATATAGCCTAAAGTTTGCGCTACAAGGCTTGTCCAATCTTGCTTAGGATTAAGAGAAATAGCACTTTGATAATGTGAAACTGCTTCATCAATTTCACCCTTCATAAAATAAAGATTGGCAAGGTTACTGTGTAAAACAGCGTTATTTGGGTGAATGGATATGAATTTTTTATAGGTGATTATAGCATTGTCATAATCGCCCATTTCTTCATAAGCTTGTACCAGACCCGAATAAGCACTAAAGCAAAGGGTGTCTATCCAACGTGCCATTTTGTATTCAACAATAGCTTCTTCATGCTTTCCAACAGCCCTGTACACATCTCCTAAAAGCGCATACAACGGGGCAAAACCGGGCATGATATCAATAGCTTGAGCATAAATACCGATTGCTTTCTCGTAATCCTTTAGTGCATAAAATTTATAAGCACTGATAAGTTTAGGGAAAATTGAAACAATCTTTGCCTTATTTAAAACATTTTTTATTGCTTCAGGGTCAAAAGGCAATGTAATGAAAGATAAAAATAATTCAAAATAGCTTTGCACTTTTGTTTTAAACGACTTAAAGAAAAGGGTTTTCAACAGTCTGTATTTAAGATAATGAATTCTTGAGGATCTTAAAAAAGTATATTTTAAAGCACAAGTCGCCTCATCAAGTGCATCATGGTATCTGTCTTTTTTCTTAAGTGATTGAGCTATCATATAATGGCACTGCGCTTTGTTTGCACCCTTCGAAATGGCCATATTAAAATAATTGATAGCCCTGTCTAATTCACCCTTGTGATAGAAAGCAAAACCTATTTTATAATATATAGAGGGGTCATCAATAAGACTTTCTGCGGCTCTTTGATATTGAGTAATAGCTTCATCTATATATTGCTTAGCTTGATATACATCTAAGTGCCAATCCATATATAAATCACCGAGTCTGACACACAGGGCAGTGTTAGAAGGCTCATTTAATAAGATTGATTGACAATACTCGATAGCTTTTTGAATTTGTCCGCTTTTAGTTAATTTATTTATTTTTTTATTTATTTCGTTAGAAGTTTTCATTTGTCCCCAAATAAGTTATTTTCTCTCACTTAAAACCTTATGGCAGAAGCCTGCAATTTTATCCCTGTCAAATTCACTTATATCTATAAATTGGGCAATAAGTTTATCTGAAATAGAATTTATAATTCTTGCTTCAATTTCAATATTTTTGCCAAACTCCTCACTTAACAGTTTCACTGTTATTATATCACCAATATCAAAAGAATATTCATCAGGAGTAAATTTAACACCGCCTGCCGAAATATCCGCGCTTGTAGCACCCACAAGAGAGGCGTCTTTTTTAACAAAAAATCTAAAATTAACCGCCGCACGAACAAATTCGCGTTTTTGTGAAATCTCAAGAGCGGGTGAATTTTCTATAACAAGCTCACCGTCAACACTGGGAGATGATATTACCATGGACCTTGAAGGCTTAATGCCAAACTGGGTATGGACTTTAATAAAAATTTCATCACCCTCTTGCAAAGCCCACGCAGCACTTTCATACTCTTTTGAATAGAAAATTTTTAACCTGTCTTTTTGGGCATCTGCAATTACACCCTCAAAATCTTGGAATTTAGGGCTTTTAATTATTACAATTTGTCCACGCCTTGCTTCTATCATATCTATATTTTATTTTACTATGCGATATTGGGCAAATTATTAATTTTAGTTAAAGTTTAGGTTTTCCTTCGGAGCAAGAGCGCATATTAAAGATTTTTTGTTTAATATTAATTCTGCTGCTTTACTAACGTCATTTGCCGTTATTTTGTAAATTGTTTTCGCAAAGCGTTCCGAGTAGTCAAGACCCAATCCCATAAGGTAGTTATACCCCTCCATTGAGGCAATTTGAGAATTGGTTTGCGTAAAATACTCCAACTTTCCGATTAGATTTTCTTTTCCACCTTCAAGTTCTTCTTTTGAAGGCGGGATTTTTGATAACTTTTCTAATTCTGACATAAATCCATCCAAAGACTTTTTAATGTTTTGAGGTTCAGTTGCAATGTAGAAGCTAAAAACAGCCGACTTGGAAAGTGTTTCATAACTGCTTCTTACAGTGTATGCTAACCCCTGCTTATCTCTTAATTCCACAAAAAGTCGAGAGCTTAACCCTGATGCACCCAAAATATTATTCATTAAAGAAATTTTAGGATAAAATTCAGAATCAATATTGGGAACAAGCCAGCCCTGAAAGACTTGCGCCTGATTTAAGTCTTGTTTAGAAATTTTTACAATTTTTGTTTTTTCATTAAAATTCAACTCATCAAGCTTAATGATTTCGCTTTTTGAATTATTTGTCTTCATAAAATCAAAATTTTGCGCAAAAAAGTCTGAAGTAGAGTTAATATCACTAATATCACCAACAATTGAAACAACTTTTCGAGAGTTTAATATTTGCTTGTGAATTTCAAACATATCTTCTTTTTTGATGTTATCAATCTCTTCTAAAGTTTTAGTTGCAGTATTTGAATAGTAATGACCTTCGAAAAGATTTCTCACAAAAGTATCTGATGCAAGAATCCTTGGAACATCCAAATCTGCTTTAATTTCACCCTTTACCTTAAAGAGTTCCTTTTCAAAGTCGTCAAATGTCGAATTTAAAAGAATATCTTTTGCATATTGCATAGCAAGCTCAAAGTCTTCATTTAAAAACAAAAAGCTAACTTTGAGATAGTCTTGCTTTGCTTTAATTGAAACATCAATACATTTTGCTTCTAGCTCAAATGCTAATTGCTCAGCAGTTTTTGATTTTGTACCCTGCAATAATAATTTTGCAAACAAACCGTAAGATCCTGAAAATTTTTCTGGCTTATCAATTGCAAAATAAAAACAAACAGCAGTTCTTGGCGTATTTTTTGCTTCTTTAAAAATTATATCAATATCATTTTTTAAAATATGTTGCATAATTATACTCCCTTGGGACATAAAATACTTATTGAACATGCCTTATTATTCAAATATTTTTCGGCGATATGCTCAAGATAAGCTATATCAATTTCATCCAAAATTTTTAAATATTGTGCAGCACACTCAAGATCCTCACAAACGGTCATATAATAGCCGATTGAATCAGCAAGCTCTGAAACCGTTTCCGTTTCTTGGGCAAAATTAACCTTAGCACGCTTTTTAGCCTTTTCAAACTCCTCTTGAGTAATTTTTGTAAGATTAGTAAGCTCATTTTTAATATTTTCAATAAGCTCATCTTTTTTTGAGGGGTCAAAACTTGCTTCAACAAAGAAATTATCACCATCTTTAAACTGATAATGACAAGTTTCAATCTGATAAACATAAGGTTCATTTGAAGATTCAATAAACTTATTGTAAAGCCTTGAGCTTTTACCTTCCCCAAAAATAGTTGATAAAATATCCAGAGCAATTGACTCTTTAAGGTTTTTAGCGCTATCGCATAAAAAACCAAACATCATATAACCTGTTGTTACATTTCCGCTCTGCTCAATTACGGTTGGAGATTTTATTTTAATTTCGGGAATTTTTTCATCACTTTTACATTTTTCGATGTTTGAAAAATCTTTGAATTTAAATTCACTCTCAATTTTTGCGAGAATTTCATCATCTGAAAAATCACCTACAACAACGGTTGTTAGGTTAGACGGAGAATAAAAAGTCTGATAATATCGCATAATTTCACACTGTGGAATTGACGCGATAATTTCCCTTGTGCCGATAACCTCTCTTTTATAAGGATGCTTTTCATACATAGCATTATTCAAAGAAGAATAAACTCTTCGCCAGTTATTATCTTCACCCATGCGAATTTCTTCAATTACAACATGTCTTTCTCTTTTTATTTCAGGTTCTTCTTTGCCGTATTCAAATTGAGGGCCAACCTCGAACTCTGGTATAATCGGGTCAATCATCATATCGGCATGCATATGAAGCGCAAGGTCAAAAGAGCGTTTTGGAATTGTAACATAGTAATATGTATAGTCTTTCCAAGTAGCTGCGTTAATTATTCCGCCTTTAGATTCAAGCGTTCTGTCAAAGACTCCCGCTTTATAATTTGTAGTGCCCTTGAACATTAAATGCTCAAGAAAATGCGAAACGCCGTTATTTTCGGAGTTTTCATTTATAGAACCGGTTTTTACCCAAGTGCTAATGTTTGCCATATGGCTTTCTTTTTTTGCAATTACGACCTTATGACCGTTCTCAGCCTCGTAAACCGTTGCAGGCGAAGAAAGGTAAGGATAATTAACTTCTTTGATTTTTTTATATTTAGACATAACTTACTCCGAAAAATCAGGACGCAAAACTTTTGCCCCTTTTAAATATACATGTTTTATTTCATCTTGTTTTTTTGTTGTGTTGATACAAATTAAAACTCTTAAACACATTGAAATTGCGCCCTTGACGTCCATTTCACGGTAGCACATCATAGGAACTTGTGCAAAATTATTGTGCAATCGTGCAAATTTTGCAGGGAAAGCAGCATCAATGTCAGATGTAACGGTAAAAATACAAAAGGCAATATCTGAAATTTCAATATCATTTTGCTTTATAATCTCATCTAAAAGCTCGCAAGTAGCCTCTTTTACAGATACTTCAGTATTGTCTTCTAAAGTAATTGCGCCTCTAATGCCCCTTGTTAACATTTTTCAAACACATCTCCAACTTTAATTTTTGCACCCAAGCTCCAGCTGTGAGCACTCATTTCATTTTTACCCTCAGGCTTAACCGTCAAAAGTACGACTGCATCTTCTTTACACCTTACGGTTATACCGTTTTTATCAATACAAATAACCTCTCCGCATTTTGAATTATCATCGCATTTAACACATTTTGACGTTAAAATCTTGACCAATTTATCGTTAAATTTAACATGCACCGTGTTAATTGTGTTCATTGCCCGAATTTTGTCATGAACTTTTTTTGCAGGCAAATTCCAATCCAAATTCTTGTCTTCTTTTGTAATTTTTTTTGTAAAAGTTGCCTTATTATGCTCCTGCTCAAATGGCTTTAAACTACCGTCATACAAACCTTTAAGAGTTTTTTCAAGCAAACTTGGTGAAAGTTGAGAAATTTTTTCCATTAAAAGAGGTGTTGTAATATCATCATCCAGCTCAATTTCTTCTTGCAAGCAAATATCTCCCGCATCAAGCTCAAGAGCTGTTTTCATGGTGGTTATGCCTGTCTTTTTCTCACCGTTTAATATTGCTTCGCATATTGGGTTAGCACCTCGATAACAAGGTAAAAGCGAGGCATGAAGGTTAATTGTTGCAAATTTTGGTATATCAATAACCTCTTGAGAGAGAATTTGACCAAATGCAAAAGTAATGAAAAAATCAGGCTTATAGCTTTTTAATTTTTCAATTACTTCTCTGTCTTTTAAAATTCTATCAGGTTCAAAAATTTCTATGCCATTTTCCTTGGCAGTTTTAATAAGCTCAGTGTCACTTATCTTTTTACCACGTTTTGAAGGCTTCGGTTTTTGGGTTACAAGGGCTAAAACTTCAAAATCAGGACTGTTTATAAAATATTTAAAAGAATTAAGTGCTATATCGGGAGTTGCAAAAAATACTATTTTCAATTATTTACCCTCATTATTAGCACTATCTTGCTTTTCTTGTTTTACAATTTCTTCTTCAAGCTCATCTTCGCAAACAAGCTTATCTTGTTCTAATGGCGGAAGATTGTTTTCTTCAAGAACTTGAGTTGCATCAAAAATATTTCTTGAATGGTCGATAAATAATATGCCATCAAGGTGGTCATATTCATGCTGCAAAGCTCTTGCAAGCAATTCACCGTCTTTTGCCTCGATTACAAATGGTCTGCCGTTAATATCAAGTGCCTTTACCATGACATTTTTATAGCGTCTAACGTCAACATAAGCTTTTGGAAAGCTCAAACAACCTTCATTACTTTTAATTGCACCGCTTTTTTTGATGATTTTCGGATTAACAAAAACCATAGGGTTAAGCGGCTCATCGTCCATTGAAACATCAATAACAAATATCCTCAAATTCTCACCAACTTGAGGCGCAGCAAGACCGACACCGTTATTTGCATACATGGTATCAATCATATTTTCGATTAAAATTCTGATTTTTTTTGATATTTTAGATACTTCTTTTGATTTTTTACGAAGTACCTCATCTCCGTATTTTAAAATTTTCAATATAGCCATAGTGTCATATTACCACATTTTTAAATTTTTAAAAAATATATTATAATAAAATAAGCAAAACGATTTATTTACAGGCGTTAAACAAACAAAGGAGAATTATGAAAAAATTAGCTGTTTTTTTAGTTTTGACAATATTTGCACTTAGTGCCTTAACACCTGTTTTAGCAAGAACAAAATATGACCGCTGGGGACATAAAATCGAAAAGAAAAAGAAAGTAAATGTACAAGCGGCAGCAAAAGTTGATAAAAAAGAGAAAGTTAAAGAAAAAGATATAGTTGATGTTCGCGGCAGAAACATGGGCAAAGCCGTAAGAGACGGGGACAGCAACACTTTTAACTTATATAATCAAAGAGGAAGAAAAACTGGCACATACGTTGAAGACGAAAATGGTAACGGCAAGTTCTATGACGTTAGAGGCAGAGAAATAAGAAGAAACAGAACTACAACAAGAGATATTGAAGTATCAAGATACTAACGCAGCACTTAGTGCATCGACATATTTTTTATCAAAATCACCGTTTTGCGCCCTTGAATACAAAATATCAAGTGCTTGCTTGTCGCTAAATGGTTCTTTATAGCTTCTGTGTTCCTTTAGTGCGCTAAAAATATCTGAAATTTGCAATATTTGAACCAAAGCAGGATTGTTTTTAGAGTAATTGTGATGATTTTTAACCAATTCCAAAACCGGAGTATCAACACCGTTAGTTTTTAAGACTTCATAGCCTATTTGAGCATGCTTATCTACAACTTGACGTTCATAATCGTTTAACTTGCCCGGTTTATTTAAAATTTCGGGTGGAATAAAAGCTTTTCCAATGTCATGCAATAAAGCTGCTTTTTGCATAGTTGTGTAATCTCTTTTAGAGAATGGCAGCTTTGAGCTCTTCATAATAGAACTTGCGACTTGAGCAGTTGGCAAAAGGTGAGAATCTATGACAGAAGAAACATTAGCCGCGTTAGCTTTTGTTCTAACCAAAGATTGTGCCAAATTGGCTCGAATATTTGAGTTTAGAGCTGAAGTTTTCTCTAAAACAGCCTGATTGGAATATTTTTTTATTAATTCTTGCGGCATTAAGTAGGCAAGAAAATCATCTTTAATTATGTGAAAAGGGTTTGTAACGTAAGAAGAATTTACATCAGTTGTTTTTACAAAAGTGTCTTGAGGGTATGAATTTAATCCATACCTGGGAGCAACTGCCATAGCAGAGGTAAAATTAACAACTCCGTTTATTTTATCTACGTTCACTTCTTTTAACCACACACTTGTATATGTATTAATAAAGTTTTTTTAAAAATCAAAATTGATGAACGGTTTAAAAAAATTAATAAAGGCAGAAAAGTGTAGATAAAAAATATATAAAAAATGCAAGCTTAGTAATTACGATTTAGCGATTGAATTAAAAAGTGTTAAGTTTTGTAAATTAGCAAAATGCTTACACCGAGCTGATTTTAAAAAATCGTAAGTGAAAATTGTGAAAAAATATCAATTTATTTAAGAAATATTTTTTTATTTATGTAACACACGAAATCGAGAGAGGAAAAATATGAGTTTCAGTACTATTTATGCTGATTCATTCAGAGCGTACGAAAACAAAGAAAACATCAGTGCGGCTATTCAAAGCAAGGTTGATAAAGTAGCTGACAATGAAGTTTTATTTGGAAGCGTTGACTACTCAAGCGCATATGAAAAAGTAAATCAAAATATGCAAGAACAGCTCGACACTATTGAACAAAATGCGCAAACAAGTGGTACGGAAGGAACAGACGGCACAGACGGAGCAACATCAGAAGAAACAACCGTCGGAGATGCTATCTTTGGTAAAGCAGAATGTACCGATGGAAAAGACGATGGTAAAATAGGATTTTTTGAAGGAGTCGGCAGCTTTTTCAAAGGCATCGGAAAAGCCGTAGTTAATACAGTAACAAGCATAGTAACAGACCCGAAAAAATTATTATTAACAGCTGGTGCAGTAGCACTTAGTATCGTATTCCCACCGGCAGGTGTAGCAATGGCGGTAGCAGGCGGTGTAGCAGGCGCAGTACAAGTAGGCAAAGGAATATATAACGCAGCAACGGCAAAAACAGATGCAGAAGCTAAAGAAGCACTTGAAAGTATGGGTTCAGGAACACTGCAAGTCGGCTTGTCAGTAGTCGGTGCAAAAGCAGGCTTAAAAGCCATGAGCAATACATCAGGTTCTGCAATGAGTGCGCTTAAGGCAGGAGGCAGCAAACCAACATTTGGTCAAACAGTAAAAGCTTTTGCAAAAGATACAGTAACAGGAGGCCGAGGTGCAAGCTGGGCAGGAAAAGGT
Source organism: Candidatus Gastranaerophilales bacterium (assembly GCA_944325665.1). Taxonomy (GTDB): domain Bacteria; phylum Cyanobacteriota; class Vampirovibrionia; order Gastranaerophilales; family Gastranaerophilaceae; genus Galligastranaerophilus. The sequence continues at coordinate 17,939 of CALVAY010000002.1, forward strand.
TCCATTAAGACAGCATGGACAGATACATCAAGCAACGCCGGCGGATATATGTTAACAAAAGGTGTAAGCAAATTATCAGGTAATATAGCTTCAGATGGCGTAGTTAAAGGTACTTGGAAAACAACAAAAGAATTTGGCAGCACGGTTAAAAATTCATACCAAAATGCAAAGGCAGAAAGAGTTGCCAATAAGGAAGCGCAAAATCTTTCCAAAAACGCAAGACAAGGCCAAAAAGAAATGGAAGCCATCCAAAAGAAACTGCAAAATAAAAAGCTATCGGATACACAAAGAGCTGAACTAACAAGACAATTGGAAGTTGCAAAGCAAAAAGTAGAAGGCTACACAAAAACAATGCAACGCTCCGAAGTTAAAAATACAAGCGAAATCCAAAGATTACAAAATGAACTTGACGCAGCTCAAAGAGTTCAGAAAAAAATTCCGAAAAACGGAGCAGCAAAAGCAAAAGTTGAAACATTAAAACAACAACTTGAAGCTCAAAAACAACTATCAGCTCAAACTAAAACATCACTTGAAGCGCAAAGCAAGCTAATAACAGCACAGGAAAAATTGGCACAAGCAAAAAGAACATATGAAAATCTTGGCAAAAACGCAACCGAAGCACAAGTAAAAGCAGCAAAAGAAGCAGTAGCAAACGCAAAAGCTGAATTAGCAAATATCGAAAGCACAATGCCTCAGGCATCAGCAGCAGGACAAGCAAGGCAGGCAATTAACGAAGAGGCAAAACAAGCGGGCTACCAAGGAAACGGTAACAGACCATTCCTAAGCGCAACACTCGGACCAATGGCATATGAATTGGAATCAGCATAAATAACAAAACGTGAGACAAAAAACAGGGTGTTAGAAGCCCTGTTTTTTTGTTGTTAAGAATTATGAAGCTGGAAACAACATTATATCAAGGATAAATAAAAAATATATATTTGATATATCAATTTTTCGAGGAAATATTTTTTTAATAAGTTAACACACACAAAAGAGAGAGAGATTAACATGAGTTCCAGCACTATTCTTGCAGAAGGTTTTAATGCATACCAATGCGGGCAAAATATGAATAATTCAATACATAAAAAAATGCAAAATGTGGCTAACGAACAAATCGTATTTGCCAGTCAGGATTATTCAAGTGCTTATGACGGCTTAATTGATAAATTTAGTAATTCTAGTTCGACCGCTTCGGACGGCCAAGCAGCTGGAAATGGCGAATTGACTGCTGACGGTGGAACAAAGGCTACCAAAGAACAAATACAGCAGCTAAGAGTTGCCTACGAGCAAGTTCAGAAAGAACAAGGCTGGGTTGGAAAAGCTTGGAATGGTATTAAAAACTTTTTTGGGCACAGTAATGGTTCCAATGCAGTTTTAGAAGCAATTAATAAGGCAGAAGCCGGCGAAATTTCTTATGAAGAAGCTGTTGAGAAATTGAATACATATGCTGAAAAACAAGGATCAGTTGTTGACACATTTGCTAATATTGCCTCTGGTCTTGCAGTTGCTGTTGGCGTAATAGCCGCTCCAGTGTCCTTTGGTGCAAGTTTGGCAATCGGAGCAGGAGTTGGTGCCGCAGTTAAAGTTGGAATAAAAGCAACCAATGCAGCAACTAATGATATAGAAGGCGATTATAACATAAAAGACGGACTTAAAGATGGTGTAACAGGTGCTGTAAGTGGCGTTGTTACGGCTGCTACTGCGGGCATAGGAGCTAGTGGTGCAGTTGTTAAAGAAGGCGGAAAAGTACTTGTCAAGGAGACAGTAAAACAAGGTGTTATTGCAGGTGCAAAGGCCGGTGCTATTGACGGTGCTGTTATGGGTGCTACAGATTATACCGCTGATGCTGTATTTGACGGTAAAGAATTCACATTTGGTGGACTTGTTTCTAATGCCGCAAACGGTGCAGTTACCGGTGCGGTTGTCGGTGGTACTGTCGGGGGGCTTACTTCCGGCTTTAGAGCTTATGGAGCAAGTAAAGTAGCAGGTGAAGCAGGTGAGGAGGCTGTTGAATCAGCAAGTAAAACCGGTGTAAAATCTGCCTCAAAAGTAGATATAGACGCAGAAGTAGCGTCATTTGCTGATAAAGCTAAAGGTATGACAACTGTACAAAAAAGAGAATATATTAACAATCTTATTAAGGAGGGCAAAATAGCTTCCGAAGAAGATTTGTTAAAATTCTTTGGCAATAATAAAGGCGTAGCCAAGACTGTAATGGGCAGCGGAAGTCAATATAGAGAAGCTCTAAATGAAATCAATGCTGCAGGTACGCAAGGTACCGTGAGTGCATCGGCTACAGATGCGGCATCTCAAACTAGTAAGCAAACATTTGGTCAAATGGTAAGAGGTGCTAAAGATAATATGACCGATTTATTCAAAAAGGGTGTTAATTTGAAAAATATGACTCCGGCAGATATCAGGCAAGCTTTTACCGGCAAAATAAATGCTACAACAAGCGAATTTAAAGCAGCGTATGAAGCAATGAAACAGACCAGTGATTATAAAACAAACTTGGCTTTCAGAACTTACATTGAGAATGCATTAGGAGTTGGACTTTCAGATTAAAATGTCGTGAATATATTAAACAAATTAAAAGCTCGTGAAAACGAGCTTTTAATTTGTTAAAAAATGTAAAGTCGGATAGCCTTGTATAGCAGGTATCTTGAAAAAGTATATACATAATATAGCAATTTTAAAGTGAAAATTTTTTTTATTAATACAAGAGAAACTACAACAGGAGAGAGAAATATGTCATACGGCATTAACGGATTTGATGCATACTTAAACGAAGACAACTTGAAGAAATACACACGTCAAGATGTCTCACAACAAACATCTTATTCGTATAACATATTCGATGAAACACCACAAGGAACAACCGGCTCATACGACATTTTCAATGAAGCAGGACAAGGAACGCAAGGAGCATATACAAATACTGGCAGCAATTCAGGCAGCATATTTAGCGATGCATATATGCAAGCAGGAACAGGAAGCTCAAGCACAGATTGGTATAATAAAGCATACGAGGGTATCACACAAGACTATTACACTCAAATAGAACAAATAAGACAAGCAGAAGCAGAAGCAGAAGCTCAAGCACAAGCAGAGGCAGAAGCTCAGGCACAAGCTGAAGCTGAAGCAACAGGACAAACAGAAGGTCAAACAGCAACAGTAGGTAGCTCAGGCGAAACTGAAGAAGTTGACGAAACTGAAGAAGTTGACGAAACTGAAGAAGTTGATGAAACAGAAGAAACTGAAGCAACGGGCGAAACTGAAGAAACTGGTGAAACAGAAGAAACAGAGGGCGAAGAAGCAGAAAATGAAGGTGAATACACAGAAGAAGAAAAAGTTCTAATACATAGCACAACCCAAGAAATACTTGATGCAACGGTAAGATTTAAAACAGGTCCATTTACAATCGGTACTGACGAAGAAGCCTTTATTAACGCACTAAGCAATGAAAAAGTAACGCCAAGAGTAATGGAAGGCGTACAAGAAGAACTAAAGAAACAAGGTTACGACTTGTATGATTTAATCAGAAGCGAAACAAGCGGTAAAACAGAAGATATTCTGGAAGGCTATGCATTGGCAAAATTAGGCGGAGAAAGCAAAGAGTCCGGAACTAAACTTGAATCATACAGTAAGTATGTAGATATGGACAAAAACAGTGCAGAATACAAAAATTACATAACAACCTGCGTAAGCTTATTTAAACAAGCAGTCAACGGTTGGGGAACAGACGAAAAAGTTCTTGCATACATAATGAGTCTGCCCGAAGACATTAGAAACGATGTAGAAGCCCAATATAATGAAAAATATGGCTCTTCCAAGAAATTTATGGATAGAGGAAAAGAAGAAGTCAGTGGAGATTTAAGAGAACATTATTGGGGTTAATTTAAGTCGCTAAAAAATAATTTTATAGTATAATACTCCTAGAGATAGGAGTATTATTTTTTATGATAGAAATGAGAGTTATGGGTATAGCACTTGACACAAGAAGCGGTTCACCCATTGTAGTATTAAACGACCTTGAAAACAGACGAGCATTGCCAATTTGGATTGGTTCAGCCGAAGCAAGCTCGATTATAAGAAAAATAGAAAATATACCTTCAAGTCGCCCGATGACACATGACTTGTTTTTAAATTTTTGCGAAGAAGCGGGGTATAAAATAACAAAAATTGAAATTAATGATGTTGATGAGCAAACGTATTTTTCAACAGTCTTTATGTTCAACGAAGAACTAAACAAAGAATTACAGATTGATGCAAGGCCTTCTGACGCCATTGCAATAGCAATAAGAGCAGATGTACCTATTTGGGTTACAACAAATGTACTTGCAGCGGGCGTTGTTTCAACCGATACTCAAAAAGACGAAGAAGAAGCCCAAGAGTTCAAAAACTTTATTAAGGACATCAAACCGTCAGATTTTGAAAAACTTATGAAGAAGAATTTTGAATCTGATCAATAATAAAGAAGGTTCGCAAATATAATTGAGTCGCAACTCTCTAAAGGTAAAATCAAAGCTGTTATAGTATCTTCTTAATGATTTAACACCGATAAAATTATAACTTGCAAAATCATTCGTCTTCATAGTAATATGTTAAGGATTAGTATTAAAAAGGCAAAACAATGGGAAAAGTTACAAAAGAAATGGGAATAATTGATATTGTTCAACAATATCCCGAAAGTTTAGAAGTATTTGCAAAATACGGACTAGGATGCATAGGTTGTGCCGCTGCAAGATTTGAAAACCTTGAAGCAGGTGCAAAAGTTCACGGCATCGACCCCGAGCAAATGGTTGCTGAAATTAACGAATTAATTGAAAAAAAATAACTGGACAATAAATTTTTTTTATAATAGAATTAAATCGCTAATTACGCCCTGGTGGTGGAATCGGTAGACACGTTGGACTTAAAATCCAATGGGGCTAATAACCTCGTGCCAGTTCAAGTCTGGCCCAGGGCACCAACTATCCCGCAAAAGCGGGATTTTTTATTGCAAAAAAAATGAGGTTTAAACTACCTCATTTTTAATTAATTCGTCTTTAATCTTGTCTAAACCTGATTTTATAATCCTTGAAATTCTTGAAGGAGAGATTGAAAATTCATCAGACAATTCATGCAATTTTTTCTCTTGGAAAAATTTGCACTCAATTAATTCTCTCTCCCGTCTGGGCAGGGTAGAAATAGCTTTTTTAATAGCCTCAGACATTTGTTCAAACTCACATGACTCCTCGGGTGTTTTTCTTAAATCCTTAACTTCAAAGGGCTTGTCATTATCAAGCATTTCATCGGTCGAAAGAATCGTCTTATAAATTGCTTCTCTAATTTCGTTAGCCTGCGCTTCACTTTCTTTTGAATTGTGCTTAACTCCATGCCAACGGTATCGTCGTCTCAATTCATTTCTTATTGCCCACTTAATCGCAGTTGACAAATAAGACTCGTTATAGTCTTCTTTTTTATCATCGCTACACAAAATATCAACCGTTTGTATGCCAATATTAACAAGCTCGTCAAACTCGATTAAATGCTGCGAAGATATGCTCTTGTACTCAACCTTGGCAATCTTATTGATTAAATCAAGGTAATTTCGCAACTTGGCGTTTTTTTCAATTTTGGTACGAATATTTTCCATTTTGCTTACCAGAGTATTTATAATAACAAAAAAAGTAACTTTGTCATCTGTTTTTGATAAAATTTATATTCACAATTTTAACATTTAATGTATATATAAGTATATACAAGCTTTAAGGGCACATGAAAAAAATTAATATTTGTAACATTATTTGTTGACAGTTAATATTGTTTAATGTAACTTAATAATGTACCCAAGACAGTCGGTGCCAAAAGCTTAATATCCGACCTAGGTAACAGGAAAATCAAATAGTTTCTTTGTTATTGTTTTGCGTGTACAAATATGTTCGCAAAACTTTTTAGTTTATATGCGAAAACCCTTTAGAAAGGAGCATAAACGGATGTCAACAAAGGCTTTTAAAAACGAAAAAATCGAATATTTCAAAAAGCAATTTGAACAGGCAAAAGTTGCTGTAGTCACCGATTACAGAGGTCTTTCCGTTGAAGAAATTACAGAACTTCGCCGTGCATTGCAAAAAGAAAATGCCGATTATACCGTTACAAAAAACACTTTGTGTAAAATTGCTTCTAAAGGTACAAACTTTGAAGTTGTAGAAAGCTTACTTGAAGGCCCTAAAGCCATTGCTTTTGGTTTCGGCGATGAAGTTAGCGCAGCAAAAGTTGTTGCAAAATTCATTAAAGAAAACAAAAAAGGCGAAATTACAGGTGCTGTTCTTGACGGTAAATTGTTAAGTGCAAAAGAAGCTGAACAACTTGCAAAAATGCCTTCAAAAGAAGAACTTTACGCAAAAATTCTTGGCTCTATCAACTCACCCGCTTCTGGCATTGTTTACAGTGTAAACGGTGTTATGAGTGCCCTAGTTAGAGCTATTGACGCTGTTGCAAAACAGAAAGCATCATAAGATTACAAAAAATATTAATTGAAAGGATAAAAAAATGAGCAACGTAGAAACAATTTTAGAATCTATTGAAAAATTAACTCTTATCGAAGCAGCTGAATTAGTAAAAGCTATGGAAGAAAAATTTGGCGTATCAGCAGCAGCTCCAGTAGCAGTTGCAGCAGCAGCTCCGGCAGCAGGCGCAGCAGAAGCAGGTGCTGAAGAAGCTTCTGAAGTTACAGTTGTATTAGCATCAGCTGGCGCTAACAAAATTCCGGTACTTAAAATCGTTCGTGAAATCACAGGTCTTGGCCTAAAAGAAGCTAAAGACTTAGTTGATGGCGCTCCTAAACCAATCAAAGAAAACGTTAAAAAAGAAGAAGCTGCTGAAATGAAAGCTAAATTAGAAGAAGCAGGCGCTACTGTTGAATTAAAATAGTAAGCCTAAATTGCTTTAAATAAAAGCCACCTGACTAACAGGTGGCTTTTTGTATTAAAAAAATAAATTAAAATTACTTTTTGCCTTCAATTTCACTTGTTAAATTTTCAAGTCTGAAATTTAAATTTTTAACATACAAATAAATTGTGTCTAAAGAACTGCTGCCAGACGACGAAGCACCTTGCTTATATTTGTACAATTCGTCCTTAACAACTCTTGAAATATTCAAGCTGTCATATAAAGCGTTCATTTGATCTTGATTGAGCGTAGGATTAACCTTATCAACACAAGGAGTTGTTTTATATCTTGATTTGACAGGCTTTTTAGCCATAAATGACAAATTTTGTATTGAATTAATTCCCATTGTTTCCTCCTAATTATTCAATATAAAACACTAAAAAAATTTTATTTTTGTAAAATTTTATTAAAAATCAATTTGACATAATGTTTATGAGATAATGAGAGTATGAATAAAGAAAAGAAAAAAATTAAAGTAGCATTCCCGCATATGGGAACAATATACATAGCTTGGGCGGCAGCATTAAGAAAAATGGGCATAGAACCATACATCCCGCCATATACAAGCAAAAGAACACTATCATTGGGGACTAAAAATTCACCCGAAGCAATATGCCTGCCTTACAAGCTTATTTTAGGCAACTTTATAGAAGCGATAGAAGGCGGAGCTGACTATGTTGCAATGATTTCATCCCCGGGTATTTGCAGACTTGGCGAATACGGAAAAAGCATTAAAGGCGTGCTTGAGGATATGGGCTATCAGGCAAACTATATCGAGCTGTCATTGTATGACGGTTTTAAAGGCATGTACGATTTTCTTGTTAACCTTACAGGCTCAAAAAACATAATTCAGATAATTAGAGCTATAAATATAGCAGTAAGAAAAGTATTTGCAATGGACGAATTGCAAAATTTCTTGTCTTACCACAGAGCAAGAGAGATTAATTTCGGCGATAGTGAAAAAGCTCATAAACGTGCATTAAAATACATTATGGATGCAAATACCTCATCAGAGCTTAAAAAAGCACTTAAAAAAGGTCTAAGCGAAATATCAAACGTTAAAATTGATCCCAAAAGAGAGGTCTTAAGAGTAGATTTGACGGGCGAAATTTTCCTTGTTTTAGACAGCTTTTCAAACCAAAATATTGAAAGAGAGCTTGGAAAGTTAGGTGTTCAAGTAAGAAGAAGCCTTACTATAAGCGGATTTTTAAGGGATGCCATAATTCCAAAATTATGCAAAAGAGGCGAAACTCACTTAGAGAGAGCATACAGAATGGCAAAACCATACTTAATGCGAGATATCGGCGGTGATGCTCTTGAGTGCATAAGTGATGTTATGTATGCTCAAGAAAAAGGGGTTGACGGTTTAATCCACGTTTCACCTTTTACTTGTATGCCCGAAATTATGTCGCAGAATATTTTCCCAAAAATGAGAGAAGATGTAAATCTGCCGATTTTAAGCCTTATTATGGATGAACAAACAGGAAAAGCGGGATACATTACAAGACTTGAAGCATTTGTAGATTTAATGCGAAGAAAAAAACGCCGCGCACAAATGCAAGAAAATCAAAAAGAATTGCAGAATGTAAAATAATTCCGATTTTGGGCAATTTAAAGTTTACAAAGGTATGATATAATTCCGCTATGGATGAAAAACCGATACTTGAGATAAAAAACTATAACCTTGATATAAAAATCGAAGATATGGTTTATAGTGTCCTAAAAGATATTAATTTCAATTTTTATAAGGGCAAAATACACGCAATAGTCGGCGAATCCGGCTGCGGTAAGACAATGAGCGTAATGAGCATTATAAAGCTATTACCTAAAAACGCTCAAGTTAAAAGCGGAGAAATAATTTTTAACGGGGAAAATATATTAAACCTAAAAGAGAGTCAGATGAGGAAAATAAGAGGTAAAAAAATTGCTCTTATTCCGCAAGACCCCATGACAAGCTTAAATCCCCTATATACAATTGAAAACCAACTGCTTGAAGCAATAATGCTTCATAAAAATATTGACAAAGAAGAAGCATACAAAATAGCCATAGAAACACTGAAATCAGTAGAATTTAAAAACCCTGAAGAAAAGATAAAAGCTTATCCTCACGAACTTTCAGGCGGGATGAAACAAAGGGTAATTATCGCAATGGCACTGGCTGCAAATGCCGATATTTTAATTGCTGATGAGCCGACAACAGCACTTGACGTTACTATTCAAGCACAAATTTTAAAGCTCCTTGAAAAAATTAAAGAACAAGGCAAAACAATAATCTTGATAACTCACGATTTAGGAGTTGTTGCTCAATACAGCGATGATATTTCAATTATGTACCTTGGCAGAATTGTCGAAAAAGCAAAGACTAAAGAACTGTTTAAAAACCCGCATCACCCTTACACTAAAGCCTTGCTTGAAGCGCTGCCTACTAAAAAAGGCAAAAAATTAAAAAATATAAAAGGCCAACCCTCGGGAATAACTCAAAAAATCAACGGTTGTGAATTTCACCCGAGATGTGATTTTGCTAAAGAAAAATGCAAAAATGAAATTCCAAAATTAGAAACAATTGAAGATGGTTCATATTGCGCTTGTTTTTACAGGTTGTAGTTGATTATTTTTTATCTTTATATTACATTTTTATTAAAGGTTTATTTAAAATTCGTATGGTAGTTATACCAGCCCGAGCCAATAGGGGTAGAAGTTAAACCTTAAGTGTAGAAAGATGAAAGGACAAAAAACTATGGCAGTAGCAACATTAGTCGAATTACTCGATGCAGGTGTGCACTTTGGACACCAAACTCAAAAATGGAACCCAAAAATGAAACCGTTTATTTTTGGTGCAAAAAACGGAATTTATATTCTTGACCTTAGAAAAACATCTGATAAGTTGGATGAAGCTTATGCAGCAGTTAGAGAAATGGCTGCAAGAGGCAGAAACGTGCTTTTTGTAGGTACAAAAAAACAAGCTATGGATGTTATCGCTCAAGAAGCAACTCGTGCAGGTGCATACTACGTTAACCGCAGATGGCTTGGCGGTATGATGACAAACTTTGAAACAATCAGAGGCAGAGTTAACAAATTAAGAGAACTTGAAGCATTTATGGAATCAGGCCATGCTCAAAAATTACCTAAAAAAGAAGTTGCTCAACTAAACAGACAACTTTCAAAACTATCAAAAACATTAGGTGGTATCAAAGATATGAAAGGTATGCCCGATATGCTTTTTGTAGTTGACCAAAAGAAAGAACTTATTGCAATTCAAGAAGCAAACAAATTAAACATCCCTGTTATTTGTCTTGCTGATACAAACGCTGATCCTGACGGCATTGACTACATCATCCCAGGTAACGATGATGCATTGCGTTCAATTAAGTTGGTTGCTTCAAAATTAGCTGATGCAATTTTAGAAGGTAAAGAACTAAGACAAAACAAAGCTGCCGAAACTAAAAAAATTGAAAAAATCGAAGCAGCAGATGCTAATGTTACAGCTGAATAATAAAGGAGTAAAATTATGGAAATAAAAGCCTCTATGGTAAAAGAACTTAGAGACAAAACAGGCGCAGGCATGATGGATGCTAAAAAAGCTCTTGTTGAAGCTCAAGGTGATATGGAAAAAGCAGCAGAAATCCTAAGACAAAAAGGTATTGCTTCTGCCGATAAAAAAATGGGCAGAATCGCAGCAGAAGGCGCTGTTGCTTCATTTATCGAAGATAAAGTTGGTGCAATGGTTGAACTAAACTGCGAAACAGACTTTGTTGCTAAAAACGAAAACTTCAAAGACTTAGCCAATATGATGGCACAAGCAGTTGCAAAACTTAACCCTAAATCTGTTGAAGAACTTCTTGAAATGGATTGCCCTGTTTGCAAAAAGAAAATCGATGAAGTTATCAAGGAACAAATTGCAAAAATCGGTGAAAAAATTACTTTCAGAAGATTTGTTCGCTACGATGCTGACTGCTGTGTTTCAACATACATCCACAACGGCAAAATCGGTGTTTTATTAGAAACAAAATGCGAAGGCACTTGCTCTGATGAAACAAAAGCGATAGCAAAAGATATCTGCTTGCACATTGCTTCAGCAGCTCCGGAATTTGTTTCAAGAGATCAAATTCCTCAATCTGTAATCGACGAGGAAACAAGAATCGAAATGGGTAAAGAAGACCTTGCTAATAAACCTGAAGCAATCAGAGCTAAAATTGTTGAAGGCCGTGTAAACAAACAAATGGCACAAAAAGTTCTATTAGAACAAGGCTTTGTTAAAAACCCTGATGAAACTATCGAACAATTAATCAAAGGCAAATTATCAATCGTAAAATTTGACAGATTTGTTCTTGGCGAAGGCTTAGAAAAAAGACAAGATAACTTCGCAGAAGAAGTAATGAACCAAATCAAAGGTTAATTGAAAAAACATATGAAAGCCCTCTTAAACAAGGGGGCTTTTTTGTTTGCCAGAAAATATATTTTTGCTAAAATTAACTTATGTACGAAGTTAAAATTGAAACACAATTCAGCGCAGCACATCATCTGCTAAACTATAAAGGAAACTGCGAAAACCAGCATGGACACAACTGGAAAGTAGAGGTTTATGTACAAGGTACAAACCTTGATAAGTCAAATATTTTAGTAGATTTTAAAGTGCTTAAAAAAACGGTTAACGAAATTGTTGACTATCTTGATCACACAGATATAAACGAGTTGAGCGAATTTAAGAATGAATCACCAAGCTCGGAGTTTATTTCAAAATTTATTTACACTAAGGTAAAAGAAAAATTTGAAAACGTCTCAAGAGTAAACGTTTGGGAAACACCGACATCAAGAGCATCATACTGGGAGTAGAATTATGCAAACACTGCAAGCGGTAATAGTTGGAGCTGTACAGGGTATTAGCGAATTTTTGCCAATTTCAAGCTCTGCACATATTGTTTTTGCTCAGTCAATCTATAAGCTTATAACAGGCTCTCAAGTGTTAACACAAGTCGGCTCGGAAGAAATATTTTTTGATATTATGGTGCATTTAGCAACTGTTTTTGCTGTGCTGATATTCTTTTTTAAAGACATAGTAACAATTTTGAAAGAATTTTTTAAAGGGATTATTCAAAAAAAGTATGACAATCCTGACTTTAAACTTGCGCTTTATATAATAATTGCAACACCTATAACAGGTATTATAGGGTTAATTTTAAAAGATCCTACTCACAGCTTGGTTGAAAATCCAAAAATTGTGAGCTTATTTTTAGTCGGCACGGGGCTGATTTTATATTTTAGCGAAAAATTAAAATCAAAAAATAAAGAAATTAACTTGAAATCAACCATATTAACAGGGATTGCTCAAGGTCTGGCAGTTTTCCCAGGACTTTCACGCTCGGGCTTAACCATTGCCACGCAAGTTTTTCTTGGCATAGACAGAGTTAAAGCCGCAAGATTTTCATTCCTTATGAGTATTCCCGTTATAATACTTGCTTCAATGGCATACCCGATTTTAGAAATAGATTTTAAGGAAATATCAAACTTTAACTACGAGGCAATCTTTTGGGGCTTTTTGACCTCATTTGTTGTAGGTTACCTATGTATAAAATATTTTATGAAATTGCTAAGCAAAGTTACGCTTAAATGTTTCTCGTATTACTGCGTTTTTGCTGGGGTTGCAATGTTTGTACTATTTTCAATCTGCCATCGTCTTTAATTACAAGTCCGTCTTTATCGGAGCGTTTTTTTAGTGAGTTTATAGCAGTTGTATCTTTATCAAAGTTAAATTTTTCTACTTGATATTTAGGCACCATTTCAGGGTATTCTTTGCCGTTAGCAAGGAAACTATCGAGCGCTACGGAGTAAGTTTTTGTCTTGGAGGGATTATTAATATCAACAGGGGTTTCTTTGCCCTCTTTATCAACAAAGCTTAAATTAAGCAAGTTGCCGTTAGTGTCGATTGTGTATTTGATACCGCTGCATTGTAATAGCCCCGGGTAACCGTCAACTGCACCATAGGTTCTGTATGCTGCATTTTTAATACCTGAGACGATTTGCTCTTCTGTCATTAGAGTCTTTAATAAGTCATTTTTCATAGGTGCGGATTCTTCAACATCGCGCTCTGTTAATTTGCCTATTTGGGGAACTTTTCTGATATTTGCACTGTTTATAATTGCAACATCAGTGTTAAGTGCTTCTCTCATAGAATCAGCTATTACTGCAGTCCACTGAGAGGGTGCAGTTCTTCTATTTTCAGGCATTGGGTCGATTTCTTCTATAGTACCTACTTGGGGTGATGCACCGATTTCAGCGTCTCTTATGTTATCTATTATCGAACTTTTCGTTTTGTTTGTTTCTATAACCGAATTTGAAACGCTTTTTAAAATACCATTTGTGTCAAATTCAACATCTAAAATACCGTAATTTTCTGCATTTTCACCTGTTTGAAGTATTATAACGGGCTCTCCTGATTTGCTTCTTACAAGGTTTTCTCCCTCTTTTGCGCCTTTAATTTTATCATGCGAGTGTCCGCCGACAACAATATCAACGCCATCAAGAGATTGTGCCAGTTTTTTATCCAAATCTTTGCCAATATGAGATAGGATAACTATTTTGTTAACTCCTTGAGATTTTAGCTTATCAATCTCTGCTTGTGCACTTTTTACCGTTTGTTCAAAATTTTCTACATCTAAATCAGGAATTCTTTCTACCGCTACAGCCGTTTTAAGGTCAAGCGGAGAAAGTCCTATGATGCCGTATTTATTGCCGTTTTCTTCTTTTATAACTGATTTTGTAATATTATTAAGCTCTGTGCCGTCAGTTTTTTTAAGGTTGGCAGATACAAATTTTGTGCCTTTTGAGTTGTTAACAACATCAAGCATTGCCTTTGTTCCTGCGTCAAGTTCGTGATTACCGATTGTACAGGCGTCAAAACCCATATAATTCATAAGGTTTAGTATAAGATTATTTTTCTTTGTGTTTGCTCCTGACCAAGTATCGCCCGCTACAAGTTTTAGGGTATCCAGTTTTTGCCCTTTTGTAGAAGAGTCAAATTGCAACGATGCGCCTAAGATGCCGCCCATGTTATCTGTTTGACCATGCCAGTCGTTTGTATAAAAAACTTTTAACCTTGTGTTATCGGGGTTTTGGTCTTGTTTGGGGTATATGAGATATTTTGAATCTATTCTTTCCATACAACCATAAAACAACTAAAGCAAAAAAATTGCCCTAAGTAGAAATTTTATTAAAAAGATTTAAAAATTCAGGGAACGAAGTATTTACCCAGCCAAAATCTTTTACAAGGGTTTGTTTAGTGTTTCTTAAACCAAGAACAAAAAAGCTCATTGCAAGCCTGTGATCACAATATGTGTCAAGCTCAACCTCGGAAGTGTAGTCATTTTTTTGCCCTAAAATTTCAAAACCGTCAGGTTTTTCTACAATTTGAACACCAACCTTTTTTAATCCCACGGCAAGAGATGAAATTCTATCCGATTCTTTATTTCTCAAATCGGCAGCATCAGATACAACTGTTGTGCCGTTTGCAAAAGAGGCAAGTACAGCGATTATGGGTAATTCATCAATTAATCTTGGAATTATATCTCCTGAAATTTCGCAAGCTTTAATATCAGGACTGTATGAAACTTTTATGTCGCCAACCTCTTCGTTTGAAACCAATTTTTTATCCAAAATCTCCCATTTTACGCCCATTTTGTCAAATACATCCAAAATGCCTGTTCTTGTGGGGTTAAGCCCAACATTTTCGATAATAATTTCAGAATTTGGAACAATTGCCGCCATTACCATAAAAAATGCGGCAGAAGAAATATCACCCGCAATAAAAATATCTTTAGGCATAAGCTCAGACTTAGTAATTGAAACATAATGGCCTTTAGCGTCTTTGAAAGTTTCAATATTTGCCTGCATATACTCAAGCATTCTCTCTGAATGATTTCTTGATAAAACTTTTTCGCAAACCATGGTTTTACCGGAAGAATTTAGACCCGCAAGCAAAAGACAAGACTTCACTTGAGCAGATGAAATCGGGCTGAAGTAGTTAATACCTTCTAAATTTTGCCCATAGATATTTAGCGGCGCTTTAAAATCGTTTGATGAAATTTTAGCTCCCATTTTTTCAAGAGGCTCGATAACTCTTTTCATGGGTCTTTTAGACAAACTTTCATCACCAATTAATGTCGAATTAAAAGGACAAGCGGCTAAAAGCCCTGATAAAAGACGCATTGAAGTCCCTGAATTTCCGCAATCAAGGTAATTTTTGGGCGCAATAAGCTTATTTGGTGCAAAAAGATTAAGGGTCTTATCGTCTAAAAATTCAACCCTTGCGCCAAGATTTTTTATAATTTCAAGGGTTGCTCTGCAATCTGCACCAAAGGAAAAATTGGAAATTTTAATTTTACCCTTTGTCAATGCGCCAAAAATTAAACTCCTGTGGGAAACGGACTTATCGGAAGGAATACAAATCCTTCCCTTAAGTCCGTTTTCAGCTTTTTTTGAAATAATATCTTTATTCACCTGCAACTATTTCCTTAACAAAGTTTGGCACGTCAAAAACTGCTGTTTGCATTCTTGCATTGTAGATTTTACACAAAGGAGCAATTTCATCGGCACGCTCTTTGTCCACTTTTTTGTGGCAGTGAGGAACATCAACATCATCAGAGCAAAAAGCCCATGACCAATAACCACCCGGGTATGTAGGAATAGGGCCGCAGTATGGCGCAACATTTTTAAATACTTTCTTAAGAAGAATATACATTTTTCTCATTTCATTAACATTAACAAACGGTGATTCGGATTGAGGAACTACAATTCCACCTTCTCTAAGAGAATTTTTCACGTTTGTATAAAATTCTTCCGTAAACAAGCCTTCACCGGGGCCCATAGGGTCAGTTGAGTCAATTAAGACAACGTCATAACAATTTTTCTTATCTTTAATAAATTCGATTGCATCTTCGACATAAACTTTAACTTTTTCATCTTCAAGCTTGCAAGAAATTGTCGGTAAGAACTTTTTGCTTGCTTCAATTACCATACCGTCAATTTCGCACATATCAACCGATTTAACACTTTTGTGTTTTAAAACTTCACGAACTGTACCACCGTCGCCGCCACCGATTACTAATACCGTTTGAGGATTTTTATGAGCAATTAGAGGAATATGAGCTATCATTTCATGGTAGAAAAACTCATCAGCCTCAGTGGTCATCATAAGACCGTCTAAAGTTAAAACATTACCCATACCTTTGCTTTTAAAAATTTCAACATCTTGAAATTGGGATTTATCTTTAAATAAAGTTTCTTCTCTTTCAATAGCAATTCCATAATGCTTTGGGTTTATTTCATGATACATAGCATATTCCTTATTAAACTCTCTTAACTTATTATACAAAAAAGTAAATTATTTGCTATAATGTGAACAAGATTATGAGAAACGTAATTTTAAAGTCTTTCGAAAATTTTATTGCACAACCGCTTGGCATTTTAAGAAAAAAAATTATTAGAATAGCCAACCTTAAGGCCGACTTTCTAGACTCAAAATCCGTAAATGTTGAATTGTTGGATGATTCCGTTCAAGTTAACGTTGTAAATAATGAAAAAGTTTATAATTTACTCTCTGCCGTTGTGTATAAAAAACATCTGAATGAATTGAGAAATCCTGTTTATGAAAATAAAAAAAGCAACGTTTTTGGTCAGCTCACCAAATCTTAAACTTTGTCCCGAAAGTGATTTGTGCGAATTTGCTCTCCTTGGACGCTCAAATGTTGGCAAATCCAGTTTTATAAATACAATTGCAAACAATCAAAGGCTTGCAAAAACCTCAAATACCCCCGGCAAAACAAGACTTATTAATTTATTTGAGTTTGAAACAAGCTCAAAACCTTTTTTAATTGCAGACCTTCCGGGCTACGGTTACGCAAAAGTATCAAAAGTTGAGCAGGAACAGTGGCAAAAAAACTTAGAAGGATATTTGCTTGGAAGAAAAAATTTAAAATCTTGCATTCAATTTATTGACGCAAGACATGAAATACAAAAAAACGATTTACAAATGCACGAATGGCTTGCCTATAACAAAATTCCGACATTTACCATTTTAACCAAGTGCGACTATATTTCAAGAAACGAAACAGCGTCAAAAATGGCAAAACTTAAAAAATATCTTGATAATGATGTATTGGCTTTTTCTTCAAAAAACAGATATTTTGTAGATGATTTTCTAAATTATTTAGAGAATTTATTGTAACAAAAGTTTAAAATTAATTTCCCCGAGCCAAGATAAATGTTATAGTTTTGCTATGGAGAGTCCGATTTCTAGAAGTTTTATTGACGAGTTTGCTTTTAAAAAGTTAATCGAAGAGGCCAGAAAGGCACAGCTTAAAGACACTTTTGAGAAAATTGGCGAATATAACCACGAAAAAAGAGAAGATATTTTGGACAAAGTTCTTGAAAAATCTTCTAAATACAGAGTTCAAGACAAATTTAAAGCATTAAAAAATGCAGGAAAAAGTTTTTAAATACAGGCTAAAACTTACCAAAGAAGGCGAGTTAAAATTTATTTCACATCTTGATTGGCAAAATTTGATAATCAAGACACTTAGGCGTTGCGGATTAAAACTTGTTTTAAGCGAAGGTTTTAACAAAATTCCAAAGACAGGCTTTTCGCCTGCTCTGCCATTATTTATCGAAAGCGAATGCGAGCTTGTTTATTTTCAAACATACAAGCCGATTGAGCCGAATTTCAAAGAACAATTTGAAGTTAACACAAATAAAAATGTAAAGCTTGTAGAATGTTTAGATTTTTCTGACACAACAACAAAACTACCGCCGCTTGACGTTTTAATTCAGTGGGCAAAATATGAGGCAGAGCCGATAGTCAACAAAAACGAGAGTATTTCAATTTTTGAAAAAATACAGTATAATACGAACAAATGTTTGTCATTAGATGAATTATTAATCGAAAAACAAACAAAAAAAGGTTTAAATAAAGTTATTAATTATCGAAAATCACTAAATTCACTAGAATTTAAGGATGGTAAGCTGTTTTTTATCTTAAAAACAGGTCAAAATAGTGAAATTCCCTCACTGCGTGCGGACGAATTCATTAAAGAAGTTTACCAAAACCTATGTCAGTTCAATGTTAAAAGAATTTGTTTTTTCGATAAAGACTTAAAGGTTTTATAAGATTTAAAGGAAAAGTTTATGTCAAAAAAAATTGTAATTTCTGAAAAAGACAACATAGCGGCAGTTATAGAGGATAACAAGGTAAACGAATTTTTTGTTTCTAAAGGCGATGTTTTAATGGGCGATGTCTATCTTGCAAGAGTTGACAACGTTTTACCAAGTATTGAAGCAGCTTTTTTAGATGTCGGTATGAGTGATAAAATGGCATTTATACACGCAAACGACATAATGGGCAAGGGCACTCTTAAAGAAAAAGTGAAACCCAATCAAAAGCTCATTGTTCAAGTTGTTAAAGAGCCAACGGGACACAAAGGCCCAAGAGTAACAACAGCTCTAAGTCTTCCGGGTCGTTTTTTGGTACTTTTGCCTGACGAAACAGGTGTTAACGTTTCAAGAAAAATTGTTTCAAACAAGGAAAGAGCAAGATTAAAATCTATCGTAAGTCTGCTTAAGCCTGTTGGTGTCGGCGTTATCGTAAGAACAGAAGCCGAAGGACAATCTGAGGCAGAAATTCAAGAGGACATTGAAATTTTACTTGAAAAATGGAACTCTATCGTAACTGCGGCAGACACAGCCAATCCTCCCTGTCTTTTGTATCGCGACCAAGACTTGCTATACAGGGTAATTCGTGAAGCTTGCAGCGAAGATGTTGAAGAAATTATTGTAGATACGGCTTTTGCACTGCATCGCACAACACAACTTTTACAACATTGGAATATGTCAGTAAAAGTAAATATGCACAAAGGAAATGAACCTTTGCTTGTTGCAACGGGCGTAAATAAAGAAATTCATGCAGCTTTGCAAACTAAAGTCAACTTACCGCTTGGCGGATATTTATTTATCCAGCAAACAGAAGCGCTGACGGTTGTTGACGTCAACAGCGGTAAATTTACAAGTTCATCATCACAAGCCGAAACAATTTTAAAAACAAATTTACAGGCAGCAGATGAAATTGCAAGACAGCTAAAATTAAGAAACATAGGCGGTATGGTAATTGTTGACTTTATCGATATGGTTTCAAGAATGGATAAGCTTGCCGTTTTAGAGCATTTCGAATTGGCACTTGAAAAAGATAAGGCAAAGCCGCAAATAGGTCAGCTTTCAGATTTGGGCTTGGTTGAGTTAACAAGACACAGACAAGGCCAGTCGCTTTGTGAAATCTTTACAAAAAAATGTGATAAATGCGGCGGTCAAGGCTTTATAGTTGAAGATTTAAAGTTCCAAACACCAAATTCTCAAGGTGAAGCAAGGGCAAAAATGAACAAATTAAAAGGCCCGTTTGCGGCTAACTTTAACAATGAAAGTAAGCCAAACAACAATAATAATCAAAAATTCAACAAAAAAGACAAGAGAGATAAATTTAACAAACAAAAAAATCAAGACAATCAGCCACAAGAACAACTGACGCAAGAAGAGTTAATGTTACCTACTGAGGCGGATGACACAATTAAAGTTCCGATGCAAAAAGTGCAAACAAGCACTCAAGTGGTTGAAATAAAAGAAGAAAATACGCTTCCTGAAGTGCAAAAAGATACAACACCTCAAGAAGCACCCGAGCAAACTAAAGAAGTGATTGCAGAGGAAGTAAAAGAAGAGGTAAAGGAAGAAAAACCCAAAAAAGTCTCAAGAAAAACAAAAAAATCTCAGAAAAAAGAAGCTGAAAAATCTTCCGAAGAAGCTGTTATACAAGAAGAACAAAGTGAAGAAAAACCAAAGCGTCAGGCAAGAAGACCAAGGAAACCTAAAAATGCTTAGAAAAATTCTTTTTTTAGCAATTATAACAATAAGTTTGAACACATTAGTATTGGCACAAGATATCCAAGAGGGACTTGTGCCGATTAATCAGGATGTTACAAACGAAACTGTTGAAACAGTTCCTTTAACCGAGCAAGAAAAAAAACAAATCGAAATTGACAGGCTTAATGAGGAAATGGGGCTTGGCGAGCAAAAAACAATTGTTATAGACGATATTAAAACAACGCCAAATGATAACAAAATTTTGACAAAAAAAGTGGTGCCCGATACAAAGTCCGAGCTAACCAAAATGATTAAGATGTTCCTCAAGGTCATGATGGCTGTGGCGTTAAGTTCGGTTGTTATATTTGTGCTGTTGTTATTTGTAAGAAGGTTTTATGCGAAAGGGGTTACCCTTGAGGATTTAAGCTCAAATGATGAAAGAAAAATATCTCTTGAAACTCCGCAAAATCAAAGCGAAGCTTTAAAGACTTTCTTAAACAAGACAAAAGAATTATAAGAACGCACTTTTTGGCGGTTTTCCCTGAGTATTTAATAAAATGTCAACAATTTTTGGCATTTGACAAACAAAAGAATACTTGGAAATATCTATTGAACACTTTTTACAATTGCAACCGAGCAAATAACACTCATAAGCTTGCTGGGTCCAATTTTGGGTCAAGGAATCTGAAACCTCACCGTTGGTTTGAGGGATAAAAACTTCGGAATTATTCATACAACACCTCTTGAACTTACCCTACATTATAATTTTAACTCTCGATTTTCTTGTTTTTATCCTATATTTAGACTAAGATTGTTAAAAAATATAATATTTTTGTCAGCGTGTTTATTTTTTGATATTATGAACAAGAGGAGACTGGAATTTCAGATATGAAGGACAGAATAGCACTACTTATAATAATATCGTGTCTTTTGGCATTCTTATTTATATTTCAAAATTACTTTAAAACTTCATATGCGGTTATATTTTTAATTTGCTTTATGGCTCTTTATATGCTGTATATGTACCTTTCAATCAAACACCAAAGAAGAAAATTAAGAAAAAATCCTCCGGTAAATAACGAAAACTACAAACCGTTTATTTCAATAATGGTGCCTTGTCATAACGAACATGAGGTTATTGAGGACACGGTTAACAACATTTTAGATGTTGACTATGAAAAATACGAAATAATTTTAATTGATGACCGCTCAACCGATAATACGGCGGAAATTATTGAAAGATTGGCACAAAATAACCCAAAAGTTAAGTGTTTAATAAGAGATAAAGACGCATACCCGGGAAAATCAGCAGTGTTAAATGATGCACTTAAAATTGCCCAAGGCGAAGCAATTTTGGTTTTTGACGCGGACGCAAGAATCGGCAAGGATTTTATTAAAATAATGTTGCCAAAACTCGAACCCAAGGGTGTTGGCGCGGTTCAAGCAAGAAAAAACATAATTAACGCAAAGCAAAACTTTTTAACTGCTTGCCAGTATAACGAATATGTTTTTGACTCATACCTGCAAATAGGCAGAGATGCCGTTAAAGGTGCGGTTGAGTTAAGAGGAAACGGCGAATTAATTAAAAGAGAAGCCTTGGAAGATATTAACGGCTGGAACAACGAAACAATTACCGATGACCTCGATATGTCAACAAGATTACATATTAAAGGCTGGGATATAAGATTTTGCCCCGATGCAGTTGTTAACGAAGAAGGGGTTATATGCTTTTCTGCCCTGATAAGACAGAGAAGACGCTGGGTAGAAGGCAGTATCAGAAGATATTTAGAATTTGCAAAAGACGTATTTTTCTCAAAAGATATGTCACTAAGGGTTGGTTTTGACCTTATCGCATACATTAGCGAGTTTTTACTTCCTTTTTGGCTTATTGCAGAGCTGGTAATTCAAACATTTAAGTTTGTAAAAGGCTATGAGGACAGCATTTCAACATCGGTAATTTTACTTGTATGCACGGGATTCTTCTTTGCTTCAGGTCTTATTTACTCCCTTAGAAAATATAGCGATTATTCACTAAAAGACGCAATAATTCAGTCAATTATAACGGCGATACACTTTGTTGTAATTTGGTTCCCAATTGCAATGTTTATAATCTTTAAAATTATATTCACTAAAAAAACAATGGATTGGGGCAAAACTCAACACGGAGTTGTTCAAACTTATTGTGAAGAAGGCAGATAATGGAAAATATAGACTATCATTTTATAGCTATTGGCGGCATCGGTCAAAGTGCCTTGGCTAATATACTTTTAAAAGAAGGTAAAAAAGTAAGCGGCTCAGACATCTCAAAAAGCAAATATATTGATAAACTTGAGGCATTAGGGGCTAAAATATACATTGGACACAGAGAAGAAAATATTCAAGGCAGCCCTGTTGTAGTTGTTTCAAGTGCAATAAAAGAAGATAATCCCGAGTTAAAAAAAGCAAAAGAGCTTGGGCTAAAGGTAATTCACCGCTCTGATTTATTAAAAATAATTTCAGACAATTACCCTTGTTTTATTGGCTTTTGCGGGACTCACGGAAAAACTACAACAAGCGGTATGTGCGCTTATTTATTGTCTAAATCAGGCAAAAAACCCTGCTACGCTATTGGCGGAATAATTCCCGAATTAAATACAAATGGTGAATGCGAAGATAAAAATACAAAATACTTCGTTGCGGAGTTAGATGAAAGCGACGGTACAGTCGTTAAATACAGCCCGAAAATAACATTAATAAACAACTTGGAAGCCGATCATCTGGATTTTTATAAAAACGGATTAGCGGATATACTTAAAACATTTAAGGAATTTATTTTAAAACTGGATAATTCCTCAAAAATTATTATAAATACCGATAATGACGGAAATTGCGAACTAATAAAACAAAATGACCAATACAATGGTTTTGTAAGTTACGCAATAAATGACGAAAATGCCGTGTACAAAGCCAAAAACATTGCTTATAATGGTCTTGGCTCAAGCTTTGAGGTCTTTAGGGATAATAAATTGCTTGGAAAAATAGAACTTTCAATCCCAGGAGAGCACAATATTTACAATGCACTTGGAGTGTGTGCGTCGCTTATTGAAGCAGGGCTTGATTTTAATGATTTTGCAAAATATTTTACAACCTTTAGCGGTATGGGCAGAAGATTTCAAAAATCCGCCGAGTTCAACAATATTAAAATTATTGATGACTACGCACATCACCCGAGCGAAATTATGGCGACACTTAAGGCGGCTAAAAGTTACAAAGAAGGCAGGATCGTAGCAATATTTCAACCGCACAGATACTCTCGTTTTTTAGGATTTTACAACGAATTTAAACAAGCACTTAAATCTGCCGATATTACATTTATTTTAGATGTCTATGCGGCCTCAGAAAAGCCGATTGAAGGTAAAACACCAAAAGATTTTGCAAACGAGCAAACTCAAGCAGGCTTAAAGTGTGAATATATAAGCGGAACAATTAAAGAAGCGGCAGAAAAAATTTACGACAAATTAGAACAAAATGATTTGGTGCTGACATTTGGTGCGGGCGATATAACTAAAATGGGCGGAGAGCTAAATGGACTGTACTTGCACAAAAAATAACATAGAACACTATAATAATTTTGAACTTAAAAACTTTAATACGGCTAAGGTTTCAACGCTTGCCGATGATGTTTATTTTATCCATAGCGAAGCTGATTTTTTAAGCATAATAAGGAACATAAAAAACCCGATAATCATTGGTGCAGGCTCAAATACACTACTGTCATCAAGCGGTATTAAAAACCCTGTTATCATTACAAAAAAAATGTCCGAAATTTCTATCAGAAAAGATATGGTTGAAGTTCAGGCAGGCGCAAGCGTGCAAAAGTTGTCGCTTGAGGCAAAAGAAAATCATTTAAGCGGATTTGAATTTTTAATCGGATTACCCGCAACTCTTGGCGGCGCAGTTGCAATGAATGCGGGTGCTCACGGGCAAACAATAAGCGATAATATAATAAGTGCAAGAATTTATGATATGGAAAAGGGTGAAATATTAACCTTTGGCAAAGACGAGCTTGAGTTTTCATACAGAAATTCAATTATCAAGAAAAACCCCAAAAGATACATCGTTCTTGGGGCTAGCTTTAAACTTGAGAAAAAAGAAAAAGATTTAATTGAGCAAAAAATGCAAGAAAATACGGAATTTAGAAAAAAAGTTCAGCCAAGTCTTGCACTTCCCAACCTTGGCAGCACCTTTAAAAACCCTAAAACAAAGGACGGTGAGCCAATTTCAGCGGGGCTTTTAATTGATAAGTGTAATTTAAAAGGTTATAGCATAGGCGGTGCAAAGGTTTGGGAAAATCACGCCAATTTTGTTATAAACTTTAATAATGCGACATCAAAAGACTATACCGATGTAATTTTTACGATGTATAGCAAAGTTAAAGAAAAATTTGATATTGAACTTGAACCGGAAATAGTGAGAATTGGGGACTTTACCCCTTATGAGGATGAAAAATGGAAAATAATGAAAAAAAATTAAATAAAGATTCAAAAATTGCAGTACTCTGCGGCGGTATGTCAGCCGAAAGAGAAGTGTCCCTTAGAAGCGGGAAAAATGTTTTTAGAGCATTAGAGGAATTAGGCTACAAAAACGCTAAAATGATTGATGTTGATAAAAACATTGCAAAAAAACTTGACGAAGAAGAAATTGAATTTGCAATAAACGTTTTACACGGAAGATACGGGGAAGACGGCTGCATTCAAGGCTTACTTGAGATAATGGGTATAAAATACACAGGCTGCGATGTTAAATCAAGCGCAATTTGTATGGATAAACAAACAACAAAAAGCGTGCTTAAGGCAAGCAATATCCCTCTAATTCCTTCAATGTGTATATCCTCAAAAGATGAACTGACTAAAGTTATGTCTGAGCTAAAATTCCCCCTTATGGTTAAACCAACAAAAGAAGGTTCAAGCATTGGCATGAGTAAAGCGGACAACGAAAAAGAGCTGATTGAAGCTTTTGAGCTTGCAAAAAAATCCGATAAAAATATTTTAATTGAAGAATACTATCAGGGAAAAAGCTGCACGGTAGGCGTTTTGCAAAAAGAAGAAAACGGCAAAATAACAACATTTGCGACGCCAATTCTCGGTTTTGAAACTAAAACCCAGTGGTATGACTACGAAGCTAAATATACGGAAGGCTTAACAAAATTTATCTTGCCTGCCGATTTTAATGAAGAAATGACAAAAAAAATACAAGAAATTGCCGTAAAGTCTTTTATAGCTTGCGAGTGCAGCGGGCTTGCAAGGGTAGATTTTCTTGTTTACAATAATATTCCATATGTGCTTGAAATAAATACAAACCCGGGTATGACAGATTTAAGCGACTTGCCCGCACAAGCAAAAGAAATGGGTTTAGAGTATAATAATCTTGTTGAAACTATTTTAAAAACTGCGGAGTTTTAAATGGGCCAAGAATATTACAGAAGACGCCTAAAAGCAAATAAGATGAAAAGAAAGATTGCCTCAACAAGAGCGTCAATCAGAAATTTTCGTGTGCTTTTAAGGTTAATTTTGATAATATTAATCATTTTCTGCTCGCTAAAGGTTTTAAAATCGCATTATTGGTACATAAACAAAACAAAAATGGCGATTGCCGACCCAACTGTAATTAAAATTGAAGGTAATATAATTACTCCGAAATACAAAATAGTTGACCTTATAAGACAAACTCAACTGCCGAACACACAAATTTTCAGACTCGATACAACGGAACTAAAAGATAATATTGAGCAATTGCAGCCAATTAAAAGGGTATATGTAAGAAGATTTTGGCTGCCCGCAAGGCTCAATATAATAATTGAAGAAAGAACACCCGTATTTTTAATTACTCCAAAACTCGATTCAGAGCCAATTTCGGCCATAACAGATGACGGTGTGCTCATAGATAGAGAATATATGCCTATTAGCCCCAAATTCACAACGTACAAAATAATTACATACGGTGTTCGTGGCGATGATTATGAAAAGTGGAATAAACAAAGAGTTGATGAAATACTCAAACTCATAAAATCCTTTGAAAGCTACTCGGGGCAAAAAGTTGAATATGTTGATTTAAGAAACCCAAACGATGTTTATGTAAAACTCAAAAAAGTCTTGGTGAGATTTGGCGAAATCAACGAAACAGCCTTAAAAAGGGCAAAATGGATTGCGGCAATATTGCCCGAAACAGAGAAATTTAAACAAAAAATTAAATACATTGACCTAAGGTGGGAAGATGCCCACTACATTAAGCTTGAAGACGCAAGTCAGCAGACTATAAAACAAAATGCAAAAGAAACAAATGTAAAAATCGAGGTCAAAAAAGACGTTTCTCATCAGGAAAATAAACCCGAGGATAAAACTCAAGACAACACACAAGATACAAGTGCTGCCGAAGAGGAAAATTAGTTAAGATAGCTTAAAAACAGTGCTTTTGCGTTACTGTCAGATACATTATCTGCCAAATTATTATCCAATAAGTCTTGTTTATTAAACTCAGCCAAAACTCTTGCACATTCGCATAGAACCGCAGTTTCACGTGTTGTTTTGGCTAAATCTATGACATCTTGCGCAAATTGTTCAAGCTTAAGTTCACAAATTAAGTTAAGGCACCTTATAGCCCTGTTATTATCTTGCTTTAGCTCATCTGCAATTAAATCAATATTAAATGATAAATCATTTAAATAATGAGAAAAATTCTTTAGCTCACCAATATCTTCTTTCTTATAGTCAAAAGTATAGATATTGTCAGATAAAACAAGTTCCAAAACTCTTTTAATTGAAAGCAAAACCCTTGTTGAGTAGGAATCCAGACCATGATTTTGTAAAGACTTCACAAAATCAAAACAACAATAGTCTAAAAGGCAGATTGAAGGAACATCTTCAGGCATAAAAGATGTAAATTCATCAAGAAGCCTTAGTGCACAGTCATTTGAATACTTTTTTGAAATTTCAGGAAAATTAATTTTACACAAAATCTCTTGTACTAAAACAGAAGAGAACGGAGACTTAAGAACATTTTTTAAAATAAAATCAAAATTGTCCTTAAGTGAAAAGTTAATCAAAAATCTTAACGCGCCGAGCTTTTCAAAATCATCATAATTATTAATTTCTTGAATAATTTTATCTTGCAAGGTAGTATCACCAAACCTTGAGAGAGTTTTAGCACAACTTGCGGCAAGCTCCTCATTTTCACTTAGTGCAAAAGAATTTAAAAACTCTAAAGCAAGCGGGTCGTTAATTTTTTCAAAGTACATTGCACAGTGAATTTTTTGCTCGTCCGAGCCAAATTCAAATAAATTAAGCAACTCATCGGTCAAGTCTTCATTAGCGAACTTTACCCAAGAATCGACAATAAAATTTGAAAAAGAAAAATCGTAAATTTTTGCAAATTCAAAGGTATTTTTTAAATTATCGGAATTTACCGCCAAGGCAAGCTGTTTTATTGATTTATCGAGAATAAAATCAAATAAATAAGGTGAATTTTCACAAAGTGTAGAGTAGCTTTTAATATCGCAGCTGTTTAATATATCTAAAGCGGCACCAAAGGATACTGTATTATCCTTTGAAATTAAATCTTTTGCATTTTTTGTTGTTAAATTCATATTTACAATTATACATCAGTTTGACTTTCTTGTATAATTAATTTAAGTTAGTTTTATAAGGCAAAATCATGTCAGAATTAAAATACGAAAGAATATTAGTAAAAATAAGCGGTGAAGCGTTGTTAGGCGAACAGGAATTTGGTATTGACCCAAAACCTGTTGAGATGATATGCAGCGAAATTAAAAAAGTTCATGACCTGGGCGTCCAAATAGCCATTGTTGTTGGCGGCGGCAATATTTTTAGAGGCATGAAAAACTCTAAAAAATTAGGCATGGACCAAGCTTCAGGCGATTACGTAGGTATGCTTGCAACCGTTATGAACGCAATTGCTCTTCAAAGCGAACTAAGGAAAATCGGTGTACCTTGCAGAGTTCAATCTGCCCTAGATATACACAAAATTGCAGAACCCTATATTCGCTTTAAAGCAATAAGACACTTAGAGAAAAATAGAGTTGTAATATTTGCAGCAGGCACAGGAAACCCGTTTTTCACAACCGATACGGCAGCAGCGCTAAGGGCGGCTGAAATTGATGCACAAGCTATGCTAATGGCTAAAAACGGAGTTGACGGAGTTTATTCTGATGACCCAAGAATTAACCCTGATGCTAAAAAGTATGATAAAATAACTTACGACGATATTATTACGAAAAATTTAAAAGTTATGGATTTAACTTCCTGCTCTTTATGTAAGCAAAATAATATACCCATTGTAGTATTTGATTTTGCACAAAAGGACAGTATAGTTAATATTTTAAACAATCAAAATGTAGGAACATATGTAGGAGAATAAAAATGTCAGTTGACGAGATTAAGAACAACGGTAAAGACAAAATGGAAAAATGTGTTGCCCAGCTAAAAAAAGAGTTGGCAACAGTCAGAACAGGCAGAGCCAATCCGCTTATTTTGGATAAAATAACAATTGACTACTATGGCGCACCGACTCCACTTCGTCAAATGGCACAAGTTGCGGTTTCAGAAGGCACAACACTTGTAATCACGCCTTTTGATAAAACAATTATAAAAGAAATTGAAAAAGCTATTGCAAAAGCAGAATTAGGCATAACTCCCAACTCTGACGGTATTTGCGTAAGATTAACTTTCCCTCCGCTAACAGAGGACAGACGTAAACAACTGTCAAAAGAGGTTAAAGCAATGGGCGAAGCTGCTAAAGTTGCAATAAGAAACGTTAGAAGAGATATGTCTGATGATGTAAAAAAACTTGAAAAAGCAGAAAATATGCCTGAAGACGCAGTTAAAGATGCTCAAAATGAAGTTCAAAAACTTACTGATAAATATATCGGCATAGTTGATGAAGTTGTAAGCGAAAAAGAAAAAGAGGTTATGACAGTATAGTGGACGAAACGCAAAAACAAAATAAAATAAGAAGAGTAGTTACAGGGGTTATTATTTCGCTTGTCGCACTTGCTTGCTTATTTTTAGGCGGCATTCCGCTTGTCGGATTTTTGCTTGTGATAATATTTTTAGGCTCGATAGAATACGTCAAAATCCTTAGAACAAAAGGTTTTCATCCTAGTTTAACTTTAATATTATTAACAGACATTGTTTTTGCGCTGCTTATATTCTTTAGAAGGTTTGATCTTCTACCTTCTATAATTTCACTTGCAGTTATGGCTTCTTTCTTAATGGTGCTTTTTATGGGAAGACAGCCCTATATTGTGAACGTTGCAACAACAATATTAGGGTTTTTATACTCGGGCTGGCTGCCTTGCCATATACTTTTAATAAGACAAATAAGCTCAGATAGGATAAACGCCTTTCAAATCGGTATAAACGAAGGGCTATGGCTTGTAATATTTGTATTTTTAATAGTTGTTGCAACAGATATTGGCGGCTATTACTTTGGTTCAAAGTTTGGCAAAAGAAAATTAGCACCGGTAATCAGCCCTAAAAAAACCGTTGAAGGTGCAATTGGTGCAACAATTCTTGCGCTTATTGTGGCAGGACTTGGAACACTCTATACCCAACTTACACTTGTTGAGGCACTAATTGCAGGACTTTTGATTACAATTTCTTCTCAATTGGGCGATTTATCCGAATCCCTTGTAAAAAGAGATGCGGGAGTAAAAGACTCAAGCAACATTTTACCCGGCCATGGCGGCATACTGGATAGAACAGACGGGTACTTGTTTGCCCTCCCTGTTGCATATTACTTTTTTATAAACTTTGCATACGGCAATAATATAATCATTGAATTTTTCAAATATATTCAAGGTGCAATCCATGTCTATTTCTGATAGGGAAATTAACTATTGCAAATTTTTAGACACATTAGGCTTTTCAAACAGTGATGATTTCTCGCTTTTTGAGGCCGCAATGCGTCATACATCATACACAAACGAAAACAATCTGCCCGCCGAGTGTTCTTATGAAAGACTCGAATTTTTAGGTGATGCAGTTTTAAAACTTGTTGTAAGTAAATATTTATATAATAAATTTTCTGACTCAAAAGAAGGTATCCTGTCAAAACTAAGAGGCGAAATCGTTGCCGACAAGACATTGGCTCAATTTGCACAAAAAATTGGTCTAAATGAATATATCCTAATGTCTAAAAACGAAAGAAAGTCGGGAGGAGAGAAAAAGCAGTCAATTTTAGCTTGCGCTTTTGAAGCTTTCTTAGGTGCAATTTATCTAACATGTAAAATTGACGGATACAAAAGGGTTGAAGATTTTATTGAAAATAATTTTAAAGATGAGATAGAAGAAATTGAAAAAAATATAGAAAACATAAACCCCAAACAACAGCTGCAAGAATATACTCAAGAGTTAAACCATACGCTGCCGGAGTATGTACTGCTCTCAAGAACAGGCTCTGAGCATAAAAGCATATTTGAAATCGGGGTTTACTTTAATGGTGAACTTCTTGCAAAGGGGCAAGGGACATCCAAGAAAAATGCACAACAAGATGCAGCGTCAAATGCACTAAAAATTATCAAAAGTGAGGAAAAATGGAAACAATAATTTCTCCGTCAATCTTATCGGCAGATTTTGCCAACTTGGAAAACGAAATAATAAAAGTAAGGGACCTGGGGGCAAAGTGGGTGCATATTGATGTTATGGACGGGCATTTTGTTCCAAATATTACAATAGGAGCCCCCGTTGTTAAATCCCTAAGAAAAATCGACAATATTAAGCTTGATGTTCATTTGATGATTGAGAACCCTAAAAAATATGTAGAAGACTTTATTGCAGCAAAATCGGACATTATAACC
Source organism: Candidatus Gastranaerophilales bacterium (assembly GCA_944325665.1). Taxonomy (GTDB): domain Bacteria; phylum Cyanobacteriota; class Vampirovibrionia; order Gastranaerophilales; family Gastranaerophilaceae; genus Galligastranaerophilus. The sequence goes on from CALVAY010000002.1 coordinate 48,618, forward strand.
TTTCACTATGAGGCAGCAAGAGAAAAAACTCAAGAATTAATTGATAAAATTCAAGCATCGAATATTCTTGCAGGTGTTTCAATTAAGCCAAAAACAAAAGTGGATGAAATTAAAGAATATATTAAAACCGCAGATCTGATTCTTGTTATGACTGTTGAACCGGGGTTTGGAGGTCAGGCATTTATGGAGGACTGCGCAGAGAAAATCTCACAAATCAAAGAAATAGCAAAAAATATAGGCAGGGATGATTTAATAATTCAAGTTGACGGCGGTATTAACGAAAAAACAGGAAAAATTTGCAAAAATCTGGGTGCAAATTCACTTGTTGCAGGCAGCTATATATTTAATAGCTCAAACGTTAAAGAGGCAATAAATTCTCTTTTCTAATTGAAAACTCGCAGCCGCAGTAGTTTTGCTTATACATATTTAATTCTTTTGCGATTTTTTGTGCCTTTTTAAAGCCATCCTTCTTTTTAAAGTCGATTTCTAAAAATTTGACCCCAAAAGCATTTGCAGCTTTTTTGCCCGCATTAAAAACATTTTTTGAAATTTTATGAGGGCTAATTGTAAGAGTAGTGGTAAAGTATTCAAAACCGTTTTCAAAAGCGTATTTTGCGGTATTATTTAATCTTAATTCAAAGCACTTGTTACATCTTTCGCCCTTTTCGGGGCAAGATTCAAAACCGCTAATACAATTATAAAAATCACTTACACTGTAATCGCTTATTGCATAGGGAATATTTTTATCAGAGCAGTATAAAACCAGCTCCTCAAGCCTTATTTTGTATTCAGCTTGAGGAAAAATGTTTGGATTGTAAAAATAAACAACCGGACTATAACCCAACTCGGGCAAATATTCTAAGCAATATGAGGCGCAAACGGCACAACAAGCGTGCAAAAGAACTTTTTGCATTATTTGCTGCTCCAAGTTTTATCGTTTTTATGTCTTTGTTTTGCCTGATTATAAAGTATTTTAAATTTATAATAAGGCATAGCACTCATATAAGGAATATCATCAATAACTATTGTAGGTGTACCGTAAATACCAAGGCTTCTTGCCTGCTCAATTTGTTTTTCAAGCTCTTGTTTAATCTCCTCGGATTCGGCGTCTTGAATTAATTTTGCCATATCAAGATTAAGTTTTTGGCTTAAGTACAATAAATCTCTTTCGCTTCTTGGCTGTTCATCAAAAATTAAGTTTGACATTGGCCAATATTTATCTTGTTTTTTGGCAGCAAGAGCATATCTGGCAAGCAAACAAGCGCCGGGGTGTGGAGTATTGGAAACATATTTATTACAGCTTCTATCCAAAGGAAAATTCATGTGTATAACTTCAATTTCTTTGTTCTCATATGCAAATTTTGACGCCATAATATGTGTTATTCGGCAAAACGGGCAAAGAAAATCACTATATACATAGATTTTATTTCCGTTTAAGTTACCCATTATATTATTATCAGAAGTATAGGGGTTAACTTTTATCTTCATAAACTCCTCAAAAGACTTTTGCGCTTTAAGGTTTGGCGCCATAACAAGAGAGGTTGAAGTATAAGTAATTAAACCAATGAAGGCAAAAAGCACAATAAGGAAAAGTATTGTATATTTTTTAACTCCCGAAATAAAATCTACGAATGTATTTTTAATATCTAGGGCGAAAAAATTCCCTTTTGTTTTTGCACACAATGCAATAAATAAGTCTATAAAATACGTTACAAAACAAAGAACACATATTTTATTAATTTTGAATATAGAAATAGAAGCGAGGGTTATTGAAATCAAGAAAGATAAAAGCCCAAGTGTTGCAATATAGCTTTTTGGGTTCTTAAAAACGTCAAAAATAGTGTTTTTAAACTTGTCTTGAATAATATGCACAAAGTTTAAAAATAAAGTTAATAAATAGAAGAACATACCCCAAAGGGCCAAAGGTATTCCCAAAAATACGGAATAAGAAGTTTTTGCGGCGCCATCGCAGTCAATTAGGCTGTTAACACTACAAAAGCTTGCAGAGTATGTTTCGTTAAAATTTACTTTAAAGTAGATAAATGCCAATTCGATTGTTAAAGCAAAACCTATTATTGCTAATATTGCTATTAAAATAGTTTTTTTCTTTTCCATAATTCCCCCAAAACTATTGTATCGTAAGAAAGAATTTATTTCATCAGTATAAATTATATTAGCCAATTTTACAATTCTTAACAAAAACTTAATATTTTCTAAAGTTTGAAAACAAAAATGACGATAAAGCGAATATAAGGTTTTAAGATAGTAGAAAACCGGAAAGGATGCAAAAAGTAACTTATGTAAACTTTTGTAACGATATATATTTTTTATGAATATCGTATATACGAAATGTTTTTATATAAGTACAAAATGTAAAGGTGGTAAAATATGGGACTAGCAGCAAGCCAAGGTAGATTACTTCTATTAACGGCAAGAAAAAGCGATTTAGAGTATCGCGCACAAGAAATCTCTCAAAGAAGACTTATTCTTGCAACCGAACTAGAATCTGTATCTTCTAAGTATGCTCGTAAAACAGCAAACAGACAAATGAAGTTAACAAGACTTGTTAAAATCGGTGAAGCAAACCAAACACAAACTGTTAACTTGACTTACAGAAACTTGATTGAAAGCAGCAAGAGTGAAAAAGGTTCAAAACTTCCAACAATGCGTATCAAAAACGCAAGAGGTCAAATTGTTGTACCAAGCGCCTCTGATTTACCTAAAAACGCTGAAGAAGCAGGCTACGGCGACGGCGTAACAGTTCAAGCAAGCGGTAACAGAGTTATTGTAAGCGGTACACACAACAACAAAAGCATTTACGAAGAATATGTAATTGATGACAAATTAACAGATGCTTCAGAAACTGAAAACTACTTCCAAGAAGGCTTAAGAAACGGTAACTTTATTATCGAACAATTAGCAGTTAATGACGAAACAGGTAACGAAAACGGTGATGAAGCAAACGTTGACAGCGTAACACCAATCGGTGAATGGTCTCCTGTTGGCTGGTCAGGTATGACACAAATACAAGATAACTACTTCACAGACGATGATGCTATGGCACAAGCAGAATACCAATCAGCAACAGCAAGAGTACAAGCTCAAGATAAGAAACTGGAAACAGACCAAAAACAAATCGAAACACAACACAAAGCAGTTGAAACAGAATTTGAATCAGTTCAAAAAGTTATTCAAAGCAACATTGAAAACTCATTCAAAATGTTCAGCTAAACTGCAAACCCATATTTACCATTACAAAAGTAAAGCCGGATCTACTCCGGCTTTACTTTTTTATACACATCTTGTTAAAATATCAGATTTTAATAAGCTTTCCTTGAGTTTTGGTATCGGCAAGGTATCATAATGGAAAATTGATGCTGCTAGAGCTGCGTCAACACTTGTCTTTTCAAATACTTCGACAAAATGCCTGTAATCAGGCCCAGCACCACCGGATGCAATTGTCGGAATGCTTACCGAATTTGAAACCAAATTGCACATTTTAATATCAAAACCCTTTTGGGTGCCGTCAAAATCCATTGAAGTTAACAAAATTTCTCCCGCACCAAGGGCCTCTACTTTTTTGGCCCAATCAATCAACTTTACACCGGTATTTACTTTGCCGGCGTTGATAAAGACATAATAATCATTATCAACGTACTTTGCATCAATTGCAACAACTATGCACTGAGAGCCAAAATAATTTGCGCAGTCAGATATTAATTGAGGATTTTTATACGCAGATGAGTTAATCGACACCTTATCGGCACCTGCAATTAAAATTGCTCGAATATCATCTATTGAATTAATACCACCGCCAACCGTAAAAGGAATAAAGACATTCTTTGCTACTTTATCAACAAGCTCGACAATTGTTTTTCTTTTTTCATTGGTAGCTGTAATATCAAGAAAAACTAATTCATCAGCGCCCTGAGAAGAATATTTTTTTGCCAATTCAACAGGATCACCTGCAAATTTTAAATTGACAAAATTTACACCCTTAACGGTTTGACCGTCTTTAACGTCCAGACATGGTATTATTCTCTTTGTTAACATTAAAAATCCAAGTTCATTTTTGAAAATTCTACAATTTGGTTTTTGCCGTGTTTTTTAGCAGCGTATAAGGCATGTTCTGCATACCTAATAATAGTATTAGCATTTTCTTCAACATTTTCCAAGAACGGATAAGAAGAGATACCGCCTGAAATTGTAATAGGATGTCTTTCTTCTTCATTCGCCGGAATAAACTCCATTCTTTCAATATCGCGTCTAAATCTTTCTGCAAAGATATATGCATTATCTTCAGAAGTATTTGGCAAAATAAGGATAAATTCTTCATCCCCGTACCTTGTAAGAATATCTTCTTTTCTTATTAGCGCTTCAAGCATTTGAGCGATTTTCTTTAACAGCACATCGCCCCAATCGTATCCGTACATATCATTAACCGTTTTAAAGAAGTCAATGTCGATAAGTAAGCATGAAAGTGGTGTGCCATACCTTTTTGCACGAGAAATTTCAGCATCTAAACGATGATGAAGATATTTTCGATTATATAAACCTGTCAAGCTATCAGTAATAGTTTGCTTTTTAAGATTAGTTCTGTAAATTGAAGTTTTTGCCAAGGCATTAATTCTAATGTTAAGCTCAACAGAATTAACCGGTCGAACGATAAAATCGTATGCATCAGCTCTTACTGTGAATTTTTCAGGAATTTCATCCGCAATAATCAAAACCGAGGTTTCAAACTTAGTAACTTCGCAAACTTCTTTTACCTTGTTTAATGGCGCGTCAAAAACAATGATACCGGGGTTATATTCTTTGTAATCTTTAGCTTCGGATATCTTAAACTCACGAATAGCATACTCTTCATTGTCATCAACTATTAATTTTGCACATTCACTTTGAGCATTTTGACTATAAAAAATAATGTTCATACTATATTCCTTTATCTGTAACTCTCATAACTATGTTTTTAACTTTGTATCGCGGTATTTTGACAAACCCGCCATCTTTAGTTAATACATCCACTCTCCACCTGTCAAGATTTTCAATTCTGCCTACAACCAGTCTTGATTTGCGCGAGAAAAAATATTTACCAAATTGAACTTCATCAAGAAAATAGTCATTATTTACTGATCTTTTAAAAGTAAAATCAGAGCGGTCAATATTTGCAATTATTAGTCCGGCACTTACAAATTTAACTCTGCAATCGTAATTTTGGACATCTGTAACTAAAACGTCGCAAAAAGCACTGCTCAGAGTAAAAAGCATGAAAAACAAAAAAGTATAGATAATTTTTTGAACCGAAACTACTGTACTCATTGCTGTAAGTATAGCATATTTTTTAATTATTTGGCTATTTTTCATACAAATATACTATGTTTTTTTGTTGAATATTTTATAAACTATAAATGGATATTAAGGGAGAGAAAATTGCCTCTGCAACAGAGAAAAGAGTTTTGCAATTACGCGGATGAATACTCAAATGTCAGAGTATATCCAAAGCGTGTTGTAAAAATCAAGAAAAAGGCAAAAAAGAAAAATCCCTTTGTATCTTTTATTCGTTTTTGTTTCGTTTCGGCTTTTTTAACATCGTTTTCATATTTTGCAGCACCCGAAATGTATGCGAAATATTTTGAGCCTTTATTTCTAAACAGAATTTTAAATAAAGAAATTCAAGCAGACATGAAGGATTACACGTCCGTTTACTTGAATTACCTTAACAACTCAGAGCTATTCGGACAAAATCTCTTGGTTGAAACAAATCATTCGGACAAAAATATTTTAAACTCAATTGTTGAAAACGGCGAGCTTACAACTACCAAAAAAATGGTAGAAGACCTACTTAAAAAATACCCAAAAATGCACGCAAGTGTATATGTATGGGAGTATTCAAGCGCTAAAAGCATAAGTATTAATTCAGATGAATTATTCAGCGCTGCAAGTATAATCAAACTTCCGATATTGTTTGAACTGTTCAGAAAAATAGACAGATGCGAAAAAGATGAAACAAATACAACATTGTTGAGTAAAAATTTACTATATGACTATAAAAATCAAACTTCAGGTTCCGGAGACCTGCAATACAGCCCATTAAACAAATATCACAGTGTTGATTATCTTGCAAAAATTATGATTACACACTCTGATAATTCAGCAACAAACATGATTCTTGAAGAAGCAGGCGGAAAGCTGGCTGTTAACTCCGCAATGAGGTCTTTAGGTTTAGATAAAATAAAGATAGAAGAAAGACTTCCTGACCTGGAAGGCAAAAACAAAATTAGCGCAAGACAAATTGCAACACTTCTTTATAACCTTGATAATCCAAAGTTCTTAAGTCAAAAAAGCAAAATCACAATTAAAGAATATATGGCTAATGTTAAAAACAGAAGCCTGCTACAAGCAGGATTGCCTGAAGAAGCTATTTTAATTCATAAAACCGGCGACATTGGCACAATGTTGGGTGATGCCGGTGTTGTTTATGCGCAAAACGGTAAAAAATATATCATAGTAACTCTTGTTAAAAGACCGTATAATGATTATTCAGCAAGAGATTTAATACAAAAAATATCTGAAATTGTTTATAAAAATATTAACAACGGAGTTGATATTCAATAAAAAAGGCGGTTTAAAAAACCACCTTTTTTAGATATTTTATTTTCAGCTTAAATTAATTAATTTTTGGCAAATTACGTAATTTAATGTGCAATTCACGAAGTTGTTCTTCAGAAACATCTGAAGGAGCTTGCGTCATAACACATTTTGCTTGAGCGTTTTTAGGAAATGCAATTACGTCTCTAATTGAATTTGCTCTAACTAATAGCGCTACAAGTCTGTCCAAACCAAGAGCAATACCACCGTGAGGAGGTGTGCCATATTTAAACGCGTTAATCATAAATTCAAATTTATTTTTAATATCATCTTCGCTTAAGCCAAGAGCCTTAAAGGCTTTTTCTTGAATTTCACTGTCATGAATTCTTATTGAACCGCCGCCAAGCTCATTACCGTTGTAAATAATATCGTAAGCGATAGATTTAACATTTGCTTTATCGGTTTCAAGCTTGTCTAAATCTTCATAAGCAGGCATTGTGAACGGGTGGTGAACACTTACATATCTGTCTTCTTCAGCAGAATATTCAAATAACGGGAAATCAACAACCCAAAGAAGATCGTGCTGAGACTTGTCAATTAGGTTTAACTTTTCACCGAAGTAAAGTCTAAATCTGCCTAAAACATCAAAAACAACTTTATGTGCATCTGCCACAAAGAAAACAATGTCGCCTTTTTGAGCGTCAGCTCTTTTTTGAATTTCATCAATTTGCTCTTGAGTTAAGAACTTAAATACAGGCGATTTAACAGTTCCGTCTTCCATATAAGTAACCCAAGCAAGACCTTTTGCGCCAAAAGAAATTGCAAGATTTCTTACATCATCCATTTCTTTTCTTGAGTAACCTGCAATACCTGGGATTTTTATCGCACGAACGGTACCGCCTTTTTCAACAACAGACTTAAATGCTTCAAAAGTTGACTGTGCCATAATATCAGACACATCAAACAACTCTAAACCAAAACGGGTATCGGGTTTATCCGAACCGTATTTATCCATTGCTTCTCTGTAAGTAATTCTTCTAAACGGTGCTTGAACATCTACACCTGCTGCCTTAAACGCATCTACGATTAGACCTTCAGCCATATTAATTACATCATCTTGTTTAACAAAACTCATCTCAATATCAACTTGAGTAAATTCGGGCTGTCTGTCTGCTCTTAAGTCCTCATCTCTAAAGCAACGAGCGATTTGATAATATTTTTCAATACCGCCAACCATTAAAAGTTGTTTAAAAATTTGCGGAGATTGAGGAAGTGCGTAAAATTTACCGTCATGAACACGGCTTGGTACAAGGTAATCTCTTGCGCCTTCAGGAGTAGCTTTAGTAAGGTTTGGTGTTTCTACTTCCAAGAAATCTTCTTTGTTTAAATAATTTCTGATAGCAGCAACAATTTTGTGTCTTAAAGTTAAGTTGTGAAGCATTTTTTCACGTCTTAAGTCTAAATAACGATATTTTAGACGAACATCCTCAGACACATCTTCATCTTCCAAAACAAAAGGAAGAGCAATAGCTTTTGATAAAATTTCGATGTTATCAGGATACATCTCAACAGTACCTGTTTTTAATTTTGCATTAATTGTGTCATCAGGACGTTTTGAAATTTTACCCGTAACTTGTATAACAAATTCGCTTCTTAAAGCTTGGAATTTTTCATATACTTGCGGATTAACCTGTGGGTCAGCTACAACCTGAAACAATCCGCTTCTGTCCCTAACTTCAACAAAGATTATACCGCCAAGGTCTCTAACGGTTGAAACCCAACCTGCAAGGGTGCATTCTTTATCAATATAACTTTCGTCAATTTGTGTGCAATTTTGTTTTTTGTACGACAATTCCATGCTTAAATTTCCTCATAAATTCTCATTATAAAGTAATTATAGAATAAAAATATTATTTGACCACGATTTTTTTTTAAGTTAAACTCCTTATTGATATTATTAATTGGAGTGAGTATTAAAATGGCATTAAAGAACTTTTTATTCACATCTGAATCTGTAACGGAAGGTCATCCCGACAAAGTTTGCGACCAAATTTCCGATGCAATTTTGGATGAATTTTTAACAAAAGACCCAAAATCAAGAGTGGCGGCAGAAACAACTGTTACAACAGGTATGGCTCTTGTATGCGGCGAAATTACATCAAATTGTTATGTAGATATTCCGTCAGTTGTAAGAAACACTATTAAATCAATCGGATATAACGGCGAAGAAGGCGGCGGTTTTGACTACAAAACTTGCGCTGTTTTAACAAGTATTGACGAACAGTCAACAGATATTGCAGGCGGTGTAAACAAAGCTCTTGAAACAAGAAGCGATAACGCTGATACTTCAAAAGATGAAACTCTTGACATTGGTGCGGGCGACCAAGGCATTATGTTTGGTTTTGCTTGCGATGAAACTCCCGAGTTAATGCCTCTACCTATTTCATTAGCTCACAAATTAGCGTTTCAACTTTCAAAAGTAAGAAAAGACAGAACCGTAAACTACCTAAGACCTGACGGTAAATCTCAAGTTACTGTTGAATATGTTGACGGTAAACCAAAAAGAATTGATACAATCGTAATTTCAACTCAACACGACCCTGAAATTAACGGTGAAAGCGATAACCAAAAAATTCAAGCAATAATCAGGGAAGATATGCTTAAATATGTTATTGAACCCGTGTTTGCAAATCAAGAAATCAAACCTGATTCAACAACAAAATATTTAATTAACCCTTCAGGAAGATTTGTAATCGGCGGCCCTCAAGGTGATGCCGGTGTTACAGGAAGAAAAATTATCGTTGATACATACGGCGGTTATGCTCGCCACGGCGGCGGTGCTTTCTCAGGAAAAGATCCGACAAAAGTTGACCGCTCAGCAGCATACGCTGCCCGTTGGGTTGCAAAAAATATTGTTGCAGCAGGTCTTGCAAAACAATGCGAAGTTGAATTAGCTTACGCAATCGGTGTTAGCCGCCCTGTTTCAGTTTTGGTTGACACATTCTCAACAGGTAAAATTGATGATGAATGCATAGCAAAATTGGTTAATGAAAACTTCGACCTAAGACCGGCAGCTATTATCAAACAATTCGATTTAAGAAATCTGCCTGCTAAAAATGGCGGTAAGTTCTATCAAAAACTTGCTGCATATGGTCATATCGGCAGAATGGATTTTGAAGTACCTTGGGAAGATACTTCAATGGCTGCAAAATTAAAAGAACAAGCAATGGCTTGTGCAAAATAGCAAATTAACTTACAAGGCGGCACAATTGTGCCGCCGTTTTTTGTATTTATGGAAGATAATTTTTCAAGTATATCTGAAATATTAAACGAGAAACTTTTTAATACAAACAAAAGTTCGATTATTATTAAATATTCGACTATTTTTTCATTTTGGGAGCAAATAGTCGGTAAAAAATTTATAAACTCAACAAAACCAAAAGCCATAAAAAACTCAAAGATATACATTTTGTGCAAAAACTCTGTTGTAGCGCAAGAAATTTCTATGCACAAAACACTAATTTTAAATAAATTAAAAACATACGCCCAGCCGCTTGACGTTATAATTTCAGATTTGGTTGTTAATTTTAAAGACTGGCAAAATGAAAAAGATATAGAGCAGGATAATGGTTTTAACTTAATCGAAGATAAAAAACTGGATGAAATTAAAGTGGATAAAAGTCAGTTTGAGGAAGCATTTAAAAACATAGATAAGAGCGAGTATCTTGATGATATGCAAAAGAAAAAATTCAAAGAAAGAATTTTGAAACTGCAAAAAGCAAAAATACTTCGTAATTCTTAATTTTCTTGTCATAAAAGGGAAAAATATATAAAATCAAAATAGAGGATAAACTATGAACGATAAAGACAAAAAAGTTGTATCAATAGGTTCAAAAGCAAAAAAACAAGAGCCGAAAAGACCCGTTAAAAACGAGGTAGAGTATTGCAGTTTCTGCAACAGGCCAAATACAATGGTGCCAAAGTTGGTAAAAGGCCCCGGGGTTAACATTTGCTCAGAATGTGTTTTAATTGCCGTGCAGTACCTGATTTTACAAGACGGAGCACTGTCGGCGGAAGCGCAAAGAATAATTGATATGCTTTGGGGAACAAAAAGATGACATCGCTTAAGAGGCCTAATAAAATTCAAATAAGGGCTCAAGTACTAAGTACAATATCAAAATTTAAAGGTAATAAACGCCCTTATGACAGCGATATTGAGCAAGCTATTGAAGAATTTAGAGGCTTTGATAATGATGATTTGGTAATTGCAACCATCCTAAAAGAAATTGAAGGCACGGGTGAGTTGTATGACAATATCTTGTCGTTAATTTTACTAAATCTGAAAAATGATGAACTTTTAGGGCAAAAAGTAATCGAATCACTTTGTGATACAAAAGTGTCAGACAGGAAAAAGCTTTATCTTATAAATATTTTAAGGGAGCAAGGTCAAAAAATTGACTATAATTTCATAAATTCCTGCGTTGAAGATGCGGATAAAGTTATAGACAGCGAAACACAAAAATTCCTTCAGGAGGCAAAATTTAGCCCCGAAGCTCAAATTGACTTTTATGACTTTTACTTTACCGTAAATGAAGAAGATAAAAATATGCTAATCTCATCCATAACAAACGATTATACGGGAGATGAGCTTGCAAATATACTTGTACCTTTTGCATATCTTTATCCGAATAATTGCTTAAATGAGACAATTTTAGATGCACTTGCAACGTCAAAATCCGAATTTGCGTATGAACCCTTGGAATATGTTGCCAATAATAATGAAAAATACTCTCAATACGCCAAAAATTGCTTAAATAAGCTTAAAATATCAGGGGTAAGAAATAAGCCCGAAAAAGAGATATTGTATAAAGAACTTCTTAAAGGCTCTAAGCCTCTTGGGTTTTACTACTCTTTAGCAGACGGAAATTCAAATATTTCTTGCGTATTTGCAAGGGAAAAAGAGGATAAAACAATACAAACATTTTTCAATGTTTTTAATCTGAATTTAGGGACAATTTCGTCTTTTGGCTTTAATGAAATGCTAAAAGAGGATTTTGAAATTGTGCTTAAGCGATTTTTTAAATCATCCCTAAAGGCTAAATTGACACCACAAGAAGGCAAAAAACTCTTTGATTACTTTGAAGGACTAAATTATAAAACGGGGCAAAATATACCCTACGAGCACCTTTGCTGGCGTCAGTTAACTTATGATATTAAAAATGACAACGACGAGTTATCAAAGTTTTTGACAAAAAATTTAAAGAAAATTCTGTTGAGCGAAAAAATTATCGAAGAGATTTTAAACAGTGCAATTTTTGAAAATTGGTTTTTAAATGTCGAAAATTCAGAAAAACTAAAGAGCATAATTGCAAATATTGACGAAAACGAAATTCTTAATATCGAAGAAATTGAGCAAGAAATTTTAAAAAAAACTGACGAGTTATTACTTGAAGACAAGGAAAGAATAACGCAAAAAATTACATATCAAAGCTATATTTTAGCTGAGTCAAAGATGTCAACAACAGCTAATTCACTATATAGTACAACTTTTAGCGATGACGCACTTAAAATACTTCTTAGGCACATATTTAAAAAAAGCATTTATGAACACTACTATAAAAACGCTCAGTCAAGCGAAATTAAGGGCGTAAATATTTTTAGAAAAATCGAGAAAAGTACTACAACTGATTTTGCAAAAAAACTCGTTAAAGCAATAGAGGAAAAATGGACATAAAAGAAAGAATAGTCGGTCTGGATATTGGTACAAAACGCATTGGAGTTGCCGTTTGCGATCCTATGTGGATTATAAGTTCACAAGAAGGTTTAATAGAAAGAAAAACAGGCAATCAGGGGGACAAGTCGGCACTTGATGAAATCGAGAAAATATGCGAAAAGTATAATACAAAAACGATTTTGATAGGCGTGCCATACAATATGGACGGCTCACTCGGGCCACAGGCGCAAAATTGCATAGATTTTATCAAACCGCTTGAAGGAAAATATAAAATCTTATATCATGATGAAAGACTTTCTTCTTTTGAAGCAGAGGAAATCTTAAAAAAAGAAGGTAAAAAATATACAAAAAATAAAGGGCTTGTAGATATGAAAAGCGCATGCCTGATATTACAAGACTACATTAACGAAAAGAGATAAAAATGAACGAAAAAGAATTTGAAATAATTAAAACAGTAGGCGAAAACGGTGAAGAGGTTGAGCTAAAGCTTGTTGATATAGTTACCGTAAATGACATTGATTATGCACTGTTATTACCTGCTGATGCTGATATAGACAACGAAGAAGAGTGTGAAATTGTCCTTATGCGACTAAAACAAGACAACTCCGAGTATCTTTTCGAAACAATAGAAGATGATGACGAGTTTGAACTTGTATCACAAGCAATACTTGAAGAAGAGGAAGAATAACTACTTCTTCAGGGAAACTATTCCTTCAATGTTTGCGACGGTCTTTTCGTTAACGTCAATACCCGTGTCCATATATCGGGTAATTTTTGCACGCTTATTTCTGAAAAGCATATCACAAAAAGCCTCAAGCCTTGTAACAAAGCCTGCTTCACCCGTATGTTCATCAATTGTTAAATGAAGCAGCGGTTTTTGGAAATTTTTAGATTTTCTTTTAATATCTTCAACCATAAGTGAATCAGGGCCGCAGCCAAAAGCAGTAACAGTAATTATACCGTCAATTAAATCACTTTTTAAATAATGCCCCGCACAACCTGTAACTTCAAGTTGATTTGCCCAATATAGTTCGGTATTTAAACAACTCAAGCCGCCTAACAGTTGCTCATCCGTAAGCTGATTAGCATTATGAACTACAACGCCCATTTGAGATAATTTCTTAAATATGTCCATACTTGCTTTTTTATCGTAAATATTATACCCGTGAGCAACAAGAGCAACATGTATTGCGCCTTGCGCTTCATCATTATTTTTGCGATTAATTACAACCTTACCCTCTTTTGCATATTTAAGAGCTTCATCAAAACTTAAACCTTGCTGCATCATAACTCTAAAATTATTTTGCACGACAAAACCTGCCTTAGATGCTGCTCTAATAAGTTCAAAGTCTTTTATACCAAAGGGCTCAACCGTTTGTCTTAAAAACTCATATAAGCCTTGATTTTTCTCTGACTTATCCAAGGTTGCTTCAATAATTTTAAAGTCACCCTTTACAACGTTTCTTATAAGGTCGGGCAAACCGCGAATTTTTGAGCAGTTATAAATTTTATGTGCAACGGATTGAATAGAAGGTACAAAAATATTTTTTACACCTTTATTTACAAGCTCAACAATATGCCCTACATAAACTTTTATAGGCAGGCAAGTTTCCGTTACAACCAATGCAGAACCGTCTGACAATGTTTTTTTTGTTGTGGGCGAGCTAAGGATAATTTCTATACCTAAATGATTAAAAAATCCGTAAAGATAAGGGAAGTAATTATAGTATGAAAGTGCTCTTGCAATACCAATTTGTTTTTTTTCTGTCATTAATCGGCTCCAAATGTTTTCTTTATATATAATACTTGAAACAATATTTTTTTGCACAAAGAATGTTACATAAAATTAATTTTTGAAGTACAATTTCTTAAAATATGGCAATAAAATAAATTTTTGATACTTTCTTAAATCATAGGATTTATTATGCAGCCAAATATTAACAATAATTATAATCAGTTTATATTGAATAACTACTCGTCTGCTGTGCGTACAAACGGACAGTCTCAGGCTGTGAATGTAAGTTATCCCAATTCAAGACAAGCTTTACCAATTTACGCTGCAAATCCTATTAATCCGACGCTAATAAATCCTAAAATCGGCGGAAATTATACCTATTTGGGTACAATTAAAACTCCTTTTGGGGAAGATATTCACACCTTTATGCTTAAAAGCGGTCAAAGAGTTGCCATTATGCCAAGAGAGGGAACGACAATCATAAAGACGTTTGTCGATTCCGGCTCAATGAATGAAAATGACAGAATTAGAGGCATTAGCCACTTTATTGAGCATAATTTATTTAACGGCAGTTCAAAATTGGCACCCGGGCAGTTTTTTAAAGACGTAGTAAAAATGGGCGCAAGTACAAACGCATCAACTGACTACGCTCAAACAGACTATTATATTTCATCGGGCATTATGGGAATAGAGGACTTTAAAAAGGCAGTTGAAATGCATGCTGATATGATTTTAACTCCAAAGTTCTATAATGAAATGCTTGAGAAGGAGAAAGGCCCTGTAACATCTGAAATCAGTATGATAAATGATGATACAACAACTAAGGCTGCAAATGAGGTTGTAAGAAACTTATTTCAAATTCAATCTAAATCTGAAAATTTGGTTGCAGGTTCAATAGAAACGGTAAATGCTCTTGGGCGAGATGATGTAGTTAATTACTGGTCAAAACACTACACACCGGATAGTCTCTACACTGTTGTTGTGGGCGACGTTGATGTTCAAGAAGCAATTGAAGAAATTTCAAAACATTTTAATCAACCCGCGCGAGTAAGGGGTAATGACGTTACAAAAGAAACTCTAACACCTATACAAAGTCCTGTCAGAATGGATTTCAAATCTCCGATTACCAATTCAACAAACACCATTATGGGCTTTTGCGCGCCAAGTGCTGCAAATTTAAAAGATACAATTGCACTTGAAGCGCTAAGTGTATTGCTTGAGGGTAATTCATCATCCAGACTTTCAAAAAAACTTGCTGACCTGCACTCTTACAGCTACATTAGCTTGCAAAAAGTCGGACTTAAAAAAGAAGATCCGCAAGCGCTGTTTGTACAGTTAAACTCACCGTCGCAAAATGAGCAAAAAGCAATTGACGCTTTTTATGAAACAATTCTTGAATTAGGACAAAACCCGCCAACTGAGCTTGAGATGCAGACAGTTAAGAGTAATTTAACAAAACAGCTTGCAAGAAACTTTGAAAGTGCCGAAAGCATTTGTGAAACAATAGGTACAGGGTACTTAGACGGCAATATTCAAGAAATATCACAAATGCAAAACATAATTAATTCACTCACACCGCAAGATATTATGCTTGCCGCAAAGAATTATGTTGACTTAAACAAAGTTTCAATGTCTGTCGTGCACCCTTCAAATGTTAGTGATGAAGACATATTAAACTATTACAATCAAAGCAAATTTGTAGCGTCAAAACCAGCAAATGCAGCTGCTCAAATTTCTTTCGGCTCAAGAAAAATTGACACATCAGACACGCAAGAATACAGATTGCAAAATAATACTCATTTAGCACTAAATAATACGGATAAATCAGATATTTGCTATTTAAGTTGGAGATTAAACGCACTTAATGCGCTACCCAAGAATCTTGCTATACCTTATGTTTTAACGGAATTATTAAATTCAGGTTCCGCTTATCAAACAAAAGAGCAAATGTCTAATCGCACAAATGCCAAAGGTATAAGCTATGATGTTGATTCAAACGGTTTTCAGATTTTAGTTAATGCGGACTGCATGTCAGGCGACCTTGATGAGACTATGAAACTTATGTCTGAAGTTATATACTCTCCTAATTTCTCGCAAAAAGATTTTGAACAGGCAAGAGAAAAAATTAAAAACTACTTCAGCTCAATAGAAAAAGACGGTTCAAATAATATGTTGGTTGAATTGTACCCGGGCTACTTCGCCTCACCGAAAGAGATTTTGGACGGTCTTAATAATATGACTATAAATGATGTTATAAAGCATTATAGCGATATGATAAATATGGCATCATCTAAATATGTTGTAAGTGCACCTTTTTCAAAAAATCCGACACTTAAGCAAACGGCAATGGTGAATGCAAGCTCATCTCCAGTTATATACAAAGACTTTACACCTAAATTTTCTAATGTTTATAAGCCAAACCCCGCAACAAAAGTTGTGGTTGATACTGCTGAGTTAAATCAAGCACAAATATACAAGACTTATTCATTTAAAATGTCAGGTAACATAAGAGATGAAGTCAAGTTTGAACTTGTTAACGAAATACTTGGCGGTTCACCCGCTTCCAGATTGTTCCAAGAGCTAAGGGAAAAACAAAAACTTGCTTACAGGGTTTCTTCACAAGTCCAATCTTTTGAAGACACAGGCATAATTACCCTCTTTATTACATCAACTACTGACGATAAAGCACAAAACGACATCAAATATGATAATTTACAAAAATCTCTTGAGGGCTTTGACGAACAAACGGCAAAAATGGTCAACGAGCCTGTAGGACAAGAAGAGCTTGACGCAGCAAAAATGCAGTTAAAACAAAGAATTGCAAAGCAAATGGAGCTTCCCTCAAGCGAAACGGATTTAATTTCAATGAATATGACACTACCCTACGGCATTAGAAGAATTGACGAATACGTCAAGGCAATTGACGAAGTTACGGTTGAGGACATAACAAAAGCTGCAAAACACATGTTCTCAAATAATCCGACAATTTCAATTTTAGCTAGTCCTGATACTATTAAAAATCAAGAACAATATATTTCAACACTTGGCGAAGTAACTACTGCGAACTAGTTGCAGATGTTGTACTTGCTGCCGTCGGCACATCTGTTGAAATCCATTTAAATTGTTTAATTGAAGTTGCCTTATTAACAGGCCCTAATACTACAACCTGAAAATCTTTAGCGGTTGAATTGTCCGTGCTTTGAGATAATGACGGTATATTTTTCAGCTCGCTGGCGCTTACTTGCTCAAACAGAGGATTTTGAGGAGTTACCGATTTAATTGCATTAAATATATTTTGTCCGCCCTGAGGGAGTTTGCTTATTAATTTATCAATAGAAAATGAACCAACAGGGCCTAAAACACTTACTATTCTTGAAGAAATTCTTCCAAGAACTTTAAGGTCGCTATTTGTTGTCAAAATATTGTATCTGCCTGTAACATATAAACTCATATTTGGACCTGATGACTTAAAGGAGTTTATATTCGCCCAGCCGTTTTGAAGAGTAATTGAGCCGTCAATCTTTTTAAATTCACCTGTATTTCTGCTTGTAACAGATGAGATAGCGCTGTTAATATTTAAATTAAACAGACTTTGGCTAAGAAGGTTTCCGGCATGCAAAAATCTTTCAAAGCGTGCTGCTTCACCGTATTGACCGTTTGATATATCAAATTTAACTTGACCGTTTAAATTTCGCATTTGCTGTTCATAAGTTGCGCCTCTAAAGTTAACCTGCGCAATAGCATTTAATGTGCCGCCTAAAATAACAGAGCTTGAGCCCACAAAAGCCCTTAGTGCTTTAGGCGCATTTAAAGATTTAAGAGTAGCATCAACTGTCGTTTTTGTATTTGCGATATTATAGCTTGCCTTAGCCTCTACTTTGCCGTCGGCAAATGAAGCTATAAGGTCTGAAACGTTAAGCAAATTGTTGTTCAAGTTAAAGTTAAAAGTAATATTTTCGGGTAATAAATTTCCTGACTTAAACTTTGCAACTTTGCCTTTACCGCTTTTAATAGTCAAGGGCAAAGACGGCCCTGACGTTGTTTGGGTATTGGGCATTGAAGAAAAGAGTTTTAAAAGTTCGTCGGAATCAATGTAGTTAGAGTTAAAATCAAGCGAATTAATTGTTATGATTTTTGCAAAATTGCTTGACATATTCATTGTTCCTGAAAAATCAGAATTTCCTATCTTAAGATATTTTGCCTGAGCAGATATTGTGCCTTTTTTAAACTGTAAATCCGCATCAGATAATGTTGTTTTAAATTTAGGATAAGATAAGGACGAAAGGTCAGCTTCACCCAATATTGAGGGTGAATTAACGCTGCCGCTAAGCGCTAAATTAGAACTTACATCAAATGAAAGCTGATCAAAAGCAGGTAAAAGAACCGAAAGCTTTTGAGAAGTAACAATATTAAGCGGATTTAAAACAGGAGAAGTTGAATATATTTTGCCGATTTTCCCGTTTATGGAAGCCACTTTTGAACCTGAAGAGAGAATATCGAGTGCCTTTATATTTAAATTATCACCTTTTAAATTTAAATCAGCACTTAAAACATTCTTCTTGGCTCGAATATTTTTTATATCAACGATACTTATATAATTTTTTGCATCCGTTGTAAGAGTACCTAAAATTGATAAATCATCAAGCGTGTTCTTAAGAGTTATACCAAGAGGCATAGAACCGCTATAAGCAACGTATTTTCTGTTTTGAGCCGGTACAAAGGTTAATATGGAAGAAGGAAGAATATTTCCACTGATAGCTATATCCAGCTCAGGAGATTTCATATAATCTTTAATTTGCCCTGAAACATTGACGCTTGAACCTTGTAAATTAACCTTAAACGGAATAATCTCAATATCTTTTGAATTTAACTTTAAAGAGGCTTTATCGGAGCTTACAAGGAAAGCAGGGTTTTTCTGCGACACTTTAAAATTAACAACATCGACATTAGCAAGAAAATCTTTTTTGTCGGGAGTTGCAACAATTGAGATTTTTTCAATACTTAAGGGCATTTTAGTGCTTTTTTGCAATATTGAAAGATTGTTTAATTGAATATCGGCCTTTGGAAGAATGTTTTGTAATTTACCTTTTGCATCAATACTTATTGTAAGATTTCCCCCGTTAAAGGCAAAGTCCTTAATATCAGAAGACTTTAGCGCCTTTAATTGAACCAAAAGATTGACAATGTCTGAAATTTTTAACGGATCAGATTTAATATTTACACTTAAGCTTGAATCATCATATATATCACCCAAAACCGCAAATCTTGAACCGTTTAGATAAGCAAATGTGTCTTTAATTGAGATTTTGTTATCATCAAAATTTAAATTTGCAGAAATTTTATCCAAAAGCAAGGCTAATTTCGGGTAAGAAATTGACCCCTCGACAAGTTTTAGATAGCCGGAGGATGTAATTTTTTTCAAATCGCTTTTAATGTTAAAATCGCATACGATATAACCCTTTGCTTTTGCAGATTCAACATCATTTTTAATTTTTAGCATATCTAAAACTGACGCGCACAAAGATTTAATATTTGTCAGACTGATTTTTTCCGTTTTTGCGCTTAAATCAATTTTATTTTTACCGCTAAAATCCATTGTGCCTTTACTTACAAGGTTTTCATCTTTTGATAAAAATATTTTTGAATCAGATATGATTTTACTTTTGTCAAAATTAAATTTTAAATAGCCGTCTGGGAGTTGATAATCATCAACCATTAAGGAAATGTTATCGATATTTAAGTAACCTTTTGCCTTAAATTTTTCGCCCAAATCGGTTATTTTTAAATCCATATTAACCCTTGAGCGAAAAGAGAACAAATCCAAGCCCTCAAAGGGATTAAAGTTAAAGTCAAAAGCCTGTTTATTTTCATCCTGCTCTTTGTTGACATCAGAAAAGTCCGGCAGCTTGATTTGAAGAGCTACATTAAAGTCAACAAAATTAACGTCTTTGCCTAGTGTACCTATATAGCCGTTGGTTTTGATTTTTAGGGGGCCCGATAAAGAAGGCATACTTATCAAAACGGGTTTTGCAGCTATAACGTAAGTTTTATTTAAATTTTTATCATCAAGAGCAAAATTAAAATTATCTGCAACAATATTTATATTTTTAATTTTAATCGGCAACACATCAGTTTGGGTCTGCTCTTGGGGTTGCTTAACATTATTTTTAAAGTGCTCAACTATTGTGTAATTTTTGTTTTTGTCAAAAACCATTGATATTTTAACATCTTTGGCATAAATTTTATCCAAATTAAGGTGTCTTAAAATAAGAGTGGGTAAATTTACTTCAACACTAACTGAGTTAAGTGCAACAAAATCAGACTTATCAGGTAGTGTTAAGTTGATATTTTCGGCACCAATTTTTATACCAAGACGCCAAGTTGTTTTAAACTCGGGATTATTAATTTCACACTCAAGCGCAGTTGCTTTTTTAATTTCAGAGCAAATTAAAGGGGTAAATTTATTTACATCAAGCACATTAGGCAAGATAAAAAGAAAAGCCAAATAAATAAGACCAAATATTGAAACAAGGGTTATTGTTGATATTTTCAATACTTTTAAAAATCTTGGGTCGCTAATTTTCTTTTTAAAAATCATCCCTAAACTCCTAAAATTTATATCTCCATAATTGAAATACTTTTAACGCCTGCATTTCTTGCATTGTCCATAAGTTTAACTACACAGCCGTGTTGACTGTCCCCTTCAGCTTGTATCATAAGCCCGTCAGGATACTCTGAAACTTTTGACTTTAATGTGTTAAAAAGGTCTTTTTCAGATATTTCTTCATCATCTATAAAATATTTATTATCCATGGTAACAACGATATTTAAAATCTTGGTGTCTTTATTATCGTTTTGTTCCTCAACAAAGTCAGGAATAGCCAGATTTAGACCTTGTTGATCAAGCATTGGGGCAATAACCATCATAATAATTAAAAGAACAAGAAAAATATCCGTTAAGGGAGTGATATTAATTTCGTTAAACGTTTGCCTTCTCATATTAATTACCCTCCGCTTCTTCAAGATTTTTTTGTTCTTTTTTGCTAAGCGGTTCACCTGCAACAACAAGTTTTTCAAAACCCGCAGCCTGAGCGGCCCTCATAATTTTCATAATATCAGAGCTTTTTGCTTTCTCATCAGCTTTAACCAATACTTCTTTCTTTTCAACTTGTGCTATAAGAGATGACAATTCACCTTCAAGTGAATTTTCATCCACTCTTTGACCGTTGACGTAGAATTCGGCATCTTTTGTAAGAGAAACAGTTGCGTTTTTCTCCTCGACACTCACTCCCGAATTAATCTCGGGAATTGTTATGTTTTTATCTAATGTTTGAAAGCTTGGTGCAATAACCATCATTATAATTAACAAAACCAAGAAAATATCCGTTAACGGCGTTATGTTGATTTCGTTAAATACGGGCTTTTTACCGTCAGAGCTTAGCTTTATAGCCATATTTACCTCAAATTACAGTGCAATACTGCCTGACTCATCAACTTTAACTTCTTCATCAGAATCGATAAAGCTTAGGAATACAAGCTTAATTAGTTTAAAATCACTTTCAAAGCGTGAAACAACAGTTTGAAAGTAGTTGTAAAGAACAACCGCAATAATCGCAACACCAAGACCAAGGGCTGTTGCAATAAGGGCAGAAGCAATACCTGTTGCAACTGCGGCAGATTGGTTACCTTGTACTGCTAAATCTTGGAATGTGTAAAGGATTCTTACAACCGTGCCAAACAAACCTAAAAACGGTGCAACACCACCGATTGTACCTAAAATTGTCAAACCTTTTTCAAGTTTTCTTGTTGCAAGGCTTGATGAAATGTCATAAGCACGAGAAAAACCTGAGCGTTGCTCTGTGTATATTCTTAAACCTTCATCAACCATTTCGCTAATAATACCGCCTAATTGAACAGAAGCTCTTTGTGCGGCACCGATATTATTTTTAACAAGTGCTCTTTGAAGAGTTTGGATAAATTCTCCGATATTTCTGTCGTTTTTCTTGTAGTAATAAAAACGATTGATTGCAACTGCAATTGTCAAAATCGAGCAGATAAAAATCGGCATTAATACAGGCCAATCCATTTTAATTGCTTCTAAAAATAGTTCCATAATTTATATCCTCATTTCTGTAATTATCTGTATGTAGCACCCAAAACGTTGTAGTCAAATGTAAAGTCAACATCTATACTTGACTCGCGATATTCGGGCGGAAGTGGTTTAAATGGCGCACTTAGCTGTACTGCTGCCTTTGCAGCGGCATCGGCAAGCGGAGTACCCGAGCTTTTTAAAACTTTTATTGATAGCAATCTGCCGTCTCGTCCGATTTTAAAGGATAGAACAACACGTTTGCTTTGATCGCCTTTTGGCGGATTCCAGTTTCTGCCTATTCTGGCTTCAACATCTCTCATGTAAGCTCCCCAATTAGGAGATTTTATAGCATCTATACCTGGTGGCCCTGAAGGATTACCCGGGCCTGGGTTACCGATGTTACCCGGAGAATAGCTTGAGCCTTTTGAACCTTGAGAGGCTCTTGAAGCACTAGATGAAGAGGAAGGTTTGGAAGCAGAGAATTGTGGCGCAGGCATCGAACCTCTTGATGAAGATGACGAAGAGGAAGATGTGCTGCCTTTTGAGCTTCCGCTGCCAAAAGAAGGTGCAGGTCCAACAGGAGCCGAGCTTTTTGGTACAGGTACCGCAAAGGGGCTTTTTGGTTTTTGCGTGATTTTCGGTGCTTGAGCCTTAGGAGCCGAAGTAGTAGGCTTGTAAGACGGCCTTACGCTGGGAGAAGGCGCCTTAACGGGTTGCGGTTTCTTAGGTTGCGTCTGTTGCGGCTTTGTCTGCTGTTTTTGAACAGGTTTTTGAACAGGCGCAGGTTGTTTTTTTGGTTGTTGCACTTTCTTTGGGGTTGAAGGTGCAGAAGAAACCGCCTGTTTAGCCGGAGCAGACTGCGGTCTCGGTGCGGAAACTTTCCTGTTAGGGTCATGGATACCGCCCGCACGAGAATTTTTATCCGAGCGAAACTTAGTATTTTTATTAATTGGCGGAGCTTCACTCTGAGTAATTGTAAATTCAATATCTCGAGGCTTAAGTTCAGGTTTATGAAGCAAATTGAAGCTTACCGCAACAATTACAAAAAGCCAAGCCAATAAGAAAACTAAAGGGTGCAAAACAAGCGAGATTAAGAACGAATTCTTAAGCGATAGCTCATCTGAATCATCCTCAAAGTCATTTGGCAGAGTCTTTAGTTCATAACCCTTTAGGTCATCCGAATCATCAATATTAAATTTATTTCTAAGTTGTGTCATATTTTACCGTTTGTTTTTCTCAAAATTATTGTTAAATAAAATATTTTATTTTAAATTAGCCGAGTTACTATTTTTAATACCCCCTTGGAGCACTTAAGGTTACAGGCTGGTCAAAAATTATTTCTATCTGTGAATTTGTTGGCAAAAGCACATCTGTGAAGGATTTTACTCGCTCATCCTGTTTGGCTTGAGAGTCATTATCAAGCATAAGTGAACCCTTCAAAACGCCTGTTTTATCACTTGTGAAAACAGAGGCCGTGATTGGAATAGAATACCCTTGAGGAGTTGAAATATTGGTAAATCTAATCTTTAGCTGCCCGTCTGCTTTATCGGCTTTTTTACAGTCAACAACAGTACCGATAACACTTGAGCCTGCGGGAGCAATTTTTTTGTCTTTATAAACAAAGTCTTTATCAAGGGTAAGATATATATTCATGCCTTTTGTTGCAGACTTTGAATTAAGCTCTTGAGAAAGAATTGCAGTGGTTTTAACGCCCTGCGGAATAAAAATAACATCGCCCTTTTGGCTTTTAAAGTCATTCGAATAAGTATCCGGCATAGCAGCATATGCAAAAGAGAAATTCAAAAAGCATGCAAAAGCAAACGCAAACATAATTGCTCTTTTTACTGATAATGCAAACATTTCTCCTCCACTTTTTTACTTATAATACATCAAAAGCCAAGATTAGGCAAAAATTAATCATACCTTTGCTCAAAATAATAAGGTTCATCAAAAACAACATAAAGTTGCTGCTGTGTAGATACACCACGGTGGCGACCAAATTCGTAATCACCGCTTGGAACCCACTGGGTAGTTCCTGACCATTTCCAACGTGATTGGTAAAGATGTGTCATTTGATTATAAGAAGCAGGCGGTGCAAGCTCTCCTCCGATGATATCCTGCCTGCCGTCGTTAATATGCCCCTTAATCTCTTTTATTTCGCCATTAGGCAATATCAAATGTGTAATATCAAACTTTATTGCAGCATTAATCCCCTTGATAGGCATTTTAAGCATACTTACAAAGCCTACAAAAATTGAATCCTTTGGTATTGCTTTTGTTTCATCCAGCCAAACATCACTCGGAGAGATAAAATAAACCTTGTCGCCCTCTTGAAGAGTTTCGGTTGAAAGGTTTTTCCTTGCATAAACCAAAACCAAAGTACCCTTTTTAAGCTCAAGAATTGATTGCGAATAGGCAATTAAACCAGAAAAGGAACATATAGCCAATATGAGTATTGATAAAATTATTCTTTTCATACTTATAATATTAAGCTATTTTGTGAATTTTGCAAAAGAAATTAAAAAATATGAAGCAATTTTTACTATAAGAAAAATAATTATATAATGAACTAAATTATGCAAAAAATAATATCACACAAAAAAGCAATAATAATTTTTAGCACGATACTTATACCATTGGTGCTGATATATCTTTTTTTCGGCAACATTTTAAACTGTTTTGTTAAAGTGCAAGATATTGAAAAAAGCGTGCAAGAGCAAACAGGCTTAGTTTTAAACCTTAAAGACGCCGGTTTTAAGACAACTCTAAATTTATGCTTTTTATTTAAAGCAAAAGAAATAAAAGTGGCAGATGACAAGGGTGTAGAATTTTTTAATGTAGAAAATTTTAATATTAAGATTAAAATACTCCCGCTACTGCTTAAAAAGCTGAATATAAGCCACTTGGCAGCGGATAAAATTTCCGTAAATATTGGAAGAAATAAAGAAGGGCAGTTTAACATTGAAAAATATTTGCCCAAGGATAAAAAATTAGATTTAAATTTAAAAAGTGCCAAAATTGACCTTAAAAACAGCCAATTAAGCTTTTTAGACTATAAAAATTCAAAAAAAATTGACATAAATATTTTAAAACTGACCATTAAGGACTACAAGGCAAATAAGGTCATAAAACTGAATTCGGATGTCAAATATACAATTGAAGATATTAATACCAAAAAGAAATATGGTTCTAATTTAGACATAGACCTGAATCTAAGGTTTCCGCTGCTTTCAAAGCTGGACAGGGAAAACACATATATTAAAATTAACGCGGAAAATGTTGATATAGAGCCATTTAGACAGTACATAAATGAATTTTCCCCAATAAAATTCAGCCAATTAAAGGGGATAGCAAGTTTTAGAGTTGATACTCAAAAAGAACAGAAAGAAAAAATATTCACACTAAACTCGCAAATTAAAAATGCCGCCGCAAAGTACGACTACCAAGGTAAAAACGGCTCATACAAGCTTAATGGCGATATAAATTACAGTGCAAAAATTAAAAGCTCAAAAGATTTAATAAAAATAATAAATTCAAAACTTACCTCAAAAGATATAAATATTGATATTTTGGGAGATATTACAAAATTAAAATCAAAACACCCAAACTTAGACCTTAAAATCAGCTTAGCAAATACAAAATTATACGAGCTGGTGCAGCCTCTGCCAAGCGGGCTTGTACCTTATAAAACAGATATTATAAAAGAACTTAAGGATTGTAGCGCGGACGCTAAAATTAATGGAAGTTTAAATCTAAAAGGCAGGCTCGATAAGCCAAAAGTACTTGGAAAACTGGTTTTTGATGACATTACAATGTTTAAAAAACCCGAAAAATTTAAACTGGCAAGTGCAAACTGCGAATTTGTTGGCGACAAAGTTAACGTCGATGTTATGGTATGGGGAGAAAACTCTCAATACGTAAAGGTTTACGGCGTAAGTGAAATCTACAACAAGCAAGCAGGCGAATATAGCATTATTTCATCAGATAACGTAGATTTAGCTTTTGCGCATAAATATTTAATACCGGTTAAAAAGGTAATCGGCTTTAAGCTAGGGCCTCTGCCGTATATGAAAATTCAAGGCAAGGGTAAAATTAATATGAAAACCTCAGGCACAATATACGATGCAAAAGTTTGGGGCGAATTTTTTGGCCATGGGATTACAGCTTCCCTTGAAGGGTTAAATTGCAAACTAAAAGACGGTACGGTAGAGATAGTTTTTGATGAAAAAATTGTAAAAATAATTAATACTAACGCCAAAATAAACGGTGGAGAGTTCATTTTATCAGGCCAAGCAGATGATTGGGGCAATTTAGATATTGAAACAAAGGTTTTAAATATCCCGTCCCTAAATTTGCTTAACATTGCAAAAACTTCTACCATTATAAAACCTTATCTTGGCAATATTAACTTGGATACAATTACAAATGCAAAGGGTAATTGCGACTTTACGCTATATCTTAAAGGCAAAAGCGAAGACTTAGAGGGACTTGGGTTTTTGGATGAAATTTTACCTTACGGTGAAATACTGCTTAAAAACCTAAATGCAACACTTAAGCCAAACATAAATTTAAATAACATAAACGGCAAAATAAGCTATGGTGAAAAATACAGTGCAAATATCACCTCAAAGCTTAATAATGCCGATGTAAATATTAGTTTTGATTTAGAGCCGAATAATAAAAACCTTTTGGATAAAAATACAAAAATTAAATTTAATTCCGATGTAAGCTCAAAAAACCTTTATTATCAGGATATTCTAGAGTTGATTAAGGGGCAGAATTACTTTGGCAGTGAGCAAATTAAACTTTTAATTAAAAATACGCCAATAAACAGGCTTAATTTTAAAGTTGACACAAATATTAATGCAAAAGGTGAAATTGCTGCGGACTTTAAAAACATTGACCCGTCAAAAGTGCATATAAAAGGGGCTATTACACCTAAGAATTCTGAAAAATCAAAAAACATTTACTTTAAAAGCGGTAAAATTTTGGTACAAAACTCAAAAGTAAATTTAGATAACTTAAGCTTTGATATTTTTGGCTCAAAGATAGATATTAACGGGTATTTAGATGAAATATTTAAAAAGCCAAAGGCAAACTTGAGCCTTTTGGCCAAAAATGTATCTTTTGCAACCGTAGAGGCATTTATTAAAAACTCTGACATAAAAAACCTGCAAAAAATGCTTAATGATTTTGAAGATTTTAAAGGAATAATTAACACGGAAATTTCCGTTAAAAACAACAAGGCAAACGGCAAAACAGCCTTTAGCGATATTTCACTGTATAATAAAAAACTTGCTCTGCCGCTAATTTTAAAAAGCGGCGATATAAGATATATTAATAATAAAATTGTAGTTAACGCCCTTAACT
Organism: Candidatus Gastranaerophilales bacterium; assembly: GCA_944325665.1. Lineage (GTDB taxonomy): Bacteria > Cyanobacteriota > Vampirovibrionia > Gastranaerophilales > Gastranaerophilaceae > Galligastranaerophilus. Next base: position 76,137 of record CALVAY010000002.1, read on the forward strand.
TTAACTATGGCAATACTCCCGTGTATTTCAGTGCGGATTTGGAAAATTACTTAAGCCCAAGACCTAAAATTTCGGCCGCTTTTACGACAAACCTTGATGAAATTGCAGCGGACAAACTTATAAATCCTTATTTAACATACCCTGTAAAAATTAAAGGCGAAACAATTCTAAAGGGAACACTGACAGGCGGTATAAATAATTACACTTTACAAGGTGCGCTAAAGCTGCCCAAAGAAACAGATTTATCATATATGGGTGCAAATATAGGTGATGATGAATATGAAAGAGAATTAAGCACAAAAATTAATTTCAACAAAAATATCGCAAAAATCGACTTTGCAAGATTTATAAAATACATTCCTTCTCAAAACAATAAATCAACTCCTATGATTATGATTGACGCGAAGGGTAATATTTTCTCAAAAAACGGGGCAATTATTTTAGACAATTTTAAAGTTGCAACTCCAAATCCTACAAGCGCAAAACTGTTCAACATATTGTTTAAAAAATCCGTTTTAAAACAGGGGTTATTTACCTGCAATTTAACACTTAATAACAACGCCTTTAAGCCTGACGCCGTTGGTATGATTAAGTTTCAAAATATTAATATGCCCCTATACAGCACAAAAATTAACGATATGGATTTAAACATAACAAAAGACACGATTTATGGCGTTATGAAGGGAACAAGCTTTGACTCGGATGTTGAAATTACGGCACAAGCAAAGAATAGTCCCGATTTCCCGATTGTACTAAAAACTTTGGATATTAAATCCAAAAAAACAAGTTTGTCGCAAATCTTTGATGCAATCGGGCAAATACCAAGAGTTTCAAGCGATATTGTCCCGGGGCAACCTATTATCTTTAAACCTCAAGATTTAATTATTCTAAAAGGCACTGCAAACGCTCAAGAAGTTGAGCTTTACAACATTCGAGCCACAAATCTTAAGAGTGAATTTTCAAGCCCCGAGGGCAATGTACTTAAAATTGATAATATGGACTTTGACATTGCGGGAGGAAGCATAAATTCCAAAGGCAGTTTTGACATCTCAAACTTAAACTTTGAACTTCACTCTTTTGTTAATGACTGTGATGCAAACCAAATCAGCAAAAGCACTCTGGGCTTAGAAAACCAAATATTCGGCCGAGGGGACGCAAAAATTATATTAAAAGGCAAAATTCCTCAAAATCCTGAAGATATTAAGAATGTACAAGGCAAAGTTACTTTTGAAGTAAAAGACGGGAAAATGCCAAAACTTGGCTCACTAGAGTACCTTTTAAGGGCGGGAAATTTAATTAAAAGCGGAGTCTTGGGGCTTACGCTAAATAACGTTATAGAGGTTTTAACACCGTACAAAACGGGCGAATTTTCGTCAATAAAAGGTGGATTTTTGGTTAAAAACGGAGAAATAAGCTCGCTTGAAATATTTTCAAAGGGCAAAAACTTAAGTTTATTTATCTACGGAAACTACAATATTATCTCTGATGATGCCGATATTGAGGTTTTGGGCAGATTGTCCAAAAATGTAAGTAATGTCTTAGGCTCGGTAGGTAACACCTCTTTAAATACCATTTTAAGCGCCATAACGGGCAACAAAATAAAAGAGGGTGCAAAAGCACAAATTATTGAGAATATAAACAAAATTCCTTTAATAGAACTATCGGGGGATGATTATCGTTTATTTATGGCTAAAATAAAAGGGAAACTAAATTCAGAAGATTATGTTAAAAGTTTCAACTGGTTAAATTAAAATTTACAAAGTTGAAAAATTACAAAATAAGTTATAAGATTTACTAAACAAAAGGTGAAATATGAAAAAATTATCATTATTTTTAGCAATATTATTTGTAAGCGTGCTTTGTACGGCCTGTATCAACAACATTGCCGTACAAGAGCTAAACAATAAAGCTCAGGAATACATGCAAAAGGGCGATGTTAAAAGCGCAATTTGCAGATTGGAATCAAGCGTTGACTTAGACGGAAGTATTTTTGAAACAAGATACAATCTTGCCGTTGCTTACATCGAAGCCCAAGAGTTCCAAAAAGCTCAAAAAGAGCTTGAAGAAGCGCTCAAAATTGACCCCGAGTACGCTGACGCTTACTTTTCCCTTGCAATAGCTCAAGAAAACAATGCTCTTAAAGTTCTTGAAGAGGATGAAGACGAGCAGGAAGATATTGAGATTGTTGTGCAGGATAACGAACAAGAGGAAGTAGAAAACATAAGCAAAGAAGATGCGACTTATCTTGTAAAAACACTTGATGAAGCTATTAAATCATACAAAAAATATTTAGAGTTAAAACCGCAGTGCGAAGATAAAGAACAAGTCTTAAATCAAATTTCTTCACTTGAAGATACAATGACAAAATACGCACAAAAATATGAAATAGAAATTGAAAGCTCAAGCAAAGAATAATGTTTCACCCGCCCTTTAGTACAATTTTAACAATAAACGGCTACGAGCTAAAGATGTACGGCGTGGTAATTTTTCTTGCAATAATTGCAGCAATTTATACAATTGATACGGTTTCAAAAAAGCTTTTAAAGTCAGTTAATCCGGACATCTTGATTGATATGTATCCGACGCTAATTATAAGCGGTATTATTGGCGCAAGGCTTTATTATGTTCTGTTAAATCAGTATTATTATTTTAAATACCCAAGCGAAATTTTGGCAATTTGGCATGGCGGTATATCAATTCACGGAGCTATTTTGGGTGGTCTTATTGCAGGTTTATTCTACCTAAAAAGACGCAACCTTCCTTTTTTAAATTACGCAGACGCTGTCTCTTTTGGTTTGTGTATTGGTCAAGCAATCGGTCGTTGGGGAAACTTTTTTAATCAAGAAGCTTTCGGGCTCCCGACGGATTTACCTTGGAAATTGTATATCGAGCCTATGTATAGACCAAACGGCTATTTTAGTGAAAGCTACTATCATCCGACCTTTTTATATGAATCAATTTTTTGTTTTGTAATATTTTTAATTCTTCTTTTAATTGCAAAAAAAGTAAAAAATTTAAACTCGGGAGTTATTTTCTTTAGCTATTTAACCCTTTATTCAACAGGAAGATTTTTCATTGAAGGCTTAAGGCTTGATAGCGTTTTAGACATAAACGGTATCCCGATTGCCCGACTTGTAAGCGCTGTTATATTTATTTTGGGTATTTTAGGAATTATTTTTTGCACAAAAAAACGCCCGAATTAACGAGCGTTTTTATTTGTTTATTTTCTATTAGTGCAATATCAAGCTTTCACCAGTCATCTCTGAAGGCTTTTTGATATTGAACAAGTCTAGAATTGTAGGTGCAATATCGCAAAGTGCGCCCGATTCTTTTAGTTTAGCGTCTTTCATATCATTTGTAATTAAAATGAACGGAACAATATTTGTTGTGTGAGCTGTTTGAGGAGAATTTGTCTGCTCATTAAACATCCACTCAGCGTTACCGTGATCAGCCGTTACAATCATCTCAACATTGTTCTCAAGAGCTTTTTGCGCAATTTTACCGACACACTTGTCAACTGCTTCAACAGCACTTACGGCTGCGTCCATAACACCTGTATGACCAACCATATCAGGGTTTGCAAAGTTGACCAAAATAAAGCCGTATTCTTTATTATCCAATGCTTCAAGAACGTTATCGCAAACCTCATAAGCACTCATTTCAGGCTTTAGGTCATAAGTTGCAACTTTTGGCGATGCAACAAGTTTTCTTGACTCAAGTTTAAAGGGAACTTCTTCGCCACCGTTAAAGAAAAATGTAATGTGAGCATATTTTTCCGTTTCAGCGGTTCTGAATTCTTTAATGTTGTTATCATCTAAAACCTGTCCTAAAATGTTTTGCATTTTTTCAGGCTTAAAGGCAACAGGCAAGGGTAGGGTTTCGTCATATTGTGTCATACAAACATAATACAAATTATCTCTTACCGCTTTGCGTTCAAATCCGCTAAAATCCTTAAGGGCAACTGCGCTTGTTATTTCTCTTGCTCTATCAGGTCTGTAATTGAAGAAAATAACAGCGTCGTTATCTGAAATTCTCTTTCCGCCAACTACAACCGGCTCAACAAATTCATCGTTTTTGCCGTTTTCATATGACTTTTTAAGTCCTTCAAGAGCACTTTGAGCAGTATTTCCTTCGCCAAATAATAAAGCATTGTATGCTTTTTCAACTCTTTCCCAGCGTTTATCCCTGTCCATTACCCAATATCTACCTATAACAGAAGCAATTTTAGGAAGATTATATTGGCTTAAAGTGTCTTCGATTTCTTGTAAAAATTCGCCTGCGCTTTGAGGAGGAGTATCTCTGCCGTCTAAAAATGCGTGCACATAAACATCTTTTAGCCCCTTATCCGCTGCAAGTTTAATAAGCGCTTTAAGGTGGTCAATTGAGCTATGAACACCGCCTGTTGAAACAAGACCGTAAATATGAAGTGAAGAATTATTTTTCTTAACGTGATTAATTGCGTTTAAAAATTCTTCATTTTCAAAAAATACGCCGTCTTTAATTGCTTTATTTATTCTTGTTAATTCTTGGTAAACAATTCTTCCTGCACCAATATTCAAGTGTCCGACTTCAGAATTACCCATTTGTCCTTCAGGTAAGCCAACAAAGTTGCCGTCAGCATGGATAGTTGTGTGAGGCATTGTTGAAATATAATTATCATAGTTTGGAGTTTTTCCGACTTGTATGGCGTTATATTTTTTATCTGCACTAATGCCCCAGCCATCAAGGATGCATAGCAGAACACGTTTTTGATTTTCCATAATTTTATCCTCTCTTTGTGTTTGATAATAGCACAAAAATATGTATAATACGAAAATGAGCAAAGAAAAAATTAAATTACTGTTTGATATACAAAGTTGTGTTAATTTTTACATAAAAGACTACAGAAGAAGCGGTATTTTTTTTTAACACATACAATATACTTGCAGAGCTTTCAAAATATGAAGATTTAGATATTTACGTTTTTTCCGATTACATAAATGCGTATTCATGTAAATACTTTGTCAAACGGAATAAAGAGTTAAAAAACTTAAAAACCTTGCCGAATTGTCCGATAATTTCATACATTTATTTTTTGTGCCTAAAGTTGAGTGATAAATTCAAAAAAAACACAAGCAAGGATAAATTGCACAAAAAAATAATCAGATTTATGGCAAACAGAATAAAACATTTAATAAGATTATTAAAACTTGAAGAAAAAAATTATATTAAAAATATAAATGAGTATGATGCAATACTATTTACATTTTTACCGCCAAATAAAGCTTTGGATAAGAAACTGGATAAAATCAAAAAATGTTTATATATATACGATTTAATACCCTTTGTTTGTGCAAAAGATTTTAAAACAATGGACAGGGAAAAATTCAAAAAAATAGTAGAATACGCCGAAAGAGCAGATTTATGTTTTGCAATCTCAAACCATACCAAGGAAGATCTTCTTAAATGCAATCCAAAAGTTAAGGCTGATAATGTCAAAGTAGGGTATCTGGGAGTAAATTCTAATTTTAGAAAAATTTGCAATACGGAAATTATCGGTCAAATTAAACAGAAATATAAAATACCCAACGACAAAAAAATTGCACTAACTGTAGGCAATATAGAAGAGAGAAAAAATTTACTCTTTACTGTTAATAACTTTATTAGATTTATTGAAAAAAATAAAATTACCGACTTAATTCTAGTAATTGCCGGTGCAACAATGCACAATAATGTTCTTGATATTATTAAAGAACAAGGTGAAAAAAATCCTAATTACATATACATTACAGGATATATAGACGATAACGACATGGCAGGATTATACTCAATGTCAGACTTTTTTGTATATCCTTCCTTATATGAAGGCTTTGGACTGCCGGTGCTTGAAGCGATGAGCTGCGGTTGTCCGGTTGTAACATCAAATACTACATCACTGCCGGAAGTAATTGGTGATGCCGGCATACAAATTAATCCTAAAAGCAATGAACAAATGCAGGAAGCACTTAGCGAGATGTATTATAATGAAAACCTCAGAAAGGAATACATTGAAAAAGGATACAAGAGGGTAAAGATGTTTTCTTGGGAAAAATGTGCAAAAATAGTGTATGAAAATATAAAAAAATAGACCTTTAGATTGATACAATTTTATTCTAAATATTGCATACTATACATGTGAATGAATAAGGACTTGGGAAAATGCTGGATAGAATATCAAATGATCACAGCGAAGCAATATCACAAAGTAACATAGGTAGAATTTCATCTTTAGGAGTTTCAAACCCCTATAATACTAATGATAACAGCTTATTTGTAGATGAGTCAAACATATCTGATGCTGCAATTAAATTGTACGAAAGAGAGCAAGATGTTAAAAAATTCACCAAACTTGCCTTAAGTGATGAAGATGATAAAAGTGCAGACGCCCTTGTTGTTTCAAAAGCAATGAATGGCGAAATATCAATTGATGATAATGATGCACTGTTTGACCTTCTTTCAAATGAAGATTTTCTAAATGAAATTGCATCATAAACTGTTTGAAAAAATAAAGCGCTTTTACCACCTTAAGATTTTAAAAAGGAAATATTACCGCAGCGGAAAATGTAACTGTTGCGGGCGTTGTTGTGAAAAAATTTACGTAAAGCACGGTAAAAATATCATCAAAGACGAAGATTTATTTTATAAACTTCAAAAAATGCATCATTTCTACAATGATTTGGAAGTAATAGGCAAGGACGATACAGGACTTGTTTTTAAATGTAAAAATTTAGACTGCGAAACAAGACTTTGCAAAAATCATAAGAACAGAGATAAAATTTGCAGAAATTATCCCCAAGAAGAAATTTTCTCAATGGGAGCGGAGTTAAGTGAAAATTGCGGTTATAAATTCACGCCAATTGTCCCATTTAGCGAAGTTTTTGACAAGGTTTTAAAATCTAAAGATAAAAACACGCAAAATAAGTTTTTTATTGATTGAAAAGTTTGCCAAAGTTAAAAGCTGTCAGGTTTTTTTTAATGTCGTGGACTCGAATATAATCAATTCCTAAGGACGCGAACCAAAAAGTAGTTAGAGCAGTAATTTCATCCGCATCTTTTGGCGAATTGGCATTTATAATATGTTGTAAAAATCTTTTTCTTGAAACACCGCATAAAATCTCACATCCAAGAGATTTAAATTCTTCAATTCTCTCTAAAAGTTCTAAGTTCTGCTCATCATTTTTTGCAAAACCAAAGCCGACATCAACAATAATATTTTCTTTTTTTATGCCTGCCAACAGCGCTTCATCCACTCTTTTTTTAAGCTCAAAATATACTTCATCAACCACGTTTTTATATTCGCAAAAATCATCCATATCAAAAGGATTAGAGCGAGAGTGCATAATTACGACTTTTTTGTCATATTGCGCAAGAATATCTTTCATTTTTGGGTCATAAGTTAACCCGGAAACGTCATTTATTATATCAACGCCTAAATCAAGCATCAGCTTTGCCGTTTTTGAATTTCTTGTATCAACGCTAATTAAAACATGCGGATAGTTTTTCTTTAAATAAGTAACAACAGGCTCAAGCTTTGAAATTTCATCTTCAACATTAATCGGGTTTGATTTTGGTTTTGTGCTTTCAGCGCCAATATCAAGCATTTTAGCACCCGAGTTTATAAGTTTTTGTGCCTGATTAACAGCGTCGTCAAACTCGTAAAATTCGCCGCCGTCAGAAAAAGAGTTTTTTGTTAAATTTAAAATTCCAACCAGCTTAGGGCTTCTTTTTTTATCAAAATTTTTTAACTGCTCAACAATCTCATCAGAAATTTTTGAGAGCGAAAAAGGCTGCTTCCTCAACTTTTTTGAAACTTCTTCAAGTTGAGAAATTGTACCCGATAAAACACAATCGCTATATTCAACTCTAGAATCAATTGCGTGCCTGTGAATTGCACAATCACAGTCAGAGGAAAGAGCCGTTTGCTTTAAAATATTTGCACAAACAGGTTTAAGAGAAAAAATTTTTAAGTTTAAAAATTTATGCTTTTTAAGCCCTGCGCTAAGGTAGGAAGGGTCAAAACCGACGTTTGATATTTCTTTTTCTATAAAGTTTTTTGAAATAAATTTCATGATAAAATTGCATTTTAGTATTTTGCACATATAATATAATAACACTAAAGTAATTAAATTAGGAGAAAATAAAATGGCACAAGCAACCATCATCAAATTAAATGCTCAAGAGCGTGAAGCAGACAAAAACCCACGTCAACTAAGAGCTTCAGGCTTTATCCCTGCAACTGTTTACGGTAAAGGTATGGATTCAAAAAATATTCAAGTTAACGCTCATGAATTTGAAATGACTTCAAGAGGCAACTTGGACGCTACTTTTGAATTAGCCATAGGTAAAGAAAAATTCAACGTTGTAATTCAAGAAATTCAAAAAAACTACTCAACAAATACCGTTTTGAATATTGAATTTAAACTTGCGTAAGTTTTTAAAAACAAAATTAAAGCCGCCAATATGGCGGCTTTTTTTATTCATCTTCGTTAAACTTTGTCGTATAGTTTGTACTTTGCGAGTTTAGAGAATCAACAAAATGACTGTATCTTTCCATTCTAAGTTTTAACCAGCCAAGCATAGAGTTTGAACCGATTATTTTAACTATTCTAACGGAGCTAAAGCATTTCATTTTAGGATTATAGCTTTCTTCAAAGAAGGTTTGGCACTTGCAGTTTAATTCGTCAATTAAATCGTAAAGTGTCTTAAGCCAAGCACTTTGAACATTAGTTTCATCAATTTTGTATTCTAAAATCATCCTTTGCCTCCTTGGCGTTTAGTATGCGAAAAGTCCGTTAAATAATTTATGTATGCGAGTTGTCTTTTTACTACTTTTATAGTACTATATATTTATTATATCAGATATTTTAAAAAATACTACTAAATGGCTAAAAAAACTTATTTAATTTTTCAAGATGGACAAATAATGCACAATGTGAAATCAGCAAAAGGCCTTTTTGGCAGACTTTTGGGCTTAATGTTTAAGCTAAAACCCAAAGATGATTTTTTTCTTGTTTTTAAAAATGCCTTTTGGATACACTCTTTTTTTTGTTTTTTTAGATTTAGTGCAATTTTTTTGGATAAAGACTATAAAATAATAGACTATAAATTTAATATTCCACCATTTGCGATTTTGAAACCTGTTTTTGGTGCAAAATATACAATTGAATATACAGGCTCTTACCTAAATGTCAAAATTGGTGATAAAATAATTATCAATGAATGCGGATATTAAACAACAAATTAAATTAATGCCAAAGCTGCCGGGCTGCTACCAATATTTCGATAAGAACAATGAAATCATCTATATTGGCAAGGCTAAAAATTTGTACAATCGCGTCAACAGCTATTTTGTAGGCAAAAAAGATTCACCAAAGCTTCAGGTTATGGTACCTCAAATTAAAAGAGTTGAGTGTATTGTTGTAAATACTGAAGTTGAGGCGTTAATTTTAGAATCGGAGTTGATTAAAAAATATAAGCCAAAATACAATGTGCTTTTAAAAGATGACAAAAAATTTCCTTATTTTTTAATTACACAAGAGGAATACCCAAGAATTACTGTTGTCAGAAAGGCAAATAAAAATCTTCAAAAAGGTAAGTTCTTTGGCCCATATACCGATTCAAGAGCAATGTATTGCACTCTTGAGACATTGGGTAAAATTTTCCCGCTTAAAAAATGTAAAACGCCAAAGTTTAAATCTCGCCCTTGTTTATACTATGACATAGGGCAGTGTTGTGCACCTTGTCAAAAATTAATCTCAAGTGAAGATTACAAAAAGATTTTAAAAGATGTTGAAATGTTCCTGTCAGGCAGGCAAAGTGAACTTTTAAAGGCTATTGAAGACCAAATGAAAAAAGCGTCTGATAATCTCGAGTTTGAAAAAGCAGCCAGATACCGAGACAGCTATAACGACATCAAAAAAACAATGGAAAAGCAAAAAGTCGTTAGCGAAAATACTAAAATAAATCAAGACTACATTGGAATTGCAAAATCGGAAGGAATATATTGCGCAGCGATTTTACAGGTAAGACAAGGAAGACTTATTAACAAGAAAGATTTTACTTTTACACACATCTCAAACACGCAAAATAACGATGTATCAGAAATTATCCAAGCGGTATTAAGAGAATATTACGTAATAATTTCAGACAATGAAATTCCATCAAAAATAACCGTTTCAGAGCAAAGCGAGGATAATGAAGTTTATGAAAACTGGCTAAGTACAAGAGCTGGGAAAAAGGTACAGATTAATATCGCCAAATCAAAACGAGATAAAGAAATGCTCAATATGGCACAAAATACCGCAGAGTTTAATCTTGAACAGGTTAAATTAAAAGAGCTTGCGACAATACAAAACGATTATAACGAGGTTGGAACGTATTTAATGGAGAAGCTCAACCTTAAAAAATTCCCGCACACAATTGAATGTTATGATATTTCGCATATTCAAGGTACAAACACGGTAGCTTCAGGAGTGTATTTTGAAAACGGTATGCCCAAAAAATCAAAATACAGAAAGTACAAATTAAAAACTCTCCAAAAGGGTGAAGTAGATGACTTTAAAAGTATGCGAGAAATTCTTGGACGTCGCTTTAAAAGAATAAAGCAAGGCAGTGTTGAAGCACCCGATTTAATAATTATCGACGGTGGAAAAGGCCAACTCTCAAGTGTTATTAAGACAATGAAGGAATATGAGCTAAATCTTCAAATAGTGTCATTAGCCAAAAGAGAAGAAGAGGTATTTTTGCCAAACAACTCAAAACCTGTTATTCTTCCGCTAAATTCCCCTGCGCTGCAATTATTTCAAAGAATAAGAGACGAAGCTCACCGCTTTGCCATTACATTCCACAGACAACTGCGCTCAAAGAATATGACAAGCTAAATACCGATAATCATACTGAGCTTTTGAAATAAATCAAATTTTATTAAATCATCCAGCTCCTTTGAAAAAATTAACTTAATAAAATTAAAATCAACTATGCATTTTTTCAACAGAAGTTTCATAAAAATTCGATTTAGGGAATATTTAACAGCAATATTATTTTCAACAACCTTTTTTTTGATATTAGACGCAAAATCCAGTATAACTTTTAAATCTTTTGAAGTAAAAATTTTATTATCGGAGACCTTATCTAAGACACCCAGAACAGAGGAAGCATCAAGCGAAAAATATTTCCCTTGAGCGGCAAACATTATATACTGAGAGTTTATACTCTGAATATAGCTTTTCTTTATGGAAACATTCCCGCCATGCCAGCGATATTTAAGTAAAACATCCGGCAAGTTTGCAAAGGTAAGCTCGTTAATATACTTAAGCCAGGTTGCATAATCTTCACATGCTTCGTATTCATTAACATAAGCCACATTAAATTTTTTAAGGCTTGAAACCCTGAATGCAACACAAGGGTGAACTATGCAGTCATGTGAAAATAAAAGCGTGTTTTTTATAGTTTCATTATCAACAGGATGAGCAATAATTTCTTCCTTTGGAAATTTAACAGCAGCGGCGCTTAAGACATCAACTTGCGGATTTTCATCCAAAAATTCAATTTGCTTTTTCAATCTGTCAGCATGCGCAATATCATCAGAATCCATCTTAAAAACATACTCGCCCCCTGCCAAGCTAAAAGCATAACTCGGAGCTTTTGTAACGCCTAAATTTTCTCTATTTCTAAAAAATTTAATTCTGTCATCTTTATAATCTTTTACAATATTTTCAATGGAAACATCCGAGCAATCATCAACGATAATAAATTCAAAATCATGATAAGTTTGATTCAAGATACTCTCGATTGCTTCTCTTAAGTAACTTTCCTTGGTATTATAGACAGTCATTATAACGGACGCCTTTGGCACAGACACTCCTAATATTTCCAAAATCCTTCTTTTATGCTAACATGAAAATTATGAAAAAGATACATATATGTTTGTCAACTGATGATAATTACGTAAAATACGCTCTTACGGTAATGCATAGCATTATGAAAAATAAGGCTTGGGATGATGAGCCTATATTCCACTTGCTTTATTCAGAATTAAATGAAGAAAACTTTGAAAAACTAAAGAGTATAGACAATCTTATACTACATGAAATAGATAACAGCATTTTTAGTTCACATTTTAACAACGGAGTATGTAAAGGGGTAACCATACCAACCTTGTACAGATTAAAACTCCCTTCACTCCTGCCTGATGTAAAAAGAGTACTGTATCTTGACTGCGATGTTATAGTACTTAAAAGTTTAAGTGATTTTTATAATACAACACTTGATAAAAACCAATATGCAGCAGTTGTACAAGACTTTGGCAGCCTTGGTCATCTGAAAAGATTGGGTTTAGACAGCTCAGAGGGCAATTTCTACTTTAATGCAGGCGTTTGCCTTTTTAACCTTGAAAAGATGAGAGAAGACAACATTGAGCAAAAAATGTTTGACTTTCTTTATAAAAACTGGGGGCATTTGGATTTTTCAGATCAAGATGTACTAAATAGTGTGCTATTTAAAAACGTCAAAAAAATGGACGGACGTTACAACTTTTTAACACCCAATGTCTATTTTGCAAACGATAAAGATGCAACAATTGTGCATTTTGCGGGAATTAAACCTTGGAAAATAGGGTTTTATAATAAATACAGGGAAATGTTTTGGCACTACCTTAACGAAACAGGCTATAACGAAGAAAATTCAAAAAGAAATATGATTTTCTTTATACATAAAAGACCAATGCAAATTTTATGGTTTATAAAAATGTATCCCTTATTTTTTACAAAAAAAGGACGCATTAAGGATTTCTTAAGAATATTAATGAACCTTCCCTACTAAAACGTTATATTTGTAATCTTGGAAATCCAATACTTAAGAGGAGTAATTTTTTTATCACTTATTCCTCTAAGATAGCTGTGTCCGCCATATTTCCAATGACGCTTATTAAGAAGAAGTCCTTTTCTGTTATTTCGATAACCTTTGTACTTCCAATTTTCAGGTATTGCATACTCAGGCGGTATAATTAAAGGATTTTTATCCAATAAATATTTGTTCATATGGCTTTCATCATGCCAAAGCGCAATTATACCTTTTGCAAAATCTTTTCTAATGTTATCTTCAAGCTCTGTGTACATTTGGATAACTTCCTGACGTCTGCCGCCATGCACGCCGCTCATAAAGTAATGAGCTCCTTCGCCATAAGGGATGTAAGCAGAGGACTCCGGATTTCTGTCATAAGGGAATGTCATCGGGGTTGATTTTAGTTTATGATTTAACCACTCTGCAACACTAATATGACCGTTTTCTTCTTTAGGTAAAATTTCCTCACCAATAGGTGCAATAAATCTCATATTCGCATTAAAGTGAAAAAGGTAATCGCAATCATCATACAAACTGCGACCGCTTAATAAAATGGCAAACTTATCGCAAACACTTATCGGCCACTTTGAGGATTGCGCAAAGACCTTAATAACATCATTCGAATCTTGGGCATATATTTCATCACTGTCGGTATAGACAATAAATTTCTTCTCGTAATTTGGAAAAAGAAATTTCTTAGCGCTTTTGTAAAACTCTTCCCAAAAACAAATATATCTACCGGTTGCGTAATACAATATTCCAATTTTCATACACCTTCTCCTTGTTTTATATTACTATATTTTTTGAAATTTGTAAAAATAATAAAATACGACTTCAAAAAATATAAATAAGTGTTATAATAGTAGTAATAAACATGATGGTTGAAGCTTATAAACATTTCAATTATATTGTGTTGTCATGCTTAATACTTAGTGTTTTAAGCTTGGTTTTGTGCGGCTGTGGAAATCAAAGAGTTATAAATACAAACAAAATGCCCGGGCACAAAGTATCTGACATAATTAAACCCTTGCAAAAACCTGAGGGAAAAGAAATAATTAAGACTAAATCAGGCGTGTATATTTACAAAGACAATACAACAACAAACACATCAGGATACAATTTTAAGGTTCAGACCAAAACAAATGTTGAACCTAACGAAATAAAATTTGACGCAGAAAAAACTATACTAAGATATTAAAGGGGAAATATGAATTATAAACATGGCTCGCTTGAAAGCATTATCTTAAACGCACTTTGGGAACTTGAAAAATCAGGCATATATAAAAATTCGGTTAAAGAGGTTTACGAGTTTTTATCAAAAACAGACTCAACAAAACGTGCCTACACGACAATAAAAACAGTTATGGACAGGCTTTTTGAAAAAGAAGTTTTACTAAGAATTAAACACGGTAAAAAGTTTTATTACAGAACCGCTTATTCAAATTCGGACATCATAGAAACTTCACTTAAAAAAATTGCAATTCAATACTGCAATGGTGATATGACAAGATTAATGCACATAACAAAATCAATGTGCGAAAACGAAACACCTGCCGTTTTGGTTCAATAATGCAGCAGAAAATACAACTTGAAAATATTATAAAGGATAGAAAAAAAGTTTCTACACTCATCATCAACGTAATAACACAGAAAATGAGTGTTCTTGAGGCATTGAAAAACTATCCTAAAAATATATATGACGCAAGCCTTAACGCAGCCTTTCATGCCCTCGTGCATTTTGAGGCTGATGAAGATTTAAGAAAAAAAGACGCTCTGTACAAACAAGAGCAGGATGAATATCTTGAAGAAATAGCAACCACACTTGCAAAGGGAGAGTCTTTACCCGTTAATATTATAAAATCTTACGAGAAATACCACAAAGAAAGCTTAATATACCCAGACGTAAAAGATAAAAACAATATATGGCAAAGGCTTAAAAAAATAATAAACCTATGAAACTAAAAGCTCAAAACGTTATAGAATTTACTTTTGTATTTATTGTGGTAATGTCAATTTTCTTTACCATAATTGAGCTTTCACTGTATTTAAGGGCACAATACAGTGTACAAAATATTGCAAATGAAATCGTTGCAAACTTACAAATCGTTGCACAAAACGCATCAAGCGAAGAAGAAATAATGACTCAGGCAACGCAAATTGTCAAAAAAAGTGCAGGGTTACTAAATCTGGGAGACTCAAACTTTACATTATCAGGCTCAAACGGCAGCTACACAATTTCAAGCGACTTTCAAAAGCAAGGTGCAAGCGCACTTGTAGCAATTATTAATCTTGATGAAAACTACAAATCCGAAGTAACAGCAGGGGTAACTTATACTTACAGCGGAATATTTTTATACAGAAACGGCAAGGCATTATCATCAGGTGCCGTCCAATCTATACAAAAATTTTAACATTTGATATTATAATAAAATGCCAAAAACACTTGATATTATTATACCTATATACAACGAGGAAAAAACCGTTAAAGATTTGCTTGAAATAATAAGAGCGATTGACTTTTGCGGTTTAGAAAAAAATATAATCCTTGTAAACGATGCATCAGATGACAATACATTACAAATCATCAAGCAATTTAACGAGTGCAAAATTATTAACCATAAAAAAAATCAAGGGAAGGGTGCTGCGATAAGCACAGGTATAAAAAATTCAAACTCGGATATAATAATCATTCAAGATGCAGATTTAGAGTACAATCCGGAGGATTACCTTAAACTTTTACCGCTTATTATTTCAGGCGAAGCGGACGTTGTTTATGGCTCAAGGCTTAAAGATAAAAAACAGAGGAAATCTTTTCTTCTGACAAGTTATTTTGCCAACAAATTTTTAACCCTGCTTACAAATTTGCTTTTTAAAACAAATATAACCGATATGGAAACTTGCTATAAGGCCTTTAGGCGCACGGCTATTTTCGATATAGAAATTAAAGCAAAAAAATTTGACTTTGAGCCTGAAATTACCGCAAAGATTGCAAAGAAAAAACTCAGACTTAAGGAAGTTGCAATAAGCTACAAGGGCAGAAAATACCACGAAGGGAAAAAGGTAAAGCCAAAAGACGCGCTAATTGCAATTTTTACACTTTTTTATTACAGATTTTTTGATTAGGTTATAATTTTCTTATGGAGAAATTTAATCACTACACCGTAATGCTAAATGAAGCAGTCAATGTTCTTGAGTGTGATAATTCGGATAAAATCTTTGTTGACGCTACACTTGGCGGCGGCGGGCACAGTGAACTTATTTTAAAAAAAATATCCGACAAGGGTCATCTTTATTCTTTTGATGTTGACCCCGACGCTATTTGCGCTGCCAAAGAAAGGCTAAAAGATTATCCGAATATAACTATAATTCAAGACAGCTACGCCAATATGAGGGAAAATCTTCAAAAGCTTGGGATTAATAAAATCACGGGCGGTGTACTTTTTGACCTTGGAGCCTCCTACCATCAACTAACAAAAGCCGAAAGAGGTTTTAGCTTCACAAAAGAGGCAAAATTAGACATGAGATTCGATAAAACCTCTGACAAAACAGCATGGGATATTGTAAATAAATATAAAGAAGATGAACTTGTCGAAATATTTTCAAAATACGGCGAAGAACACTTCTCCAAAAGGATTGCAAGAGCAATTGTAAATTCAAGACCCATTAACACAACATTAGAGCTTTCAGAACTTATAAAAAAATCAACTCCGAAAACAAATGCCAAAATTCACCCCGCAACAAGGGTTTTTCAGGCATTAAGGATTGAGGTTAACTCAGAGTTGTTAAATTTTGAAAAAACATTAAAAGATATTATTCCATTCTTGGACACTGGTGCTATAATAAGTGTAATAACCTTTCATTCACTGGAAGACAGACTGGCAAAAAACATTTTAAGGGACTACTCGCTTAAATGCAGATGCCCGAAAAATGTTCCGATTTGCAAATGTGAAGGTAAAATGCTGGAATTAATCTACAAGAAACCGATTTCAGCCACAGAGGAAGAAATTAGTAAAAACCCACCATCAAGAAGTGCTAAGCTTAGAGCGGCAAGGCGGGTTTAATTACAGGAGAGACAAGTGAATTCCCTACCTTTTAATAAGAATAAAAATAAAAAACAAAATAACAATATAAAACTTCGTAAAGTTACAAACAAAACAAATCAAAAACCTAATTATACAATCAACCTTAACAACCCCTCACAAAAAGAGAACAATAACCAAATTATAAGCGGTTATTTTGTTAAGGAAAAGTCCTACAAGGAAATGGCAGTAGCCAGAGTTAACACTTTTTTGTGCTCAGTGCTGGGTTTTTTGGTTTTAGTTTGTCTTGTGAGCTATTATTTTGTTACAACAAGTGAAGTGTCCTTAAACCAAATAAGGAAAGAAACACTTGCGCTGAATTACGAAAATGAAGATTTGCAGAATAAATTGGACAATCTGCAATCCTACTACAATATTGATAAAGCCGTAACAAGGTCTAATATGTTGCAAAGAGCAACTAAAGTCGTTGAAATTTCAGCAGCACAAATACCAAGTGTAAAATTTGACGACACGGACAAAAAACACAAAGCATGGTCTATGGGCTATTAATATTCAGGTTTCTAAGTTGAGCAAAGACAGATATAAAAAATTTGATAAAAGAATCGGTTGTTTGCAATTTGGGTTTACGCTTTTTATTGCAATACTTTTGGTTTACCTTTTTTTAATCCAAGTCGTTGACATAAGGCAATACAGGGACAGGGCAAAAAAGCAACGCTCGTCAAAGCTTTTTGTTTTAAGGGGTGAAATCTTAGACAGAAACGGCTTTAAGCTTGCGTCAGATAACACATCTTTTAACCTTTACGCCCACCCGATGTACTACGACCACACACCTCAGGAATTAGCACAAATCCTTTCTCCTTATGTCAATATACCCGTTTCAAGTCTTACAAAAACCCTATCTCAAGACAACCCCGTAATTTTAATAAAAAAAGGTTTGGATAGAAAAGTAGCGGAGTTAATTAAATCCGAAAGATTGAGAGAAATTTCGCTTGAGGTAAAAAACAAAAGGGTTTATCCTCAAGGAACACTTGCTTCGCATATCTTAGGATATTATAATGCCGATGCCGATATGGCGGGCGGTATTGAGTATGTTGCAAAAGATTATCTTGAATATTTTGATAAAAATATTTCATACGAAAAGACACCAAACGGAGATATAATCTACAACTTTAATACAAACCCCGAAGATATTGCTGCGCCAATTAAAGGCAAGACGCTTACTCTTACAATCGATTCAGCCATACAACACATTTGCGAAAAATACTTAAACAAAACCATACAAAAAACCAAAGCCTTAAGGGGTGCAGTGGTTGTTCTTGACCCAAAAACAGGTGAACTGTTGGCACTTGCGGTTTATCCTTATTACAACCCGAACAACTACCAAAAATATTCTCTTATGGAGATGAAAAACTGGGCAATAACGGACGTTTACCCGCCAGGATCAACTTTTAAGGTAATAACGGTTGCCTGCGGGATGATTAACGGCAAAATCAACAAAAACAGCAAAATTGCCGACACAGGTAAAATGAAAATGGGTTGGTGGGAAATTAAAAACTACGACTATGCAGCTCATCCAAACCCTGGGCTTATTGACCTAGTTTACCTTTTTCAACACTCAAGCAACGTTGCCAGTGCAAAAGTTGCTCACATGATGGAGCCGCAAGACTTTTACGACACGCTTAAACTTTTTAATTTCGGAGAAAAAACAGGAATTGACCTTCCGGGTGAATCATCAGGTATTCTGCCTCAGCCCAGAAATTGGGATATAGCAACCCATGGCGCAATGGGCTACGGTTACGGGACTTCTGCTACTGCAATTCAAATGGCATCAGCAGTTGCAGCAATTGCAAACAAAGGCGTTTGGATTACTCCGCATGTCATTAAATATACTCCCGAGGAAGCCGAAACAAAAATTGTAAAAAGACGTGTAATGGATGAGCAGTCCGCTCAAGACTTAACAAAAATCCTTGCCGAATCAATTGAAAGAGGAAAAAACATTGCAAAAATGGATGAGTATTATGTTGCAGCAAAAACAGGTACCTCAAGAAGACCTCTTGATAACGGCGCAGGATATTCAAACAAACTATATACCTCAATGGTAGGCTACCTTCCTGCAAGCGACCCAAGAGTCTTAGTTTATGTCGTTGTTGACAGCCCTCAAGGGGAAGCAATTTGGGGCTCAACGGTTGCGGCACCGATTTTTAAAGACATAATTACAGAACTTGTCAAAATTATGAATTTAAATCCTGACAAGAAAAAAAACGGTTAACAAAATGACGCTTTAAGAGTAAAATAATTTTGTAAATTTGACTATGGGGATAAGAAAATGGAATTAAGTAAAATAATAAAAGAGGTTGAACCCAAAGAAGTATTAAACTTTAAAGATGTTGATATATGCGGCATTTCATATAATTCAAAAACAATAAACAGTCATGAAATTTTTGTTTGCCTAAAGGGCGAGCATGTTGACGGTCATAATTATGCACAAATGGCATTTGAAAAAGGTGCGGTTGCACTTATGTGTGAAAAACCGCTCAATATTGAAATTCCACAGTTAATTGTTAACTCTACTCAAGAAAAAATTGCAGACCTTTCTGCCTGCTTTTATCACAACCCGTCAAAAGAGCTTAACTTAATCGGTGCAACAGGCACAAACGGTAAAACAACAGTTACCCACTTAATCCAAAAAATCTTCGAACAAGATTCTAAAAAATGTGCTTTAATCGGTACTTTGGGATATAAATTATCCTCAACAAGTGAATATTTTGAGGCAAAACACACTACCCCTCAAGCTCCCGAGTTACAGCATACCTTGCAGAAGATACTAAAATCAGACATTTTAAACGTTGTAACGGAAGTCAGTTCGCATTCTCTTGAACAAAACAGGGTTAGAAAATGCCACTTTTCAGGTGCCGTTTTTACAAACCTGACACAAGACCACTTGGACTTCCACATTACAATGGATAATTATTTTAATGCCAAAGCAAAACTGTTTGAAAATCTTGCTAAAGGCACTTTTGCGGTTATAAACAACGATGATAAATATGCAAAACGTCTAATTGAAAAAACTCCAAAAGATGTAAATTTAATCACATACGGCGTTAAAAACAAATCGGATTTAATGGCAAAAAATATCGAATTCACTTCATCAGGCGTTAGTTTTACATGCGAATATCAAGACAAGAAAACAGATATTAAGCTAAAACTAAACGGCATGTTTAGCGTCTATAACGCTCTTGCAGCAATTGCTTGCGCCCTTGCAAACAATATTAGCCTTGAAGTTTCAAAACAAGCACTTGAGCAAACAAGAAGTGTAGCGGGCAGATTTGAAATTGTTACAACAACACCTCTTGTAATAGTTGATTACGCTCATACTCCCGACGGTTTGGAAAATATATTAAGAGCAGCAAGAGAACTGACACCAAAAGACGGAAGTTTGATATGCTTGTTTGGTTGCGGCGGAGACAGAGATGCTACCAAAAGACCAAAAATGGGCAAAATTGCTCAAGAATTAAGCGACAAGATTGTTATTACTTCTGACAACCCTCGCTCGGAAGATCCGCAGCAAATTATTACGGACATTTTATCAGGTCTTAAATTAATTAACCCGAAAACAGTTTTTGTAGAACCGGATAGAGCATCTGCCATAAAAATGCTAAAAACACTTGCACAGGACAAAGATGTTGTAATTGTTGCAGGCAAAGGGCATGAAGATTACCAAATTTTAAAAGACAGGACAATTCACTTTGATGACAGGGAAGAAGTAGCGCGCGTATTCGGCTCACAAGAATAAATTGTTAAAACTATTTTCAAACTCACTTTCTTGTATTAGAATATAATATGAAAGTGAGAGTAATCCATTGAGCGAGAAATTAATTATAAGCGGAAATCGCCCACTAGAGGGTGAAGTTAGCATCAGCGGCGCAAAAAACGCCGTATTGAAGCTCATGGCTGCTGCACTTTTGGCTCAGGACGTTAGTGTAATTCGTAATGTCCCGGAGCTTACAGATGTTGAAATAATGCTTGAAGTACTTGAGTGCCTTGGTGCGAAATGCAAGTACGACAAAGAAAATAAAACCGTTGAAATCGACGCAAAAAATCTTACAAGCGTTTATGCTTCAGATGAATTTGTAAGCAAAATGAGAGCTTCCTTTGTGGTTTTAGGCTCGCTTGTCGGTAGAATGAAAGAAGCAAAAGTTGCACTCCCCGGCGGTTGTAAAATCGGCGAAAGGCGTGTGGATTTTCACATAAAAGGACTTGAAGCCCTTGGTGCAAAATGCAAAATTGAACAGGGTTATGTTTGCGCTAAAGCCCTTGAGCTAAAGGGTGCCGACATTTGCCTTGATATACCTTCAGTCGGCGCAACAGAAAACATTATGCTTGCGGCAGTTTTGGCGGAAGGAACAACAAGAATTCAAAATGCAGCTCAAGAACCCGAAATTGTTGATTTAGCAAATTTCCTTAAGGCAATGGGTGCAAATATCGAAGGGGCAGGCACAAACGAAATTTCGATACATGGTGTAAATTTAAGCGACTTGCATGGTGTAGAATATACAACAATTTCAGACAGAATTGAAGCCGGCACATATATGAGCGCAATTATTGCTTCAAGAGGTCATGGGATAATTAAAAACGTGTTCCCGAACCACTTAACCATATTTACGGGCAAGTTGCTTGAAATGGGCGCAAAAATTAAATTAATTGAGCCCAATGTCATGGAAGTATCGTCAAATTCAAGACTTTTGCCGATGAATTTTATAACTCAACCTTACCCCGGATTCCCGACAGACCTTCAAGCACTTGCTATGGCGCTGTTGTCAACCTCAAACGGAATAAGCGTTGTAACAGAAAGCTTATATGAAAACCGTTTTATGCACATAAGTGAATTGTGGAAAATGGGCGCCAATATTAAGCAAAATAAAAACCACGCCATAATAAAAGGGGTTGAGTACCTTGTAGGAACATCTGTCTGCGCTCCTGACCTAAGAGCAGGGGCAGCTCTTGTTGTTGCTGCAATAATGGCAAGAGGAGAAAGTGAAATAACAGGATTACACCACATTGACAGAGGATATGAAAAGTTCACGGAAAAACTAAAAGGCCTTGGTGTTTGCGTTTCAAGAGTTTGTGATGACAATGACTTGTCAGTTTTAAAAATGAGGGATAAAAGTGGCACACAAATATAAAAGATGGTACGATTATGACCCGTTATTATTGGAAGTCATTAATCTTTTAAAAAATTATCAAACAGAGCTTCGCTCTCAAGCGGAAATTTTCCTAAATAAAGTTGAAGAGCAAGTTTCAAAAGAAGCTTTGGACAGATTTTATGAAATGGTAAAACCCTTTAACGGCAACCGCTGGTACGATAAAGACCCGGTAATTTCAAAAACGGTTGAATTGCTTCGTGTTGTACCGCAACAAATACAAAAACAGGCAGCGGACAGCTTTATTGAAGCACTAAGGGCAAACGGCGTTGTAGTTGAAGTCATTGAGAAAGAACACAACTAGATAAAAAGTCTTTAACTTTATCAATCAGCCCTTGTTTTTTAACCCTTGTCATCACGCCTTTTTCAAAACTTAAATTTACATCTGAAAAAGTTTTTTCAAAACCATAGTTTAACACTTTTCCAAGTGTTCGAATTTTATGAACCTTTAAAGTCAGAGTTTGTGAGTTTTCAAGAGTTCCTTGTATTTTATCTGACATATCTTTACTTACTTCGTTATCACAAAAGGCACTTAAAAGGCGAAACTGACGAAATTTTTTCATTCTCAAAATCTCTTTTTGGCGAATTGATTCAAATAAAGTTTTAATTACTCGATATTTTTCCATACAAAAAGGGCAATTCCTAAGGTGCAGAGCAACACGATTTTTTGTCGATTGTGATAATTTATCATCAATATAAGGCAAAATAAGTTTGGATATATCTTCACAGGTTAAATTTCCCTTTAGCATAAAATCTCCTAATTAATATATGGCTTTAAATATTCTTGCAGCTTGAGTCTGGCTCTTGCAATTCTTGATTTTACCGTGCCGATGTTTGAATTTGTAATTTTTGCAATTTCCTCATAACTTAAACCCTGAAGCTCTCTCATAACAATAGCCAACCTAAAAGGACTCGGCAGCCTGCGAATTGAAGCTTTAATAACCTTTTCCAATTCCTTATCCAATGCCTTTTGGTAAGGATTTGAGGCAAAATCGGGAACTTCAAACTTATTTTTTGCATCATTCTCATCATCCAAAAAGACTTTAGTATCATTTTTTTTCTTTTTTCTTAGAGAATCATAAAATTGATTAACAATAATTTGGTTGAGCCAGGACTTGAAGGTGCGCGGATTTTTCAGTTTTTTTATATTTTTTGCAACTTTAAATAGAACTTCTTGTGTTAAATCAAAAATTTCATCGTTTGATGCATTAAGATAATACAGTGTTGCAAAAACAGTTTTTTGCTGACGTTTAATAATTTCTTCTAACGCCTCCATATCACCATTTTGCGCCAACTTTATCAGTTCATCCAAATCATTTGTTTTAAGTTTGTACTTCATAAACAAAAAAATAAAACTAATTTATTTTTTAAACTATAATCTTTGTTATATAATCACATAGGCGATTATTTTTAAGGAGAGAAGTTGTTTAGAATAATTGATGCCAACCTTAACAGGGCAACAGAAGCGCTAAGAGTGCTTGAAGAGATAGCAAGATTTAAATTTGACGACAAAAAAATGTCCGAAGAGCTTAAAAATCTTCGCCATAAAATTTGCCTTGAATTTGATGACAGATATAATCAACTTCTAAAATCAAGAAACACTCAAGAAGATGTCGGCACAGATATTTTAAACACTACAAAAGAAAATCGGGAAATAACTCTTCAAAGCGTATTTCGCGCAAACATTAAAAGATTACAGCAGGCACTTAGAACTCTTGAGGAATACGGCAGTTTAGACAGTAAATTCAGGTATAGCACCTATACGATAGAAAAAGAAATGAACGAGAAAATTAAAATGAATATTAAAAAATACTTGCTAAAGGATAGAAAATTATATCTTGTAACTAATTCTGACAACTTTTCATCAGATGAAGAATTTTTAGATAGAGTTGCGCTAGCAGTAAAATCAGGTGTAGATATAGTCCAGTTGAGAGAAAAAACAAAACCCGCGCAAAAGATTATTGAATACGGCAAAGTTATAAGACAAATTTGCTCCCAATACAATGCGCTTTTTATAGTTAATGACAGAATAGATATAGCCCAAATTGTTGCAGCTGACGGTGTTCATTTGGGTCAGGATGATATTGATATCCACAGCGCAAGAAAAATGCTTGGCGAGGAGATGATAATAGGCATCTCAACACACAAGCCCCAAGATGCAATTGAAGCCCAAAAAAACGGCGCAGACTACATTGGCGTAGGCCCAATTTACAAAACTCCGACAAAACCCAAAAGAGAACCCGCAGGACTTGAGTATTTAAAATGGGCGAGTGAAAATGTAGAAATCCCATATTATGCAATAGGCTCAATAGATTTAAATACAATTGACGAAGCAATCAGTTACGGCGCAAAAAGGGTTGCTCTTGTAAGAGCAATTATGAATGCTGAAAATATTGAAGAGACGGTTAAAAACTTAAAAAATAAATTAAAATAATAGCAATTTTTTTTCTTCACAAGTTTTGTAGCGCTATACTCCTCATTAAAGAATACGGAAGGTAAAATTGAGCATACTACCGACAAGTATTTCTAACGGCTTAAATAGCGTAAAAAGAGACTTGGCAGCATACCATGACCCCAATAATGTTTTTTGCGAAGAAAAGCCGGAAAAAACAACAAAAATTGTTCAAGCCAGTGCATTAGCTCTTGCCGGAATAGTTACATTTGCGCTGTTGTTAAAAAAAGGTGCAGCCAGCAGTAGCGATATTACTGTTGATTTTAAGGACTTTATTAAAAATGCAAGATTTAAAGACAGGGTTGCATACTACAAAGGAAAACCGCTAACTGCGAGAGTATCTAAAAAAGCACACGGAATTGGAATGTTGGAGCTTAGGTATGAAAACGGCTTGCTAAGGTCAGCAAGCTCTGTTGATGTAAATAATACTAGCTCGCTTACTCATAAGCGATACTATTATGACGAATTTGGCAATATGGTTCGCTTTACAAAAAAAGACAAAAAAGCAAATTATGAAATATTTTTGGCTAATAAGAAAAATATTATAAAAACCAAAGACGGGGAACTTTGGCAAGTCGTTAAGCGCTTAGAAAACGGCAGAACCGAAATAACTGACTACGGTAAAAACCCTAACGGAATAGTAAGAACAATCTAATGTAAAATACAGTTAAAGAAAGTATAAAGAAAAAGGGTATTTGAATATTTTTGTGCTTTAATTAAAAAGCATCATCATTTATTAGTTTAGAATAAACCCAAATGAGAACACAGGCAATCAGGCACAGTGATGCCAATATTAACAACAAATATATAAAAAATAACAACAAGGAACAGACTTTTAAGGGCGGAAACTTTTTGGATTTAGCCACAAAGGGTCTTGAACTTTGTGATAAATATCCAATGATAGGGGTAGCTGTTACAGACAGTGTTGCAACTGATGTTCCAAGGGTAGTAGTTGACCTTAAAAAAACCGGCGTACCCGCAGCTGCTGAAACCTTTAGAAGAGAGTTCTCAGGGCTATTTGTAAACTGTTTAATGCCTTCCTTTATCGTTCTTGGCGTTGGCAAGCTTTTCAATAAGCCAATTATGGGCAACTTATTCCCAAAAACAAATATGTCTTCATCCTGGGCAGATGGCGCAAGTCTGGATAAATTTGTAAGCATATTCAAAAGTGTCAAAGATCCAAGCTCTTCTAAAACCACAAAAGAAGAAATTTCTTCCTTTATCAAAACTACAATATCTTCTCTTGAGGGGTTAGACGGCTCAAATTGGATTAAATTCAGCGAAAAAATAGCCCCTGAAAAACTTGATGAAATAACGGGAACTGTGGTTGAAGCGGTTTATAGTGAAACAAAAGGCAAAAAGCATACAAAAGAGTTGCTTTCAAAAGCCTGCTCTATGATAGCTGATTCAACACATGCTACTCAAACACTAAGATTTCAAGGCACTGATGAAATTTTTGGTTCAAATCTTCAAGAGTTAATTAGAGACCAAATAAATATCGCCCGAAAATTTGGCGACGATGCTGTTAGAAATAACCTTGATGCTTTTAAAAAACAAGCAACAAAGCTTGTTAACACAAAGAGTTTGCTTGGACTTGGCATAATAATTCCGATTGCTATGTCAATTCAGTCGATTAACAGAGCAATGACAAGGAAAAAATATAACCAAAAAGGCGCGCCGATATACAACGACTTTGAAAAAGGCGGCACTTACAAAGAAATGAACGAAAACGAGAAAAAGTCGTTCTTTGGCAAAAAACTTTTAGCCGGCGCTTCTTTTGTAGGTCTTGCACTTTTGTCAATGATGAAAAAACCAAGTTTACCAATGTTCCAGTTTAAAGGCATGTTTCCGACTGTCGATCAATGCCGTTGGATTGCAACAAGCACATTTGTAAGCAGAATTTTTGCTTCAGAGGATGAAAACGAACTAAGAGAGTCAACTGTCAGAGATATGGCGTCGTTTTCCGGATTATATTTCTTAGGTGATTATGCCGCAAAAATTGCTGCAAGTACAATAGAAAAAATTAAACCTGATGTTAAATTATTAAACAGAAATTACACCAAAAATGCCGATGATTCGGTATTTAAGAAGGTTGGCAACTGGGTAAGAAGGACATCTTTAAAATCATTTGATGAAGTATTACCTAACGCAAAAAATATGCGCTCAGTTTGCCAGTTGGCAAGCTTAGGCTTCTCAATTATCTCTCTTGGTGTGCTTTTGCCTGCGTATAACAGAAAGGTTACCGAAAAGAAAGTTGCACAGGCCAAGCTAAAAGAACGACAAGCACAAAAAGCTAATTCTGAACAATCCGAGCTTATAATAAGACTCAGGGAAGATAAAGACATTGGCAAAAATGGCGTATATAGCGTCGTTGCAAATGATTGCTTTAAATAATTTCTTTATTTTTAAATTTTACCACTAAAAAAGCCGCTCATCCGAGCGGCTTTTAGACTTTGCGTTTGTTATCAATTAGATAACACCTTGCGCCATCATAGCATTTGCAACTTTTTTGAAGCCTGCAATATTAGCACCGGCAACATAATTTGTGCCTAGTCCGTATTCATCAGCAGTTTCCTTGCAAGCCTTAAAGATGTTAGTCATGATAGCATCAAGCTTCTTATCTACTTCTTCAAAACTCCAAGCAAGTCTCATGCTGTTTTGACTCATCTCAAGAGCAGAAGTTGCAACGCCACCGGCGTTTGCAGCTTTAGCAGGAGCAAGAAGAACGTTGTTTTTCAAGAAGTAATTAATGGCTTCAATATCAGTCGGCATATTAGCACCTTCACCAACGGCAATTACTCCGTTTTTAACCATAAGTTCAGCTGTTTTTAGGTTAATATCGTTTTGAGTTGCACAAGGTAATACAACATCTGCTTTAATTGTATAAACAGCAGGTGTTTCACCTTCTTTATTTTCCATGTACTTAGCGTTCGGGTGTTTTTTCAAGTATTCTTTAATTCTTAGACGTTCAACTTCTTTTAGACGTTTGACTTCATCTAAGTCAATACCGTTTTCATCCCAAACACAACCGTTTGAATCACTCATTGCAACTACTTTTGCACCCATTTCGGTTGCTTTTTGAGCAGCATAGATTGCAACGTTGCCGGAACCTGAAATTGTTGTTACTTTGCCCTTCATATCGATATTGTTAGCTTTTAGCATTTCACGCATATAATA
Source organism: Candidatus Gastranaerophilales bacterium (assembly GCA_944325665.1). GTDB lineage: Bacteria > Cyanobacteriota > Vampirovibrionia > Gastranaerophilales > Gastranaerophilaceae > Galligastranaerophilus. Next base: position 103,865 of record CALVAY010000002.1, read on the forward strand.
CATTAAACCAAAGCCTGTTGCTTCTTTTCTTGCCAAAGAACCGCCGTATTCAAGACCTTTACCGGTTAGAACACCTGCTTCGTAAGCATTTTTAATTTTTCTGTATTGGCCGAATAAGTAGCCTATTTCACGACCGCCTACACCAATATCGCCGGCAGGAACATCAAGGTCATGACCAATGTGTCTTTGAAGTTCATTCATAAAGCTTTGGCAAAATCTCATAATTTCATTATCAGATTTACCCTTAGGATCGAAGTCGCTTCCACCCTTACCACCGCCGATTGGCAAGCCTGTTAGTGAGTTTTTGAAGATTTGTTCAAAAGCCAAAAACTTCATAATACTTTGGTTAACGCTCGGGTGAAATCTTAAACCGCCTTTATAAGGTCCGATGCTGCCGTTAAACTGAACTCTGAAGCCTCTGTTTACTTGAACTTTTCCGTTATCGTCCAACCAAGGAACTCTAAAGGAAATAATTCTTTCAGGCTCAACAAGTCTCTCTAAAAGTGCGGTAGCCTCGTACTCACTGTGTCTTTCAACAATCGGTTTAAGTGTTTCTAATACTTCGCTGACAGCTTGAATAAATTCTTTTTCATTAGGATTTTTTTTCTTAACTGTCTCAAGTACGCTTTCAATGTAGTTGCTCATACTTCTCTCCTATTTTTTGTCGAAAATAATAATAGCATTTTTTACACTTATTCACAATTTAAATGTTAAGTTTTTTGTATAAAAATTTTATAAATATGGTATAATTACAACAATATTAGCGGAATTAGGATTTCTTAAAGTGGATTTTAAAATACAAAATGACAACACAAGAGAGTTTTTTAAACAAGATTTTACACCGATAGAAAATTTTCTTTTAGCAATAAGAAAATCACTTGTAGATGGCTCTGATATAGTTTTTAACTTTGAGAGCACAGAAAAAATAATTAACTTTGTACCCAACCAAACTTTTTTGTACATAACCCTTTTTCAATCCGGACTAAAAAGGATAAGATACGGTTCAAAGAGAGAAACTCTTGAAAAAACTATAAACAGATGCATTTCACAACTCAGAAAGGCAAAGAGTTTCAAGGATTTTAATATAGCAGACCCTAAGAAATGCAGAATTCTTTTTGAATATGTAATTTCAAAAAGAGAAGTACCTTACAAAAAAATACAGCAGAATAAATTCAACAGTTTAAGATTTGAAATAGGTATAGACGGCATAGAAATAAATGACGGCTACAATTCATACTACTTTATGCCGACCGATGCGGTTGTTGAATCGCACATGGGATTTAAAACCGCTCTTAATTCAGTTTTAAGAAGAACTGTTTTGGGCAAAGTTTCAAATAAAATTTCAGAGCGTTTTAAGCTTTTAGGCGAGCAAGAGGGTTGGAAATTTTACCTGATTAACACAAGAGCATTCGTTACATACAACGACAAATGCCTTCCCTTGTATCGAGGCAACATAATTTACAATAAATTTGACTATGATGTACTTTTAGACCAATTTATAAAGGGTTCAAACTGGCAAATAGATAATATGCAAGATGATGGCAGATTCTTGTATTATTATGACTGCTGCGAAGACAGTACAAAAGACCACGAACACCCGCTAAGACCCGAAAACGACAGATATTATAACGACCTAAGGCACTGTGGTGGCGCAATAACTCTTATTAGAGCATACAGTCAAACAGGCGAAGAAAGATACATAAAAGCTGCAAAACGTGCTTTAGACTTTACCGTTACAACGGCAAAAGAGCACCTTGTTGACGGAGAAATTGCATACCATGCTTACTACAATCAAAAAAGTAAACTTGGCGGCGCAGGCATGGCTCTTGTTGCTATGATGCAATACAGAATTGCAACGGGAGAAAAAATTTACGACCAATATATAGAAGGCTTTACAAGACATATTTTATCAAGAATGACTCCCGAGGGTGAATTTATGGGCTATTACATACACCCTTCATACAACAAAGGGCAGCCGTTAATTGAAATGTCCGACAAGGCAAGAATGGAAACATTTTCATTTTACTACCCCGGTGAAGCACTTTTAGGGCTCGGCTTGTTTGCAAATCACTACGAGGACAACGACAAGCTAAAGGAAAAAGTAGTAATTAAAACAAGAAAAGCTATGGATTGGATTGTTGATGAAAGACCAAAGAAATATTCACATCTTTTTACCGCTCTACCGTCAGACGCTTGGCTAATGCAGGCTATTGAAGAGTGGGCGGATTACCCGGGTTTTGTAAAGGAAAATCATCTAAACTTTGTTTTTTGTGATGCAAAAACAATGATGCAAAAAACATATAAACGAGATGACAGTCCCTATATTGATTACGAGGGTGGTATGTACTATGAATACGGAGATCATTACTATCCTGACGGCGCAAGATGCGAGGGCTTGATTGCAGCATACTATCTTGCAAGAAAAACAGGACACAAAGAACTTGCAAATGAAATCCTTGAAGCCTGCAAAAAAGCTGCAACTTGCCAATTTCATTTATTCAATTGCGAAAAATCAAACTACTCGCACAGGAGACCTGAAAAATCTCTAAATTCAATCAGATTTAAAGCAACAAGACAGTGGGTAAGGGTGGATTCAATTCAGCACGTAGCTTGCTTTTTTATAAGATTATACTGGAGTGAAAACAAACCTAAATTAACAAAATAATAATGTTAAAATATATTATTTTGTGGTACTATAAAAATATAGAGTACTTACGGAAAGGAATCTTAATGAAAAAAGGATTTACGCTAGCGGAAGTTTTAATTACACTTGCTATCATTGGTGTAGTTGCTGCACTTACGATACCATCTGTAATTGTAAAAACACAACAACAAGAATTCAAAACAGGTGCTAAAAAGGCAATATCAGTATTGTCTCAAGCAATGCAGTTGACAGAAGTTAAGGACGGATATACGCCATTTACAACTTCACAGGAAGCACGCAATGATTTTATTGACGCCTTGATGAACAACATGAACATTGTAAAAGTGGATGATTCCAGCAGTAACGTCGTATTTTATACAGCAGACGGTATGAGATACGAAATGACGGCATCTACCCCTTATGTGGTAGAATTTATTGCCGATGTTAACGGTGATAAAGGCCCAAGCAGTATTGATAACGGATATTCGGGTGCTGATTTTTACGACTACGATGACCTGTTTAACCCTGAATGGCCTGATGTAACACTTAGTGATGCTTTTAAAATACGGTTTATAAATAGCGGAACCAGCATAATTTCACCATATCCTACTTCCTATGAACATAAATAATTGCATTGCGTAAATACATCTTGTCATAACATTTTTTTTCAAATAAGATATTCTAGCGAAGTTTATAGAAAGGAATCTTAATGAAAAAAGGATTTACGCTAGCGGAAGTTTTAATTACACTTGCTATCATCGGTGTAGTTGCTGCACTTACGATACCGTCTGTAATTGTAAAAACACAACAACAAGAGTTCAAAACGGGTGCTAAAAAGGCATTTTCGGTATTATCTCAAGCAATGCAGTTGACAGAAGTTAAGGACGGATATACACCATTTACCGATAATCCGGCTGCACAGGCAGACTTTATAAATGCTCTAATGAATAACATGAACATTGTAAAAACCGACGATTCAGGTAATGCCCCAGTGTTCTACACAGCCGATGGCATGAGGTATGAGATAGTTTACATGGACAGTTGGGAAATACGTTTTGTAGCAGATGTAAACGGCGACAAAGGTCCGACTAAACTTGGTACAGAATATGCCGAGGCAAACTTTGACGACGCTGACGACTTGATGGATCCGGATTGGAATAATGTTACTTTAAGCGACATATTTGTAATTGGCTTTTGGGGAGATGGTTATAGCACGTCAAGGCCTTATGCAGTTCCAAAGTAATAAAAAAGCCCCATTTGGGGCTTTTTTATTACCTGATTAGTCTTCCGTATCTATCATAACTTTTTAGAGAACTAAAAGCTTTATTAAAGTTGTTTATTGCGGAATTATTGTAATTATTATAGCGCCAATTATATCTGTTTGTAGGTATATAAATCCCACTTTGTCTTCCATAATTATCATAAGTTTTAACTATACCGTTTGAATTTCTTGAGTAACTGGCAACGTTGTATCTTGGAGGCACATAACCGTACATCGGGGTAAAAGTTGTAAAACTTTTTGTAGTACCATTATCAGGGTTATTATAGTAAGTAATTGCACATAAACCGTGATTTACACAAAGAAATAAAAAAAATAGCAGAAAAACAAAAAATTTCTTATTCATCTAAAATACCTCAAAATCCAATCAACCAAGATATTTTAAAATGCATTGAGGTAAAATAAATTACACAAATATGCTCAAAGATGACAATTTAATCTTTAATAAAATTTGAAAGATTTTTTAAAGACGCATTATACAATTCTTTTTTATAGTTCAAAAGATTTTTTTGAAGCTCAATGTATTGGTCATTATGCATATTTACGGCATCTGAAATTACATTTAAAAAATCCGATTTATCATCATAGAAAAGAGCACATTTCTTTGTAAAACCAAACTTTTGAGCAAAATCTTTTTGAATGATAAGCGGCTTTAAAAAACCCAAGCTTAATTGATTTTGCCCGGAGGTTTTAATTGAGCCGTAGTCAGTATTTCCAAAATTACCTTTATTGTATGAGGATAATAGAAAATCAGTCTCATTTATATATGCATACAACTGTTCAAAGGTTATTCGCGAAATGTGTTTATAGTTGCACGCTTTAGTATTTATCGGAAATTTTTCGTCCATACAAGCACCAATTAATCTTAATTCGCAATTTAAATCCGATAAATAATCGCTTTTTATCAAATCTTCAATAATCTCGTAATCAAGTCTGGAGTAATCAATCCGACCAACAACGGAAATAACACACCTTTTGTTTTTATTTGACACAGCAGGCTCAAAACCGAACCAGTGAGGGTTGATAATATGGTTTTTAAGTTCGCTGCGCGAGAAATCACACAGCATAGCAAGCTTATAATTCTTATAATCATTTTCGCTTAAATTAGATAAATCGTGCTCGACAATAATGACATTATTTTGTCTCAAATTTTTTAAATTAGTAAAAATTCGCCACTTGCAACCAATATCATTAGAGGAAATAAAGATATATTTATACTTAAGAAACTTGCTAAACTTAAGCAGATTCCATACAACAACCATTCTTGCATAATGTATCTCACCAAGAAGATTTTCACCGAGATTAAAGAAAACATAATCCTTCTTGGTTCGACTATCAAGAAGTAAATCGCATTTATAGCCTAAATCAGAAAAATATTTTATGTAGGAAGGCAGTGTCTCATGGTGAAAATTATTACCCTCAACTATAAGCACTCTATCCTTGCAAGACCTTGATAAAAATTTAAAAATAAATAAAATCTCGCCAGGATGAAGAATTTTTAGTTCTTTTTTAAACGCTTTGATTAGTTTGGTTATCAGATGCAGCAACATAATTTTACTTTTAAATAATATATACATATTGTACAATAAAAATATGTATAACGTCTCGGTTGTAATACCCTTTTACAATACTCAAAAATATCTTTCTGACTGCATTAATTCAGTATTAGCACAAGAGTTGGACAATATCGAAATAATTCTTGTAAATGACGGCTCTGAAGATAATTCGCTTGATATTGCAAAAAGATATGAAGAAAAATATCCCCAAATAAAACTAATTAATTCTATCCATGCCGGACAATCCAATGCCAGAAATTTAGGCATAGAGGAGGCAAGCGGCAAGTATATTTATTTTCTGGACAGTGATGATGAAATATCAAAACAATTTTTAAAAAACTGTTATAATACCGCTCAACAAAGCGACAGTGATGTTGTAATATCCTATCGGGTGTACTCTAAAATTGATACGGATAAACTCTCAACACTACAAACAAGTGCCAATTTTACAAAACTTGAGCTAATCAAAAATAATAAGGATATAAGGTTCCCTGTTAACGTTCCTGTTGGTGAAGACGGAGTGTTTTTTAACATGGTATATGCATTTGCAAATAAAATTACCCTGTGCGGTGAAAACAGCTACGAAAGCTATACTTACAGAAAAACAGGAAAGAATATTCACAAATACTATCTGCTAAATCAGAATAAAGTTATAGGCTGTATAGAAAAATGGCTCGAAGTTTTAAAAGAATTTTATCTAAACAACAATCTTTTACCCGACAAAAGCATAAATCTGGCAAGATACATTGAGCATGAGCCGTTTAATATAAGACTAAAGGGTACATCAAAATTAAACTTTCGAACAAGAAAAAAAATATACGTAATCATAAAAAACTTTTGGGAAGATTTTATGAGCAAATATCTCAGCCAAGAGGACTTTGAAAAGCTAAGCTGGGATTTTAAAATGCTAATAAAAGAAAAACATTTTTATATGTTTGAAATAAAACAAATATGGCTAATAAAGCAGACAAGATACGTTTTATCAAGGTTTTATAAAAAGCTAAAAGGCAAGTTGAATGGGTAAAATTCCAAAAATAATACATTTTTTTCACGACAAAGAAACAAAACCTTATGCCATAACAAACGAAATAAACTTTAGAATGTGTTACTGCTCATGGCAAAGGTATCTTGGAGATTATACAATTATGCACTGGCATGACAAAATGCCGGAGTTTCAACAAATGCTTAGCGAAAGCGAATTTTTAAGATTAAGCTATAAGCACAAAATTTGGGCATTTGTCTCAGATTATGTGAGGAATTGGGTCTTATACAAATATGGCGGAATATATTTAGACACAGATGTAGAAATAATAAAAAATCTTGACGAATTTCTTGAGAATGAATTTTTTATTTCAACTCTTGGCGATACCAATTTAAGGGATGAAAATGTAGAGCCCGCAATAATGGGCGGTACAAAAGGGCATATTGTTTTTAAAAAAATGCTCGAAAAATACCGAGATAATGAAATTATGCAAAGAGATGACAGACACATAGTCATACTTCCTCTAATGCAAGAGGTTTTAAATGATTTAAGTCAATACAGGGACAATAAATTAAACCTTGAAATGGAAAAGTATCAAGAGGTTACTCTTGACGAGTATCTTAGTGCGCCGATTTTCTTTAGTAATGATAAAAAAATAACCATCTATCCGCCAAGATACTTTGTACCCGCCTGGAAAAGATTCGGATTTGATGCAATCACAAATGACACTTGCTCAATTCATTGGGAAAAAGGCAGTTGGTGGAGAGCAAGAATAAATTTTGCAATACTTATGAAGGAATTTTCAATAAAAAATTCCAAAGGTCTAAAGAAATACATAAGACTTTTTGACTTAATGTCATTTAAAGCAATAAATAAGCTTTTAAGGAGATACAAATAGCTATCCTAAGGCTTTTCGCCTATAAAGTTAAGATATTCTATTCTGCCCCTTAGGTTATCAGAGTTACAAATTAATTCATAAGATTTATTAATTTTTTGCTCCATGTACGCCAAGAATTGAGGTTGCCTGTGTAGCCAAGAAAGCTGTCCTAAAAACTGGATAAAATCAGCAACTTCGTTATATCCTACTATTCTTGGTAAGTCATCGTGATTTGACAAACCGATTGTACTTTTTGGGAAAAAGAAATCTTTAATATTTGCACTAACGGCAGCAAGAAAATCCTTGTCAAAAGATAACCCTTTTGGAAGGGTATCATTTTTAATGTCTTTACCAATAGACATTAATGCGCCACCAAGAGAGCTTGTCATAAGATCAGGCGCGGTCGGATTAGCCTCAATATATGAATTATTAAGGGATTCAAATATCTGTGTTGTAGCAAAATCAACATCAAAAGAAGCAACTTTGTCAAAGTTTATACCCTTTGTATCAACACCTGTCCTTTTGCACCAATCAGCGACATCGTAAACATATTTTTTAGGCGTTATTGAAACTTTATACTGATGAATATTATCCTCATCACCTATGCGACTTACTTTTGAATTTTTAACTTGCTCCCATCCCTTGCTTACGGCTTTTGAAAATATTTCTCCCGCCCAACGGTTCTTTTTCCAAAAGTCAGCAAAAATTTCCTGTTGAGATTTGCTCATTTGAGATGGATTTAACAACAATATATCATCACTATAATTAACTTTGTTTTTTCTGAAGAATTTGACCAAGTGTTTTTTTATACTGCGTCCTTCCTGAGTGTCGTTCCAAGCAAACAGCATAGCTTTTCTTAATAATTCTTTTTGCTCAGGGTTGTCCTCAAAATACTTCTTTTGCCTTTCGGACATTTCTGAAGATTTTTGAGGGTGCTCGGCATAATATTTAATAAGACCGTCTGAAATGTGTTTTTTGTGGACTTCGCTAAGCGGGCCTCTAGGAATATATACAGGCTCACCCTCTTGTTTTTGCGCCTGTCTGTCTCTTGCTTCCATTCTTTTTTGTGCCATTTGCGAAGTTAAACGCTCGTTATATTCCTTATCCGAAAATTTCAACACATGTGCGTAATCTCTGTCCATTAAAGGAATATTAAACTTTTTTAGAGCATAGTGTAAATTCACACCCGTATAATCCTTAAGGTCATTTAATGAAAAGCCTTGCGCCCAATAAAGTTTCAGCAATTGAAAAGCAAGATCTTCATCTTTGCTGAAGTTTTCATACTCGCCAGCTTTAACTCGACCTATAAAAGAGTCATCTTTATAGTCAACCTGAGCATCTGATAAAACATCGGAAAATTCATCAAACAAAGCTCTTGCGTCATCTAGGTCGTAACAGTCCTCTAAAAGAGAATATTTACCTTTGTGAATATCTACAAGTGTTTGATTTTGGGGATTTCCTGCCCTAATGACCTCTATTGCATCCTGATAAATATCAGGTGGGAATTTTTCACCTTTTGAATCAGATATTTTATCTAAATTTTCAACACTTTGTTTTAAATCCAAGCTGCTACCGCCCATAAAACTTATGTAATGAGCATAAGAAGGAGCAATTTTAGTGTGGGAATTTTGTATTAATGTTTGTTTTTTTTGAGCAGTGTTATCTTTTGCTAAAGAATTATATTTTGTGTTAATTGTAATCGGGTTAATATGCATAAATTTTCCTTATATAAAATGTGGCTATCATACAAAACAAGTGAAGAAATTTTGTTGTCAGAGAGCTTATAAAAGATTGTAAAGTTTTGTAAAACAGGCATCTGAAAAATAGCACATATATTTAGTATATATTTTTTATATATACATAAGGAGCAGAGAGAATATGTCATTAAATTCATTTTTAACAAAACTTGGCAGTTTAATTAAAACACAATTTGAAAACAAACAAATTGATGCTTATTCACAAGTATCAAACCCATTCAAAGGCTCAATCGATGCAAGCATTTTTGCAGGCGCAGATTTAAACAGCTTTAAATCTACAATTGCCAACGGACTTAAAATTGACGGAAATGACAGCATATTTTACCAAAATATAAATGAAGCAGGTGTAGAAGACGTATTTGACTTCTTTGATAAAAATAAAGACGGAAAAATTAGCGAAGAAGAAATCAAGGAAATCTCATCAACAGACGGCAAAGACCAAGACATTTCAGGCTTTGACCTAAGCTATGCACTAAATTCAATGGCATATGAAAATATATTAGATACATTTGATGCATTAGTTGAAGCAGGAAAAGTAGATTTAGAAAAAACAAATGCACAAGCGGTTCAAAACTACACATCTAATATTGGCGGCAATAACTACAAAAATTACGGTTCTCAAACACAAAACGGTTCAACTATTTCCAGTGAAAAACAATATTCAACAAAAGAAAAATTAGAAAAAATTGAAAACGAAGAAATTCCCGAACTCGAAGAGAAAAAAGAAGAAATAATAGAAAAAGCAACTCAAGAAATTGAAGCAAAAAATGAAGAACTGGATGAACTAATAAAAGAAAACGAAGATAAACTTGGAGAGCTTGGCGAAAAATACAGCGAAAAACAAGATGAAATTCAAGAATCAGATAAAAAAATAAACGAATATGACAGTCAAATATCAGAAAAAGAATCAAAAATAGGCTCAAACGAAAGTAAACTTTCAAATCTTGAAGCAGAACTTGGAGCAATTAAAACAGATACTGATGATGAAGAAATAAACAAAAGCAACAAGGAAAGAAAAACTGAACTTCAAGAAGAAATTAATGACCTAAAAGAAGAAAACGAAAAACTTCAAGAAGAAATTGATGACCTTGAAGATAAAAAACAAAAAGAAGAAGAATTAAAAACAAAGAATCAAGAAGAACTTGCAGAAATTCAAGATGAAATTGCTCAGAAAAATCCTGAAATAGCAGAAAAAATGGGCAAAATTCAAGAAGAAATCAAAAACATCGAAGAAACCAAAAATAAAGATGTAGCTGAAATAGACAAGCAAATTGAAGCTAAAAGACAAGAGGCCAATAAATATCAACAAGAAATAGGTCAAAAAACAGGTGAAGCTTCATCTATGACAGGTTCAAAAATGGTGCAGGATGCACTTAGACTAGCAGAAGAGGAGCTTGCAAAAGGCGTTCACGAATTAACAGGAAACAACGACAGCCCAGAAATTGACAAATACAGAAACGGTTCAGCAAACGGTCAACCATGGTGCGCAAGCTTTGTATCTTGGATATACGGTGCCGGACAAAACTCAGATAACGCTGCAACATTTGGATACGACGCAAGTGTTTCAGGTATTCAAAGCAAAGCACAGCAAGCGGGATATTATGCACAAAAAGGCAGCTATACTCCACAAGCGGGCGATTTAATGATACAAAAAAATAACGCATCGCACGTTGGTATGGTAACAAGCGTTGACCCTGACGGCACAATACATACAATTGAAGGAAACTCATCCGACAAAGTACAAAGATGCACATATGCACCCGGTAGCAGCGGATATAACAAAATCTCCGGCTGGGTTAAAATGAATGAATGGTTGAGCAACAAATAAATTGTAAGTACCAACCTAAGAAAATTTATAAACAAAACCGAATGTTAAAACATTACTCTTTAATAACACGTGCAATATTGCATATTTGACTGGTTTTATAGGTTTTATTTACAATACTGCCGCCATTGCTTTCAATAGTATAGACTTTACCGTCCTTAATTTCTTTGACAATTACTGTATGGTCCATACCGCCGTTATTGTTTAAATCAATTGACGCCAAGTCGCCGCTTCTTGCTTCTTTTAAAGACACGGTAGCGTTAGCCTCTCTTGCTGCGCGGAATATATCCGGCCCCCAGGCTTTTTCTTTTTCGGACAAATTGTTATACCAGCCTGCAAGATTCGATTTATCGGTTGAATTATCTATAACATATGTAGCAAAGTCATCACAAGTGCCACCGCGCTGAACTCTGACGAATTTATTACCCGAAGCACTTCTGCTGGGATTTTTTCTGCCTAGAAATGACTCGGCATAATTAACAATATTACTTCCTGTATCAGCATTTGAAAAATTTGAAGCATTTGCCGAATTTAGAGAAAGAGCCGATGTGTCATTATTGAGGCTAAAATCGGAAACAGGAGTTGATTGAGAAGATACACCGCTAAGCTGCGCAAACATATCCGCTCTTAGATTATTTATCTCACTTTGAATATCGTTTATTTGATCAAAAATACCAAAACTATCCTCTATGGAATCACAGTATAGAACCGAATTGTGGAGCTGATTTTTTTGGTTTTGCAAGGTTTGAATTTGTTGCTGATACATTTGGATAATTAACGCACTTTGAGCATCCGCCTGACTTTCATCATCACCAACTAGCCCCTCGGAGACTTCAGATGTAGCAAAATCATCTCCAAGAGCCTGAAGTTCATCTTCTTGCGACAAATTTGAAACTTGACTTGCTTGTTCTTTTTTGTCGCCTTCCTTGACCTTCTTTAACTCACTTACACTATTTAAAGAGTAAATCTGCCCTTCGAATTTAATTTCATTTTTCATGCTTTACCTCACATATACAATTAATCGACAAGGCTTTATTAAAAAATTAGCAAATAAGGTAAAAACACAAAAAAACTTTACAAAAATATACATAGTGAATATTTTTTGGCAAAATTTAAAAAATGAAAATCAAGTAAATAAAAAGATTATATGAATTTAGAAAAATATAAACACAGTCAGTCAAGCTACAGCTATGCTTAGATTGAATAAAAAAATCTTTTAATAAACAAAAGCAACAAGGAAAGAAAAACTGAACTTCAAAAAGAAATTAACGACCTAAAAGAAGAAAACGAAAAACTTCAAGAAGAAATTGATGACCTTGAAGATAAAAAACAAAAAGAAGAAGAATTAAAAACAAAGAATCAAGAAGAACTTGCAGAAATTCAAGATGAAATTGCTCAGAAAAATCCTGAAATAGCAGAAAAAATGGGCAAAATTCAAGAAGAAATCAAAAACATCGAAGAAACCAAAAATAAAGATGTAGCTGAAATAGACAAGCAAATTGAAGCTAAAAGACAAGAGGCCAATAAATATCAACAAGAAATAGGTCAAAAAACAGGTGAAGCTTCATCTATGACAGGTTCAAAAATGGTGCAGGATGCACTTAGACTAGCAGAAGAGGAGCTTGCAAAAGGCGTTCACGAATTAACAGGAAACAACGACAGCCCAGAAATTGACAAATACAGAAACGGTTCAGCAAACGGTCAACCATGGTGCGCAAGCTTTGTATCTTGGATATACGGTGCCGGACAAAACTCAGATAACGCTGCAACATTTGGATACGACGCAAGTGTTTCAGGTATTCAAAGCAAAGCACAGCAAGCGGGATATTATGCACAAAAAGGCAGCTATACTCCACAAGCGGGCGATTTAATGATACAAAAAAATAACGCATCGCACGTTGGTATGGTAACAAGCGTTGACCCTGACGGCACAATACATACAATTGAAGGAAACTCATCCGACAAAGTACAAAGATGCACATATGCACCCGGTAGCAGCGGCTATAACAAAATCTCCGGCTGGGTTAAAATGAATGAATGGTTGAGCCAAAAATAAAATAAAATTAACAAAATTTAAAAATAATACAGAAAAAGACACTTTTTAAGCTTTCTCCGTTTTGTATAATATGCAAAACGGAGAATAATATGAAAGTACAACCAAATCTAGGGTATAGCTATTACTCGCAACAAAGACAAAACTCAAAAATTACAACAAATACCCAAAATCAGAACAGAAGTGATTTTGTTGGAAATTTAAACAGGGCAAAATACCCAATATCTTTTGGGGGATTATTCCTTGAAAAACCAACAGATACAAGGGATATGAAAAAACCAATCGAGATGAAACCCCTAAAACGATACATTGTATCTGATAATGCGAGATTTAAGCTTGGCAGCAAATGCATAGTAGATTTGGAAGATTCAATTATAAAAGAAAAATTAGAAAACCTCGGAGTTGGCAAAAAGATTATAATAGGAAGGGAAGGCATCAAAACAAAAGAAATGGATGCCTGTGTGTCAAGAAAACATCTTGAGCTATCAAAAAATATAAGAGGAGAAATAATTGCAAAGGATTTATGTTCACTTAACGGAACTACTATTTTAGATAAGGCAGAAAAAGAAAAACCAAAAAAAGAATATCCAAAATTAGCTCCATACAAAAGGACAACTATACCCAATAATTGCCAATTAATACTTGGAACAGACCTGGTTTTTGATATGAGAAACGGCAATTTGCTTGAGATGCTTGATAAAAAAGGAACAATTACAATAGGCAGAAGCCAAAAATGCGATATAATAGTTGACGATTTTCATAACTATACTTCAAGGGAACATTTACAACTTGAAAAAATAGGCGATAAAATTATCGCAACCGATCTTAACTCAACAAATGGTACATATGTAGTGCCGAATAAGAGGATAAAACCTTTTTATAACGGCACACAAAATATTGAACTATCGCAATCTAACATTGGAGACTGCTATTTATTATCAACCCTATATGCACTATCGAGAACAGATGTCGGAGCCAAGATGCTCGAGAAAATGGTGTCGGTTGATAGATTTGGAAATTATATAGTAAAATTTCACAATAGCGAACCGATAGTCATAAGGCCTGATGAGCTTGACGGACAAAAATCTAACTGCGGAGAAGCAACCAAAAGAAGCGTCCGTGGTGAATTAGGTGTTAAAGCACTTGAAAGAGCATATGGCAGAGATGTTAAATTAGAAGATGACCTAAGAACTTTATATGCTGATATAGATGATGGAGGCTACACTTATAAAACTTTATATAAAATTGCAGGAATAGGAACAAAATTTCATTATACATCATCAATCGGTTTGGAAAGGACATTAAGAAAAATAAAAAAAGATGGATTAGAAAAGCACGTGTTAACTTGCACTACGTCAGGACCGGGCAATAATGACGGTTTTATTGATGAAGAAAGAAGATTTATAGAGCAACACGCATATGCGATTGATGATATTGACACACAAGAAGAAAATATAACAATAGTCAATCCGCACAATACAAAGAAAAAATTTGTTATAAGCTGGGATGAATTTTCAAGAATATTCTATGCAATATATGACGCAAAAATATCATAAATAAATTTTTGAATTAACTTCATAAAATAAAATTATAGGATAGCCGTTGTCATAAAACACCTGCTAATAAATAATTATCCCTATGTAAAAGAACACAAGGTTTGATTTCTTGTTACAGATGGTTTGATTATTTTTTTGAATATTTTGCGTTGGGGTAGAAACCCCAACCTACGTACTTAGGCAAATACAAGCCTGAAGTTATAGTAGTAAATGTCTGTGCGGCAACTCTTTTGAACAGAGAACGCATAATTATGAATATTGAAGATGTAAAAAATGTTTTGGATGCTGCGCCTGATGCAAAAGTAATTGCAAGTCATTTAGATACAGTCAGCCATCTTTCTGTTACAAGGGATGATTTAAAAGAATTTAAAAATAAAAACAATATTGATAATTTATTAATTCCTGAGGATGGAGAGGTGATTGATTTTACAAGAAATAATTAAATTTTTATATTGAGTATTATTTAAAAATCAGATTTATAAGTTCAATGCTTGCGAATAATGGATATTACTAATTTTCCACTCATTGTTGCGCAAAACGAGAAGCTGTGTTTCACGCCCCAGAGTATGGATTTGCTCCTCGGTTTCTTTTTTAACAGCATAAAAATCCCAGCTAAATTCTAAAAAAGCTGCTCTGTCATAAAATTTTGCCGAAACATTTTTTATCTTTAAATCTCTTGTAAAGGAACATATGGTTTGATTATTATGTACGCTTAGTTTGATTATTTTGGAAATATAACTCTTTTTTTGCGAATACCAAGTAACTTAAACAAGGTAAAATATGGTAAAAAGAAACCACCAAAAATAAAATGCGCTGACGCAAATGATAAAATTACCAATATGAAATTTTCATACTCCTTATCAAGCATTACTCCTGTTGTTACAAGAGAGATTATAACTATATCTGCCAAAATAGCAGTTGTTAGAATATTTTTTTTAATTTCAGCACTGTCATTAATCTTTTTAATAAATTTTCTGTATTTAAAAGCACCTTTTTTAAGAATTTTCTTTGCCAAAAAATAAAGATAGAAATTTTTTAAACAAATATGTAATAGGGGTATAAGTGCCATCAAAACAAGTATGATTTTTGCTAAAATGACATCAATCCCGCCAAATTTAGTGTTTGCATCTATATAAAGCAGCGGAATTATCATAAAGATTCCATAGAACAAGGCTAATATAAGCCAAAACAAATAGATAAGATTTATTAAAACAAAATAAATAAATTCTATATCAAAAATGTTGTAACGAAAACTCACCAATTGAGTCTAGCACTTGACAATTATTTTGTCAAGTGCTATCTTGCAACTAACCTAATATCTGCCATATGGAATTTTAACTTGAAATACATTAAAATACCTTGTAATTAAATTTGCACTCTGTGGTGAATAAGCAATATTGACAAGTAGGCTTGGGTCGTTTTTATTAAAGTCGTATGTATCAATTATGATTATATTTAAGTCATTATTGTTGTCTATGTATGATAATAATATATCAGCTCTGTTAATACCCCAATACAAGTTTTTTGTTGAGTCAAATTTTTCACTAACTGTGGGTATCAACTGCTGCTGCAATAGTGCTTTGCGGTACTTAGAAATGTATTGTCTTATTTCTTCGCTATGTGCAAGTGCTTGTGACATTTCGCTTTTGTAACTGTGAATAATTCCCGGTGTATTATTTGGGTCCATATTTTGACTTATTATTTTTTCCTTTACAAAGTCTTGTATAGGACCTGTTTCTTTGTAACTGGAAACTACTTTTGCAAATTCAATTCTATTTGCATATTTCCCAAAATCAACAGAAGCCATTAAAAGTTTAGCGGCAGGCTTTGCATTCTTGTAATTCATATTGTCAACAACCTGTCCGCCATTTCCAAGAGTAGCTTTTGAAATATGCGGGCTACTCATTATATAGGGTTTTAGTATTCTTAATGTTTTCTCATTCCTTAAAAGATCCTTATCAAATATATTCCCAATTATATTCTTAAAATTTTTACGAGGAAATGAAATAATTTCATCAACGATTCCTAATAATTCTTTTGGTATATATGTTTCAAATTTTGGCTTTTCAATTCACATTTCTTTATTTTTTAAGTCAATGTCGTGATTTTTACCTGCATTAGCATACATATTTTCTAATTGACTTTTAAATATTTCAGTGTTGTATTGTTGAGAATTTAATTTATCTGAATTTGTTTGAGTGTAATTTATATTTTTAATCTTAGGCTTGCTTTGTACATTAATCTTGGCGGGCGGGTACTCTTTTTCATTGTTTTTCATTATATTATCAGGTTTTTCTTGTGTATTTTTTTGCCTATACTCATTGATTTCTACCCCACCTCTTAACTTAGTGGCTGATAAATCCTTATTAGTCGCTACATTGCGCAATCTTTGTCCGCCGGAAACAACTTTTGCATTTGCAGCGCTTGATGGATTATACAAAACAGACTGTATTAAAGCTTGTGCTAAAACAGTTTTTATAGGTTTTGGTATTTTATTCCAAGCATCTTTTCCTTTGTTTGCAATATCGCGTATTACATCAACAATTGAAT
>CALVAY010000003.1 GCA_944325665.1 Candidatus Gastranaerophilales bacterium
TGTGGACAATAAAGTGACTTTCTGAGTAGTTTCAGTCAACCACTTGGAAGGGGGTTAAAGTCAAACACAAAGCCGAAAGACGGCAGAAAAATATTTTTTCAAATGTCCCATTAAAACCCAAACGCCCTCGCAGAGCGGGCTGTCCAAAATAATCAAAGTATCCGTACAAATAAAACCGGTCGTTAAATTACATTTTGATTTATTTAAAAATTTTATAGGATTCCGACTTTATTTGATAAAACTTCCAAATTATATAATTTAAATTTTATTAAATTTCATTAAATTTTGTTTAATTTTTATTTAAAAAGCTCTTCTTAAATTTCAACAAATTTTCAACACTGTCCTGTCCCAAAATTCCTGAACTGTGCCTAAATTCCCGCCATTTAAGGTTTTGAGACACTGTCCTGTTTTAGACATTGGCGGACAGTAATCGGACTTTTTTGCCAGTTCAGGAATTTTATTTTTAGCAAATTCCGACTAAAAAAATCAAGATATATCTAAAAACAGCCTTATTGGTTCAAAAAAATCAAATTCCGACAATGTCTGTTCAATGGCAATGATACTAAAAAAGGTCTTGAAAAAAAATTCAGACCCCATATATAGAAAAAACTCCTCAGGTTGGACTCGAACCAACAGCCTACCGGTTAACAGCCGGTTGCTCCGCCATTGAGCTACTGAGGAATACGGTTGTCAATCGCTATAAACCCACTCTGAGTAAGTTCTAAGGGATTGTGTCTTTCGACAATTTTTATTATAGCAATAAAATTTATTTTGGCAAGAATATTTTTTATACTTTTTTTAAAAAGATTAATTTTTTTTGGAGTAAATCAATTCAGGGGGTTTAATAGTTCATAAAAAAATGTTATAATTTATCTATTCTTAGATAGGAGTTTAAAAATGTCAAAAAAGGATAGTTCAATCGGCTTTGCAATAGGTATTTTGGCAGGTGTAGTAGGCGGAGTAGTTGCAGGATTACTTTTTGCACCGAAACCTGGTGAAGAATCCAGAAGAGAGCTAAAAGAAACGTACGAAGATTTAATGCAAAAGTATTCACCGGAAATCACCCAAGCGAAAAAGCAAGCGGTTGAGATGATTAAAGCTTCAAAAGAAAAAATTGAAGAGACTTACAACAAATTCAATGAAAATATAAAAGCGCAAAAGCTTGCAAGGGCTAAAAACTGCGAAATAGATGTATATGAAATTTAGGAGAGGATATATTAATGGATCCCGTTAATGCAAGCTTAACAGCTTTACTTATAGTAACAACGTTAATTATCTTTACACTTGGTATTTTAATTGCAAAACTAATAATTAATCTCATTTTTCTTTCAAAAAATGTAGATTCAATTGCACAAAGTGTACAAAATGAAATTGAGCCTACACTTAAAGAGTTAAGAGAGGCAGCAAAATCAATAAATTCAATAGCAAATAATGCGGATACACAATTTTCAGGACTGCAAACAACCCTTAAGAACTTGGTCGGAGCAACAGGAGCTGTAAGCTCGAAAATGAAGGGTCTAATGAGCGGTCTTGTTAAGGGTATAAGCTTTGGCATTGGTTTATTCAGAAAAAAATAAAGAAAGGAATGTAATATGTCAACAGGTAAATTTGTAGCAGGTTTTATAGTTGGTGGCGTAGTAGGCGCGGTTATAGGCGTGCTTTTAGCTCCACAATCAGGCGAAGAAACTCGTGAAATGATTAGCAATTCAACAAAAGATGCTTGTTCAAAAGTTTCTGACGCAGCAAAAGAAATTCAACAAAAAGCTGAGTCTGTTGTCGATGAAGTTCAAAAAAAGGGTGAAGAAATTATCGACAAAATTCAAGGCATGATTAACAAACAAAAAAATGAAAACAACTAATCTGTTTGTGCTACAATTTTCTTATGGAATATGATGTAGCAGTAATAGGATTAGGGCCTGCCGGTCTTGAATTTGTAAAAAAATCAATTAAGAGCGGGCTTAAAATAATAGCTTTTGAAAAGACCTCAATCGGCGGAACTTGTTTAAATGTCGGATGTATCCCGACAAAGACAATTCTAAGTTGTAGCGAGGTCTTTTTAAAATTAAAAGAGCTGGATAAATTTGGAATTAACAAGCTTGAAGACTTTCCACAATACAGTTATGAAAAAATGTGCCTCAAAAAAGACTCGATTGTTGAAAAGTTCACAAAAGCCCTTAAAAAAGATTTTAAAAGCAAGGGAGTAACAATTATTGAGGGCGAGGCAGCCTTAAGTGTAGAAAACGGTTTTGCAAAAATTATTTCAAATGGCGAAGAATATTTTGCGCAAAAAATTATAATTTCAACAGGTTCAAAGCCGTATGAGCTAAAGAATTTACCTTTTAATCAAAAGGATATTTTAAACTCTGATGATGTTTTAAAATTAAAGGAAATACCCCAAAATATTCTAATAATTGGCTCTGGCGCTATTGGGCTGGAATGGGCACAAATTTTTTCAAATCTGGATAAAAATGTTGTCATAGTTGAAAAAGCAGACAGGCTCTCTCCTCAGAGCGATTTTGAAGTTTCTCAAAGGATAGAGAGAATTTTAAAAACAAGAAAAATTAAATTTTTTAAAAATAGCGAAGTCAAAAGTTACGAAAATAAAGTTGCAACCTTAATTGACGGTACACAAATCCCAAGCGATATAATTCTTGTTGCAGTAGGCAGAAGTGCGCTTTTGCCAAATATTGAGGGCGACTTTGAAATTCAAATTAACAAAGATTACACAACAAATATTAAAAATGTCTATGCAATAGGTGATACTCAAAGTAGTGCCAAGCTTGCGCATATTGCCTCATATCAGGCAAAAAGCCTGTTTGACAGCCTATACAACTCAAAGAAAATTGCCGATAGCCCCTATCCTGCAATAATTTACGGCAATCCTGAAATCGCCTCTTGCGCGATGAGGGAAGATGATATAGTAAATCCAGAGGAGTATAAAATATTCAAACTCCCTCTTACATTCTTGCCAAAAGCTTGGTGCGACAATAAAATCGAAGGTTTTATAAAAATCATAACAAAAGAAGGAAAAATTAAAGGAGCGCATATTATTGCACCTGAAGCCTCTTCGTTGATTATGCAGATTATTATTGCGATGAAGGGCAATTTAAGCATAGAGGATATTAAAGACACGATTTTTGCCCACCCGACGTACTCAGAAGGAATATTAGAAGCGCTAAACAATGACTAGATTAAGATTGCCTGACTATCTAAAAAAACCGATAGCAAACTCTGATGAGCCAAAAAACAAGAAAGTAAGAGAAATTCTAAAAAACTTTCATTTAAATACAGTTTGCGACAACGCAAGATGCCCTAACAAGTATGAATGCTACGCAAGATTGACGGCAACATTTTTAATTATGGGCAAAAATTGCACAAGAAACTGTAAATTCTGCAATATTTCAAAGTGCGCACCTGAAGAAATTGATAAAAATGAGCCAAAAAATGTTGCTTTAGCAATAAAAGAGTTAGGCTTAAAGTACGCAGTTATTACATCGGTTACAAGAGATGACCTAGAAGACTACGGCGCAGGGCACTTTTGCCAGACAATTGAAGAAATACGAAAAATTAATCCTGACACTAAAGTTGAAATTTTAACGCCTGATTTTAAAAATGATAAAAAATGCCTTGATATGATAATTAACGCAAAACCTGATGTTTTCAACCACAATATCGAAACAGTTAAAAAACTGTACCCAAAAGCAAGGCAAATGGCGAATTATGAGGAGTCATTAGAGGTTTTAAGGTATATCAAGGATAATTCGGATATTATAACAAAAACAGGTCTTATGGTAGGTCTGGGCGAAAGTTACGACGAACTTAAAGATACATTTAAAGATATAGCGTTGCAAAAAACGGATATATTAACTCTTGGGCAATATATTGCACCGTCAAGACAACACCTTGAAGTAGAAAAGTACTATACACAAGAAGAATTTGGCAAACTTGAGCAAGCGGCACAGTCAACAGGAATTAAATACACTGTTTTCTCTCCGCTTGCAAGAAGTTCTTATAAAGCTTATGAAACCTATCAAGAGGTATTAAAAACTAGACTTTAGCAACTGTTTGCGAAGTCTTTTTACCTCTTTTTGACAATCTTTCAACGTTATATTGTTGAACTTTGCTGTCAATTTTAACAGATTTTGCAACATCTTTAATGTAATCAATATATTGATCGGGTTTAACCTTGCTTGTTTCCAGTAATCTAAGAATAATTCTTACGCCTGCAAGGTTAATGGCCAAATTTCTTGTAAGAAATTGAATTAATTTGCCTTTTTCAATGTCGTTTATTGAATAAAGCCTTCTGTTTTGTTTAGAACGTTTCGCAACCAAAAGATTTTGCTCATCATAAATTCTCAACGTTCTTTGGTGCAAATTTAGAGCTTGCGCAACTTTGCCGATAGACAATACGGGGTCATCAGCGTTTAACTTGTTCTTTTTCACACTCATTTTTTAACTCCAGACATCTCATAACTTAGCAACTAAATCGTAATCATCTGCTCCCATAACTGTAACATCAACTATTTGCGCGGGAGATAAGTACTCTTCAGTTTGTATATAGACAAGTCCATCGACTTCAGGCGCATCCATATAACTTCTGGCTATTGCGTACCCGTCATCATGAACCTCTTCAATTATACATTGAATTTGCTTAGAAATAAAGTTTAAATTATTTTTCTTAGAAATCTCCTTCTGTAACTTTAAAATTTTATCCTTTCTTTTATGTTTAACTCTAGCTAAAATTTGCGGCTTAAGAGAATAAGAATAAGTATTTTTTTCTCTTGAATATTCAAATACACCAAGTCTTTCAAATTTCATATCAGAAACAAAATTGTAAAGATGCTCGAACTCCTCTTCGGTTTCCCCCGGGTAGCCTACAATAAGAGTTGTTCTTATTGCAACATGCGGTATTTCATCTCTTAATTTCTTTATAAATTTGCGATAATCAATAACCGGTCTTCGCATTCTTTTTAAAACATCGGGATGAGAATGTTGAAGCGGAATATCAACATATTTAACAAGTTTATCTAAAGTTTTATATGCATTAATTAAATCGTCATTAAAGTTTGTTGGATAGGCATATAATACTCTAATCCAAGACAATTTTTCGATTTTATTAAGCTCGGCCAATAGCTCGCTTAATGCAGGTTTACCGTACAAGTCTATTCCGTAGCTTGTAGTATCTTGAGCAATAAGAATAATTTCAGCTACACCCTTGTCGGCAAGTTTTTTTGCCTCATCTACTATATTTTCAATAGTTCTTGAGTGATATTTTCCACGCAACTGCGGAATAACACAGTATCCGCAAGAATAATTACACCCTTCTGCAATTTTAATGTAGGACGAGCTGCCCACAGTAATTTGACAACGCTCAACTCCCTCGGGATATATATAATTTGGAACGTCGGAAACACAATAGCTGTCTTTTTCTTCTAAGACCTTTAGAATGTCCTTAATATCACAAGTACCAAGAAAACCTTTGGCCTCGGGAATTAATTTTTGAAGTTCAAGCTTATGTTTTTGAGGTAAACATCCTGTTATAATTATCTTTTTACCTTTTGAAATCATACCAAATATACTCTGAATACTCTCTTTTTCAGCATCCATAATAAAAGAGCAAGTATTAACGATAACAGTATCAACTTCATTATCATCAACGTCAAGTGTAATTTGATAACCTGCATCAGACAATATACCAAGCATCAACTCGGCATCAACCAAATTTTTTGCACAACCGTGCTGAATTATACCAATTTTTTTATTTTTCATAAGACTTTTTTGACTTTAACTTAAACACATACATTCTGAATTTTTCACCAAAAGCTGCTTCCAGATTATAATTTTTCAAAATACTTTGACAGGTTTTTTGGCCATAATTATTACAAATAACGCCATATCCGTATTCTTTAGTATTTCTTGTGTTAATTACCAAATAATCCGGCTCGTTAATTTTAACTTCATTAATAATATTATCCTCACTAAAAGTATCAAAGTCCAGTGGAATAAAACTTGTTTGATAAAAATCCCATTTTTTGCCAAGCAGGAAATTCAGCATAATGCCTTCAGGCATAACAAATAGGGTATCTTCTTGTTGCATTTCATTTTGTAAAAAATTAATTGTATCATCAAAAGGCTGACCGATATTTTTTACCACTTTTTGTACGCCAAATTTTGTCTTAACAGGATAACTTTCTGCAATAACACCAAAGACAAAGGAATTTGCATACAAGAGAATTAACGCCAATAAAAATAAAGAAAGGATAAGTTCATACTGGGCTCTTGAATGAAACAAGAGATTTGTTTCAAAATAATTTTTCAAACATATAACAAGAGATAAAATTAAAAGAGGTGCGCTAAAAGAGCCATAAAAAGCCAAAAGGAGAATGTGGTAGTTTTTTAGAGCACAAAATATTGAAAAAAGTAATAAAGTTAAAAGAGAAACAAAATTTGGATTATTATATTCTCCTGATTTTAAGAACTTGTAGCAATAGATAACAAATACAATCGATATAAAATAAGGCAAAAGTGCAAAAATACCTTGAAGAGGTATATCGCCAAAAAGTAAAATTAAAAAATAGAATAAAAACGCAAAAGTTAAGGTAGAGTTTCTTTTAATTTTATCCTTAATTTTAATCGCAAAAAATGAAACGGAAAAATAAATAGCACTTACAAATACAAAGAAAAAAGTATTTAAGAAATAATATTTAAAAATTGAAGTATTAAAAAATAAAATGCCGTAGTTAGAATAAAAAATTCTTAAGGAATCACCTGAGAGCATTTTAGAGAGGAAATATGAATTTTTTGCAAAATCCGAAAAGTTTACACCTTGAGTAAATAAAACAAGATATACAAGGAAAGGCACAAAAAGTGCGCATCCAAGAAGTTTTGGAAGTGTAGAAATTTTATTTTTCGAGTATATGAAAAACAGGGTTAAAATCGGGACAATACAGGCAGTTAATTCAACTTTTGAGACGCAAATTGCTCCCCACAAAAGCATACTGTATAAAATCCAAGAAATTTCTTTTGTATGAATAAAACGAATTAGGAAATACAGTATCCAAATTGAAAAAACGACTGCAAAGAGCATAGAGTAGGAATAAGGGAAAATAAAGTTAAAAATAGAAGTCGAAAAAACTACGCTAAAGAGGATTAATGTGGTAAATAAAGTACTCAATAGCTTAGATAAAAATTCTCTTGAGATAAAATAAATTGCCAAAGTAAAAAAAGCAGACAGCACTGCACCAATTACATAATAAACAGAAAGTTTTGCACCGAAAATTTTTATAAAAAAGGCATTAAAAAGATAGGCAAAGGGGCCATATATGCAAAAGATATCCTTATATAAAACGTTGCCTTTTGTTATAGATAAAGGAATATAGGCTTCCCTGCCGCAGTCAATCAGAATATCTCCAAAGTGTCCCCAGCCAAAAATTAAGCATAGAACAAAGATTGAAAATATTATAATTAGCGGGGTTTTTTCTTCTTTCAGTAACTTAATCATAAATACTTTATAACAAAAAAAGTATAAAAAAGGCAATTTTTTAACATAATAAATTTTTTATAATATAAGAACAGGAGTTTATATGCAACCAGTAGTTTTACCAACGGCACTAGATAGAACATCTGCACAAGTTTTAGGATTTGATGCAACAGCTTATATTACGGATACACCATCAACACTGCATCAAAGATTGAATATCCCAAATACATTGCCGCAAGGTGATTTTTTTGGCAATAATCTGGCATCGGTACCGAAGAAAAAAGACCATACGAATACAATTCTCGGAAGTCTAACAATTATTGGCGGCGCCTTAACTCTTGGGATTTTAGCCAAAAAAGGAAAATTAAAAAACTTTAAACTGCAAAATTTAAAAAATATAAAAATGCCTACAAAAGCCGGCATAGCCCAAACATTTAGCAACTTAAAAGATGTTTGTATAAATAAATTTAAAGACATTAAAAAAGTAATTACACCGAAAGTTTCCGATTTAGGCAAGCATATCAGAGACTTTGGCAGCAATATATTAAAATTTGCAACTAAAATAATTAAAAAGAAATAACTATAAATTATTTAACAACAGCAGCTCTAAGTTATGCTTCGCCTCTTGATGCTCGGAATCAACGGAAAGCACTCTTCTGTATGTGTCAATTGCCAAGTCCTTATTACCTGTTAATTCGTATGCTAAAGCAAGGTTATACAAGGTATCAGAATCATCAGGATTAAAGTTCAGGATTTCCTTGAACTGCTCAATTGCCGTTGAATATTCCAATTGTCTGGTAAGAGCTATTGCATAAGCTTTTTTCGATTTAACATCCAGCGGATTAATACTTATTGCATCAAAATAGGCCGTTTTAGCGTTTTTTATATCGCCTAATTCATCATAGACACAACCGAGAGCAAAGTAATATTTAGACTCCTGAGGAGAAATTGAAATTGCGCGCCTAAAATTGCCGATAGCATCTTGAAAGCTTTTAATTTGAGCATTACATTTTCCGAGCTTATAATAAATTTCGGAGTTATCTTGGTCATATTTAAGACCGTCAATAAACTTGTCAAAAGCCTTGTTGTATTCGCCCTGATTAAAAAGCTCCATAGCCCAGCTTGAAATGATGCCCGAAATGTATTTTCTTATAATTTCCGTTTGTTCGTAAGGCAGATTTTCAATTAGATTTTCATACAATTCGACAGCCTTTTCATACTGACTGTCGGCAACATAAGCCTGTGCCAAGGTGTATGCAAGAGAATCCTCTGTTGGGAAATCTGCCCTTAAATTAGACAAGATTTCGATAGCTTCTTTTTGTTTATTTGAATTAATTAAAATTTCACAAAACTGATTTTGATAATGCAAGTAATGTCCGCTTTGCGAACCTTCAATATCAATTAGACGTCTGTATGAATTTAGGGCTTCATCCCAGTTTTTATTGTCAAAATACACTTGAGCTAATTTCTCAAGATAGTCAATATTTTCACTATTAAGCTCTAAAAGCTTTTTATAACAGTCAATACAG
The DNA here is from genome assembly GCA_944325665.1 of Candidatus Gastranaerophilales bacterium. Lineage (GTDB taxonomy): Bacteria > Cyanobacteriota > Vampirovibrionia > Gastranaerophilales > Gastranaerophilaceae > Galligastranaerophilus. The sequence goes on from CALVAY010000003.1 coordinate 9,010, forward strand.
CGTTGCCAATCTTGTTTCTTTTCTGACAACTCCGCAATCTTTGAGAGAACCTCACAATTATCCGGTTCAAGCTGCACTATTTCAAGATAAATTTCAAGAGCTTCATCATATTTTTCATCCTGCAAATAAAGCTTTGCGATAATATTTTTAAGTTTTAAAATCTCTCCCTCAACGTCTTCAGCCTCAAGAAGTTTTTTATACATTCTGATTGCTTTATTTGGTATGGAAATATCTTTATACAATGAAGCAAGGTGGCGAATAGCGACAATATCGTTAGGGTTATATCTGTATATATCCTCATAAACCAACAATGCTTTACGCTTATTACCGTCTTTTAAGTATATTTTAGCCAAAAGTTGTTTAGATTCAATGTCAGAAGGCATTATTTTTAAAATTGCCTCTAAATGCAAGGCAGCAAAGTTTGTATTACCGGTTTCCAAATAAGAAGAAATTAAAAGCTTTCTCAATTCAATACTTTGGTATTTTTTGGAGAGTTCCTTTTTCAAAAACTGCTGCAACTCGGCATGATTACCACTCTTAAAAAGCTCTTGCGCCTTTGAAATTGCTTCATCCAAAGTCAATTCGCGAGGTGTTTTATCCTCGGTATTAAACAAAAATAAGAAATATACTCCAAGTACGATAAATACAAATATCAATAATGCACTTATCAATAATATATCGTGGTTCATAATAAATAATTATACATTTATTTGTTTAATTTAAAATATTTGTAAACTTCCTTTACATATTTTTAAATTACATTATGATAGTAATATGAAGAAAATATTAACAACACTTTTTGCTTTAATGCTATTCTCACAAATCGCATACGCAGACGACAGTATGCTTGATATGGATATGGATTTTATCGACAATCCCTTTAAAAACCAAAAACCCGTATCAGAAGAGCAATTTGACAAAACCGTGCAACAATTAAGCACGCCAAGAAAAGGACTAATACAAAAATTTAAAGAGTTTTTAGGCAGAAATGAGCCTGAAAATGACCCTGCGCTTAAAAATTACAAATCAGACGATTTAAATAACGAAATGGGGCTAAAAATGGATGATGTTTACAACAAAAGACCCAACATCATTCTTGCAGGCCCGATTATGGACTCATTTGGCAGAATTATTCCCGACGGGCATTACCAAGTTGAATTTCAAAACAAAGATAACGTAAAAAGTTTGAACTTTATTCAAGGTGCCACAACATACGGAACAATCAGAGTCCATGACACAACTGACAGCTGGGAAGGTAACTCAATAATATACGCAAGAGTAGTTTACCCTTCTGAAGAAGTGGCAAAAATAATTTTTTCAAACTTAGATGAATGTGTTGAAGGCTACGCCAAGATAGTTCAACCCGAGTCTTAGTCGTTACTTTTTATTTTTTAATGCAGTCTTAACAAGTCCTAAGAATAGAGGGTGAGCTGCATTAGGTCTTGATTTAAACTCAGGGTGGAACTGACAAGCTACAAACCAATCATTTTTTGGATACTCAACAATTTCCGCCAATAAACCGTCAGGTGATTTACCACTGAATATTAAGCCGTTTTCTTCGATTATGTGTTTAAATTCATTGTTAACTTCATATCTGTGTCTGTGGCGTTCGGAAATAATTTTCTTTCCGTACGCCTTTTGAGCTTTGGAGCCGTCTTTTAGGTGGCACTCATAAGCACCAAGCCTCATTGTTCCGCCATAACCGCCGACATTTTTCTGCTCAGCCATAAGGTCAATAACGGGATATTGCGTTTTTTCATCAAACTCGGTTGAATTAGCTCCCTTTAGACCTACAACATTTCTTGCATACTCAATAACCGCACACTGCATACCAAGGCACAAACCAAGGAAGGGAAGGTTGTTTTCACGTGCATATCTTATTACGTTCAGTTTGCCTTCAATACCCCTAAAGCCAAAGCCGCCCGGTACAACAAGGGCATCAACATCGCTTAGCATTTCTTGTGCCTTTTTATAGCTTGTGCAGTCTTCACTCGCAAGCCACTTGATTTTAACTTTGGTATCACAGGCGCATCCTGCATGTTTTAGAGATTCAACAACCGAAATATAAGCATCATTTAATTCGGTATATTTACCCGCAAGAGCAACTTTTAGTTCATGTTTAGGGTGTTTAATTTTATCAACCAAGTCTTTCCAATTTTTAAGATTTGGCAATTTATTTTTAACATTTAAAAGTTTCAAAACACTTTGAGCTAAGTTTTGATTTTCTAATGCCAAAGGAACTTCATAAATTGTATCCATATCGATACACTCAATTACGCAATCCTTTGAAACAGAGCAAAATAGTGCAATTTTATCCTTTTCGGACTGAGATACGGGAACTTGCGTTCTTAAAACCAAAATTTCAGGTTGAATACCAAAACTTCTTAAGGTATTTACACTGTGTTGAGAAGGCTTTGTTTTAAGCTCGCCCGATGTAGGTAAGTATGGAAGAAGGGTAACGTGAATTGAAATAGAGTTACCAACACCTACTTCAGATCTAAATTGTCTTATTGATTCAATAAAAGGCAAGCCTTCAATGTCGCCTATCGTACCGCCGATTTCGGCAATAAGAAAATCAGGATTAAATTGCTTAACAACTTTTTGTATTCTTGATTTAATTTCGTTTGTGATGTGAGGAATGGTTTGAACGGTAGCACCAAGGTATTCACCTTGTCTTTCTTTGTTAATAACGGTTTGGTAAACACTGCCCGATGTAACATTATTAAACTTACCCAAAGAGGTATCAATAAATCTTTCGTAATGACCTAAATCCAAGTCAGTTTCAGCACCGTCATCGGTAACAAAAACTTCACCGTGTTGAAAAGGACTCATTGTACCGGGGTCAACGTTAATATAAGGGTCAAATTTTTGAACCGTAACACTATAGCCTCTTGCGCGCAAAAGATTGCCTAAAGAGGCGGCTACAATCCCTTTTCCTAAAGAGCTAACTACACCGCCTGTAATAAAAATATATTTTGTCATCCTCACCTCAAGTTTAATTTATCTTCGGAACCTTAAAGAAGTCCTCTTCCTGCTCTGGAGCGTTCGCCATAAGCTCCTCTCGGGTATTTTCGTACTTGACGACGTCTTCACGCATAACATTATAAAACTCCATAGCATGATTCATGGGTTCGACGCCTTCAGTATTAACTTCATTCATTTGTTCCACATATTTTAAAATGTCGCCAAGCTGTTTTGAAAATTTGACTTTTTCTTCTTCACTTAACTCAAGTCTTGCAAGTTTAGCAACATGTTCAACATCTTTAATTTCAATCATATTTTTGTCCTCTTAAAATAATCTAGCAAAAAAAAATAAATAATGCAAAGATATTGCAAAAGTCTAAAGAAATGTAATATAATCAAGTAATGGGAAGAAAGTACAATATTCTTATAGTAGAGGATCACGCGCTAACCCGATTTGCATTAAAGACATCTCTTGGGGATACGGATTTTATTGGAGATGTTTATAAAGCATCTTGCGCACAAGAAGCATATAACATACTTGCAACAAAAGAAGTTGATTTAGTAATAATGGACTTAGGTTTGCCCGATACAAACGGAGTTGTTGCTACTCAAGAAATTAAGAAAATGTACAAAAAAATTAAAGTCATTATCTTAACTTCCCACAATGAAGAAAATGAAGTAATTAAATGCTTAGAAGCCGGAATTAGCGCATATTGCTCGAAAGATATTAAGCCTGATAAACTTATTGAACTTATAAGGGATATTTTAAACGGAAATCTTTGGTTTGACTCAACCGTTTCTCAATATGTCCTTAAAACACAAAGAACAAAAGCGCAAAGCAAACAAAAAGAGGATGTTTACAATCTGACACTTAAGGAAAAGAAAGTGCTTTCACTTCTGGCTGACGGAAACTCAAATCAGCAGATAGCAAAGAAGCTTAATATTTCGATTAACACAACAAAAGTTCATGTGTGTAATATATTGCAAAAGCTCTCGGTAGATGACAGAACGCAAGCTGCAATTAAAGCAATTAAAGAAAATATTTTGGGATAGAGGTAATAAATGGCGACACTTGGGAAAATTTTAATAATTGACGATAATCCGAAACTTTTAGAAGATGCTCTTCCTATGTACGGATACGAAGTAAGTGCTGCAAATGACGGGCTTATGGGCTTAAAAGTTTTATGCGAGGAAGAAGAACCATTTGACTTAGTTCTTCTTGATGTTGTTATGCCAAACCTCGACGGATGGGAAACACTTAAAAGAATTAGGGAAAATGAAGCTACGAAGCACATCCCGATAATTATGCTAACGGCAGTAAATGAAGACAATAAACAAATTTCAGGACTAAAATTCGGTGCGGATGACTACATTACAAAACCGTTTATTCTGCCCAATTTATTGGCAAGAATTGAAGCCCTTTTAAGACGCTCTAAATGGGTAAATGAGAGAAAGCACGCAAGCGCACTGCCTTTTGTATCATCAGAGCCGATTGTTCCGCTAACTTCAAGAGAAAAAGAGATTTTAACACTGGTTGCAAAAGGTAAAAGCAATGCTGATATTGCACAAAAACTTTTTGTAAGAGAAGTTACTGTTAAAACTCACCTCAACAGTATTTATAAGAAATTAAATGTTGATAACCGTGTTCAGGCAGTACTTTTAGCTATACAAACAGGAATTATAGACGGTTAAAGATAATTTTACTTGACTAATAAGAAAAATATCAGAAAATAAAAGAAAGAGTTATAAGGAAAGCAGATATGAAATCAAAAGACGAAATAATCAGTTTAATCTTAAATAACAAAGATGAATTTAAGGCTTATAGCGAATCAAACGGCAATATTATACTTGATGAATGCGACTTAAGCTGTGTGGATATTTCTGATATTGATTTTGTAAATATTGACTTTTCAGGCACATCATTTGCCGAAAGCTCACTTACAAACGTCAACTTCACAGGTTGCGATTTAACCGGCGCAAACTTTTCAAGAGCAAATGTTTGCGAGTGTGATTTTAGCGAAGCAACGCTTAACAGTGCAGACTTTAGCTACGCAAGCGCAACATACTGCAACTTTACAGACAGCGACCTTGCAGGCTGCAACTTCTGCGAAACAGACTTAAGCGAAAGTGATTTCAGCTCAAGCCAAAACCTTAGCGCATGCAGATTTGACGAAAGCACAATTTGGCCTGATAGCGAAAAACTGCCTGAAGACTTTGATTCTACTTATAATTACGACCTATCTTCCCTTCAAGACGAGGAAGATACACAATCCCAAGATTTTGGATATTAATTAAAAAACATGCTATAAAGTTATTATGCATATAAAAATCATCACATATATAATGCTTGCTTTAATGCTCGTTAATAACACGGCACTTGCAAGCGAAATAAGACTAGGGGATCAGGAAGAGCATAAAATTCAGTACGATGAGCAGGTAAGAACACTTAAGGGTTCACTGTTTATCAATAACAACGAAGATGCTCAAATTATTGTGGATAAACAGCAAAAAAGCGATATGGAGGACTTGGAAAACCTCTGGAATGCCACTGTTGACACAAATCCTTTGATTAAATTTTGTCTTAAAAAGCTCGCAATACCCGAAGACCAAAGACGTGTCCATTCCTCATTTATGGCAAAAAGCATGAGCGCTCTTTTAAGCGGAGCTTCAATGTTGCCTTCTTTTATGGGGATGCATTATTCAATTCAGTCCGCATCCTTTGCAGCAGCAAGACTTGCCAATAACTTAATTAACAAAGATAACTACAAAAAACTTCAAGACGTTCCTTTGACTGATACAGAGGCAATTGAGCTTGCTGCGCTAATTGAAGACCTTCAGGATGAAATTGTAGTTACATATTATAACTACAAAGGGGCTCTTATGCGTCTTAAAGATTGTAGAGCGCAACTTTTGTTGTATAACAAAAATTACAGTCAGGCATTAGCTAAAAACGATACTCTTGAAATCTCGGTTGCATCCGCACAGTGGGAAGAGCAGCTAATCGAAGAATACCGAATAAAACAGGATGTCAAAAAATATCATTTAATGCTTGAAAGACTTGCAGGCAAAGAAACAACCGATAATTTAAACATTGCCCAATATAGTCTTAAAACTCAAAACGTTGACTTAAACGACATAAACTTTAAAAAGAAACAAATTCCGGTAAATATTGAGGCACAAAATGCTGTCAAAAAGAATAATTAGTGCACTCAATGCACTTTTATTGATGATATTTATGTCAGCCCCGTCATTAGGGCTTACTTTTGATGACCTCAATTCGCCAAGACCGGCTGCAAACAGAATGGGTGTAGGGCAAAATCCCGAAAAACCTTTTGAAGAAATTAAAACAAACAAAAACACTGTTTCAACAAAAACACAAATACAAAATGTCGGAAATGAATCTTATGCGGATTTAAGCCTAAAACGTCTGGCACAAGATGTTTCTTACGATTTAAGCATTGAACAAGATGAACTGCTTGCAGATTTACAAGTGCTTTGGGCGGCAGCAGCTCAAAGAAGTGAAACAATTAAATATACAATCTATAAGCTTTCAAACCCTGATGAAAATAAGCCCGATGAAGGCATAATTAAAAAAATCATTAAACCGATAGCAAGCTTCTCGACAATTGCAGGAACAGCCTTAAGTTCAAACCCTTATATGGCATCAGGAGCATTAATTGGTGGCGGACTATTGGGAGCATTAGTTAAAGACGATAAGGAAATAAACTATAAATTTACAAAAGTAACTGATGCTGATATGGTTCTTTTGGTCAGAAAAATTGATGATTTGCAGAAAAAACTGCTAAATTTATACATTGATTACAGAACAAAAAAAGAACTTATGACAATGACACTTGAAAATTTGGATAAAAGACGCGAGATATATAATAAATCGCAAAATTTAAGAAGAGAAGAGCTGATTATAGCCGATGTATATTACAGAAATGCACAAAATGCGGCAAAAAGAGCCGAGTCTGACTTTTGGGCCTCAAGGATGATTTTAGAAAACCTTGTAGGGGAAGAAGTACTGGCGCAGATAGAAAATAAAAAATAACTATTTTTTCCGTACTCTTATAATCCACTTAAGATTAGTATCGACAGTTTCATCAGTAAAGAGATTTAAATTGGGCAAGTAATCAATTCCACCCAAAGCCTCTTTTAGTTCTGCAAGAGAGGGGTCATCCAAACTTTGCCCGCTGCATTCAATCCAATTGAGCGGTATATTTGGGCCATACCACATAACAATAGAGCCAACAGGCACACTGTCTGAATCTTCATGGATAACCTTAACGGTTGCAGGCGGCTCTTTAGCTTTTTTTGTCATAACGGGAGCCATAATAACAAGCATAATTGACACCATTAAGACAACAATTAACATTTCAGCTAACGTAAAACCATGTCTTTTCATATTAATTTCCCCTATAAACTTGTTGAGCATTTTTTGAACGTAAATATTCAAGAATAGCGCCGCCTATTTCTTCAGTCGGGTCAAAGTAAGGACAGTTTGGATAAAAGGTCTGCTTTAAAAACATTTTGTTCAATGGCCCAAACGCGTCAGGTATAAGCGTTTTTCTATAAATTCCCGAAAGCAGAACCTGAATATTTGGAGAATTTGTATCATTAAATCTTGAAAGAGTCGGATAAATATTTTCAACACCTTTTACTTTTTTATCTATCATTCTATCCAAAATATAAAGTCCCTCACAAACGGCCTTCTCGTCTTTTGCAATTCTAAGTGCGTTTTCAACATAGGGAAGAGCATTCTCACCCTCGCTTAGAATTTTATCTATCTTTTTGTAGTCAAATATACAATAATTTCTTGCAGAATTCGGCAACTGAACATTTCTGCCTAAATTTTGAATATTAAAAGCTACAATCGGGTTTATGCTCATTTTACCTCAATTATTATGAATATACAAACGGAGGTCCGTTTTTTATTTCCATTAAGATGTTATCTGCCATAACCTTAAGCTCTTGGGGGGACTTGCCTGACTGCCTTTGCATTTCAAATTCTTCAATCAAAGGAGCAACAGCACTTTCTTTTTTAGCCTTAAAGTTTCTAATTTCAACATCGACCAATCTTTTTTGTAAATCAAGCTCAGTTTTAGCATTTTCTTTTAAAACCGCAACTTGTTTTAGCGCTTCTGCACTTTGCTGAGCAAGAAAACTTGTGCCGCTCACGGTTGCCATTGCATAAAATAAATGCTTTAAGAAAACATTATCATTGTGGATTATCCAATTATATAAATGCCCTCTGGCTTCGTTTAAATAACAGTAGAAAAAGGCTTTACCGCTTTCGGTGCTCATGCCTGTCGGAGCATTGCCCCAAATATTATCAACATTATAAGATACGCCATTTACGACATTTTCAATATCATCGGGACTCAAGCCTGCTTTTTTAGCACACTCACGGGCTTTTTCGGAATTAGCGCCCATTTTAGATAAAACATCAATTAGTTCATCTTTGCTTGCGCTTCCGCTTGAAATAAGGTTATCCAGAGTTTTTTGCTTTTGCTTTATAAAATCATTGACAAAGTCATCTTGAATTTTTGCACTCTTTTTAAGGTTTTTAAGAGTAAAACCACCTAAAACAACAGCGCCTATAAGCATAGCGGATGACACAATTGTATATCCGTTAAGGTATTTTTTAAGGCCTTTTTTATCAGAGTCTTTGTCATTATTACTTTTATTGGCACCCATAAAGTTAAAATGTTTTAAATATACCGAAGTATTGAGATTTTGCTTTTGAGTTTGAACCCCAAGTGCATTTTTTAAGTATTCACCTTTTTTAGATAACATATCGCGCTGAAGAGCCAATTTTCCCGAGAAGGCTTCAGTTTCGACATCAATTAAACTTTCTTGCAAATCTTTTTGAATATCCGCGTCTTGTTTTTTAATCCAAATTTCTTTCACGCCCTCTACGAACTTTTTGGCGACAAGAGTTAAACCGCTAAAAGCAAAGACACATAGTGCAGCCATGATGTTTTTTCTATTTGGATCTCTAAGCGCCATATAAGTTGCAAAACCGGTTTCTTCAACAATATTTAAATTCATACCCATAGCCGGAAGTCTTTTTGATACGGCTTGAGTTATATTATTCTTTGCAGCACGATGAAAAATTAAACTCAATAGAGCACTTGAAGCAAATATGGTACCAGTTCCTAAGATAAGAGGCATAAGCGCTTTTTTAGTATCAAAACCGCCATCAGAATCCTTGTTAATATAACTTTCTACATTAGTTTTGGTTTTATCTGATATAACAAGCGCATTAAATGTATCATCAAGGCTGGGTGTATCAGGATTATTGGCATCCTTAATAAAATTATTTACAACCACACCTTCAAGAGTAGCGTTTTTTTGTTTTAACTGGCGATTAGTAAGATACCTTGTACCTACACTATTATATTTGGGGCTCAGTGGATTTATTCGTGCGTCTGGCAATTTCATCTTCCTTGCGTTTGGGGTCAAACAATTTTCTTACTGCCTCTTTTAGTTCTTCTATTTCAAATTGCTTGAAAACTGACATTTCTTCATCAATTTTATTCTCGTCATCTTCAAAATCACTCTCAAGACCCAATACACTCAAAAGTTTTCTAAACTGTTTTTTAATAACTCTTGTAGCGTCAGACAGCTTCTTCTGGACAAAATTTTCTGCTTCACCTATCAGCGCTGCAAGTTTTTGAGCAACTTGGGTAATTTCATTTCTTAATGCCTCAATTGCATTTGGTAAGGCTCTAACAAGTTGTGGCAGGTCTTTTATCATATTCAATAGAGGTTTTAAAACATTATTTGAAATTGTTGAAAAGACTTTTGCAACGGGCTTGGGAAGAGTATTTTGAATTTGATCCAAGACAGTAGAGATTTTAGTTGTAATGTTCAAAAGGGCCTCTTGCATTTTAGCTGCAAGTTGAGCATTTTTAAGCATCGCCTCTTGCATGGCTTCTTTTTGTGCGTCAGCCCTTTGCATTTGCTTCCATTGCGCATAACATTCCATATATGTCATCTCGCCCGGACGTCTAGGTTCATCCAATTTTTTTGTTGAACCGCCCCCGCCCATACCGTTACAGATAGGACATGCACCAAGTGGAAGCCCATGCGGACATGTATTTGCTCGAGTGTTAGTTACCTGCGGTAGAGTTGATACCATAAAAAATTCCTTGTGTTTTGACCGCAACAAGGAATTTATAAAATCTGCTCGGTACTCGCAAGACAGATTAATATAAGCTTTCCGACTCTACGGCTGCGGTCCAGTTAAGGATTTTCACCTTATTTCCTTTTTATGGTTTTATACTAGCATGTACCTATTTTCGTGTCAAAACATGCATAAGTACAAAACCTGTAAAAATTTTTTTTGCACACAATATTAAGTTAAGAAATTTCTCCCTTATAAGCGCAAGGTATATTTTCTTCTTTTAGATAATTTAAACCCCACTTGTTCAACTCAATTATAGCAGGAATTAGCTCCTGACCGCGCCTTGTAAGAGAATATTCTGTTTTAGGCGGGACAATAGGGTATAGCTTCCTGTTAATTATACCGTCTGACTCAAGCTCCTTAAGCTGTTGAATTAACATCTTTGGGGTAGCATGCGGAATTAAATTTCTAAGTTCGCTATACCTTAGTGTTTTGTCAATCAGGTGCCCGATTATAACACCCTTATACTTCCCGCCGATTATCTCCATGGTAACTTCAAGAGGACATTGATACTCATCTCTTTTACGTTTTTGCATAAAATCACCTTACTTACTTTTTTGTAAGTATTATACAAAATAGTGCGTACTTGTCAAAGACAAAAATAGGAATAAAATTATAAAAAAAGGGGGAAATATGAAGATAACTCAAGTTAGAAATGCAACAATCATAATAGAATTCAATAACTCGAAATTTTTAATTGACCCATGGCTTATGCCCAAAGACTATATGGAAGGATTTGATACAGCCGTTAATTCGCAAATTCGTCAACCCAGAGTAGATTTACCGTTTGAAATAGAAAAAATTATAGATGTAGATGCTCTTATCGTTACACATATTCACCCTGACCACTGGGATGACTTTGCAAAAGATGCCTTAGATAAAAATATAAAGGTATTTGTGCAATCTGAAGCAGATAAGAAATATATGTCATTAAACGGATTTAAAGATGTTGAAATATTATCTGAAAAAGGAAATATATATAAAAATACAAAACTATATAAAACAAAAACACAACACGGCAAAAAGGAAGTTGTAAAACCTTTGTGTGATTCGATTGGTATGCCATACGAAGCTATGGGTGTTGTATTTAAAGCAGAAGAGGAAAAGAGCCTATATCTGGCAGGAGATACAATTTGGTGCAAAGAAGTAGAAGAAGCACTTCAAGAATATAAGCCCGATATAATTATATTAAATGCATGTGCAGCAACCGTTTTAAATGGCGAAAGACTGATTATGAATATCGAGGATGTAAAAAACGTTATTAAAGAAGCTCCAAACTCAACAATAATTGCAAGCCATATGGATACAGTCAGCCACTTAACAATTACAAGGAAAGATTTAAAGGAATTTAGAGAAAAAGAATCGGTTAAGAATTTATTAATACCTGATGACGGCGAAGTATTAAATTTTTAGACAAATGTCCATACTAAGGGCAAGCTCCAATTGCTTTTAAAATTCTATTTATGCTCCATCCAAGTGCAATCAGATATAACCATATCACTAAATATTGCCTTAAATGATGAATTTTCCGGACTGCAAGCATATATTCCAATATTTATTTCATCATTAGCTTTATCAAGATGACAAATGCGCATTTGGTTGAAATTGCCGCCATCTAAGCTGTTTTCAATGCAAAAATCATTTTCTCTTCTGCTTAGCCTGTAATGCATTACTTTAATATCAGATGAAATATCGACAGTTGCCCAATCGGAAAAACCATTATTGGTTACAACGCTTCCAAGTCTTGATATAAATTTTAATAATAGCCTACTTAACCGATATTATAAATAGACAAAATAAAAAATCTCCCAAATGGGAGATTTAATTTTATTATTAACTGCCGGTGGCCGGAGTCGAACCGGCACGTGGGGTGAACCACACCAGATTTTGAGTCTGGCACGTCTACCAATTTCATCACACCGGCAGGTAATAAAGTTCAATATTTAATTTTCAAGTCTGTCAAATGTGATGAAATTGGTAATCATATTTTTAAAACATGCTTTGCCTGTTTTGTCATCACACCGGCAGGTAATAAAGTTCAATATTTAATTTTCAAGTCTGTCAAATGTGATGAAATTGGTAATCATATTTTTAAAACATGCTTTGCCTGTTTTGTCATCACACCGGCAGGTAATAAAGTTCAATATTTAATTTTCAAATAATTCAAAGAAATAATAACAGAAAAATAATTATTTTTCCAATTCTTTTTTCAAAATTTCATTCAAAAGTTGTGGATTAGCACGCCCTTTTGTTTCTTTCATTACTTGTCCGACAAAGAAACCAAAGAGTTTATCTCTTCCGCCCCTATAAGCGGCAACTTGTTCAGGGTTAGCTTCTACAACTTTTCTTGCAATTTCAAGAAGCTCGTCAGGGTTAGATAATACACTCAATCCCTTTTTCTCAACAAGAGCTTGAGCGTCATCACCTGTTTTTAAAATATCAATTACAAGTCCTTTTGCAATATTATTTGAAATTGTACCTTTAGCAAGTAATTCTAATAATTTAGCAAAATTTTCAACACTTAATTTTGATTCGGCAATTGAAATTTTTTCTTCTTTTAAAAACGCTGCAACTTCGCCCATTAGGAAGTTAGACGCAACTTTTGCATTTACGCCTAATTTTAGGGCCTCATCGTAGAATAATGCAATATCCATTTGATTTACAATAACATTTGCGTCGTATTCGCTTAAACCAAGTGATACATATCTCTCAACTTTTTGCTGAGGAAGCTCGGGCATGGTTTTTCTGATTTCTTCAATCCAATCTCTGCTTATTTCAAGCGGCATTAAGTCCGGCTCCGGGAAATATCTGTAATCATGTGCATCTTCTTTACCGCGCATGGATGAAGTTGTGCCTGAATTATCGTCCCAAAGTCTTGTTTCTTGAACTACTTCACCACCGTCTTCAATAATTTCGGTTTGTCTTATAAATTCGTATTCAATAGCTCTTTGTAAAGCTCTAAAGCTGTTTACGTTTTTGATTTCAGCCCTTGTACCAAATTCCTTTTGACCTCTTGGTCTAACTGAAATATTAGCATCAGCTCTCATCGAGCCTTCTTCAAGGTTGCCGTCGCAAACGCCAATGTATCTTAGAATATTTCTTAATTGTTCTACATACTCTCTTGCTTCTTCCGAAGATCTCATATCAGGCTCCGAAACAATTTCAAGAAGGGGAGTTCCTGCTCTGTTTAGGTCAACTAAAGAATAAGAAGAGCCATATAAGCCGGCAGCACCTGCGTGAACAAGTTTGCCTGCGTCTTCTTCCAAGTGAGCTCTTGTAATACCGATTTTTTTATTAGATATTTGAACCCAACCGCCAAGGCATATAGGTTCGTCAAATTGTGAGATTTGATAACCTTTTGGAAGGTCGGGATAAAAATATTGTTTTCTGTCAAATTTACATCTTTTTGGAATTTCGGAATTCAAAGCAAGACCTGTTAAAATACCCATTCTAACAGCTTCTTTATTTAATACGGGTAAAACCCCAGGCATACCTAGCGTAATAGCCGAAGTTTGCGTATTTGGGTCTTTTCCGAAAGCAGCACCGTCAGGTGCAAAGATTTTTGTATTAGTCTTGAGTTGAGCATGGACTTCAAGACCTATAACCATTTCATATTTTTCTTTTAAATCGACAGTCATTTTGTCTCCTCGTGTCAAATCTATATGAACATATTATCACAAACATTTTTATAAAAAAGTTAATAATTTGTAACATTTTGGAAAAAATACGCACATTATTTGGCTTTAGATATTTTATTAATATAAGGAAGTGGAATAAATATGAGTTATCCTATTAATCAACAGCAATATATACCTCAAGGACAGGTTCCTTATGCAACTTGCGGAGCGGTTTCAATAAATATTATGAACCCGACTGTCGGTATGACAAACCCCATGCAAACAAGCCAAGGCGGGATATATCAGTACCCTCAAGCAAGTTATTACGGACAACAAGCTGCTCCAATGCAGTATCCGATGAATTATAATAACAATATCAATACAAATACACTAAATGCAGCGGATAACAACATTCCTACTCCGCCTGCACCAACAAATACAGACGAAACAAAAAAAACTGAAGAAAAAAAAGAAGAAGAAAAGCTTAAAGAAAAAATACCCTTAACTGATGATTATATAAAATCATTAGAAAATTATTTAAATTCACAAGACTCAAAAGTTAGATTAATGGGTGCAAAAGACGTTTTAGAACGCTTTAAGGAAGATCCTGCAAGAAAAACAGATGCAGCATTAACTGCACTTTTAAATAAGATTTTACAAGACCCGAATTCAGCAGTAAGATTTTTAGGCTTAACAACACTACAAGCAGGTTATGCAAACGGTAACGAACAAACTGTTGAGCTTCTAAAGACAATACAAGCAGACGGACAAAAAGAATACGGCGAAGATTCACTGTTGGCATCACAAATATTATTAAGACTTAGTGCGGGTGAAAAAGTTAAGTTCAAACCCGAAGGAGAAATTGCTCAAGAAACAACACCGGAACAAAACACAACTCAAGAGCAAAAAACCACTGAGGAGGCCAAGTAATGGCATTACTAAACGTAGCAACAAAAGCAGCAGCAATAATGGCAACCGGCGTTTCCCTTTATGATATTAACTCGCTTGGCGTAAGAGAGGCTAATATTAAAAGAGAAAGCAACTACGCTGACGACTTTATTGCAGGTGAAATCGGTTCATCAAAATTAAATTACCCGAGCGGAAAACACGCTGCATTTAAAAACTGGTCAAAAAACTTTAAATTCCCATATCAATTAACAGAACTTTGGGATACGGTTTCAGGCTATGTAATAGGTGCAGCAAAAGGCGCTTGGTATAATGCGGCAACTCTTGGCTTTAGCGCACTAACATTCTTTGCCAAAAAAGACGGCATGAAAAAATTCGGCGCTATTGGTTTAGGGTTGTCAGTAGCATGGGATTTTATTAAAAACGGAACAAATTTAACCGAAAGAACAGATTACCTAAGAAAGAAATAGTTGAAAAATAAGCATTTTCGGGCTATATTTACAAAAGTTAATAATATTTAAAAAAAATAGCAATTTAATTCATTTACAAGATTTAATACTACTGTTAAAAAAGAAAAAAATTAATAAGGAGATACAGATGATACAACCGCAGTATTTACAACAGCAATACCCTCAAGCACCGAGTGCTGTAAGTATAAACATATACGAACCAAAAAGCTACGGTTCAAATCCTCAGCCACAAGCTATGGCACCATATGATTACACAAGTCAATTATATGCAATGCCGCAAGCATCAGCATGGGGTCAACAAACTCAAACAGCAGTACAATCTCCTTTTCAACAATACATACCAACAATGCCTCAGTACACACCACAGGCAGCACCTGTTGAACAACAAGCTATGCCACAGAGCACAATAGAACAAGCTCCTCAAGAAGCACAAGCTCCTCAAGAAGCTCCTGCTGCTACTCAAGCGCAAGCTCCAATGCCACAAGTTGAACAAGGTGAACAAGCTCCAAAAGTTGATACAAATGCATTGTTAGCAGACTTAAAAAGCCAAGACTATAATGCACAAGCAGAAGCTATAACATCAATTGCTAACTTCACACAAGCAACTCCCGATATAGCTCTACAAGTTGCAACAGACCCTGTTAAACAAGGCTTGATTGATATAATTAATACCGATACATCAGCTTTAGAAGAATCAACTCCCGAACAAAAAGCTTTAGCTGACAAACAAGCAAAAGGTGAAAAACTTACCCCTGAAGAACAAGCACAGCTTGATCAACTATCACCTAAAGTAGCAGCAAACAAAAACAAAGTATTTGCACTATTCACTCTAGCTATGGTTCAAAAACTATCAAGAGATAATGAAGCACAATATGCTCAATTCCAAACAGAACAAGGTAAAACACCTGCTGCTCCATTAGCTCTTAAAGACTTAATGGGTTATAACGAAATCGTTAACACAATTCAAAACGAACCAAACAAAGAATTGAAAATTGCCGCAATTCAAGCTCTTCAATATGTAGCTAAACCTGAAGAAAAAGCTGAAGTTGAACAAGTACTTCAAACTTCTCTAAACAGTGAAGACCCTGCTGTAAAACAAACAGCTCAAGAAGCTTTGGCAAAATTAGGTGAAACAACAGCTGCACCTGCTGAACAAGCACCTGCTGAACAAGCACCTGCTGAACAAGCACCTGCTGAACAAGCTCCTGTTGAAGAAGCTCCTGTTGAAGAAGCAAAAAAATAGTTTATTTTAAATAAGCACAAAAAGATATTGCAATATTAAATCCGCACAAACCCTGTGCGGATTTTTATTTCAAAATATTAACTTTTTGAAAATAGAGAAAAGATAATGTTTAATTAAAATATGGATAAAATAACGAAAATAACGCCTATTAGCCGTAAAAACAACGAGTCAAAAACCGATAGCGCCAAGCTAAAGGCATATTTAGGATTTGAATATATTAAACTTAAAAAGGACGTAAACGGGCTGGATTATAATATTGACCATTTAAGAGAATTCGGGAAAAATCAGCGCTATATTATCACTCTTGCAAGAAAAATCAACAAAGATACTTTTATATATAACTTCTTTGTTGAAGGAGACAAACTGACAGACTTTTTTGAAAGTTGTTTTAATGGTAAAATCGAAGGTGATATAATAGACATTGACAAACTCCAACCGGAAAATCTGGCATGAAAGATAATTTTTTTGAAGAATACAACTCGATTTTAACCTCTTGTGAAAGACCGTCAAGATACATTGGGGGAGAGTTTTTGAGTGCAAATAAAGATTTTAAAAATTCAAAGGTAAAAATTGCACTAACCTTCCCTGATAAATATGAAATCGGAATAAGTAATTTTGGGCATAAGATTTTATACCATATTGTAAATTCTGTTCCTGATTATATGGCAGATAGAGCCTATGCACCCGATAAAGATTTTCTGGATTTGCTTAAAGAAAACGCTAAGCTGCTTTACGGGTTGGAATCAAAAGAACCGCTCAAGAATTTCGATTTTCTTGGTTTTGCTCTTCAGTATGAAATGTCATACACTACAATACTAAAAATGCTTGAAGCATCTGATATTAAAATATATTCAAAGGAAAGAAAAGAGGATGAACCAATACTGCTTGCGGGCGGGCCTTGCGCATATAATCCTATGCCAATATCAGATTTTATAGACCTTTTTATAATAGGTGATGGCGAAGAAGTAACTCTTGAGCTTATGAAAATACAAGAAGAAAACTCTAATCTATCAAGAGAAGAAAGAATTAAAAAAATGTCAGAGCTTGAGGGTGTTTTTTGCCCGAGATACCCTAAACACACAAGAAAAAGAATTTTTCAACTGGACAAAAAATCGCATCCAACAAAATCACCTATCTCGCACTTTACGAGCGTACATGACAGAGCAACGATAGAAATTAGAAGGGGTTGTGCGAGATTATGCAGATTTTGCCAAAGCGCACACACGAATCTGCCCGTAAGAGAAAGAAACAAGGAAGATATAATAAATTTAGCCTGTGAATATGTAAAAAATACAGGTTACGATGAGTATTCGCTCCTATCTCTTTCATCAAACGACCATACTAATATTGAAGAAATTATTGAAAGGCTTAACAAACATTTTTTAGGCAGCGGGATAAATGTTTCACTGCCCAGCCAAAGAGCGGACAAGTTTTCTCTAAAATTAGCAAATTTAATGCAAGCAGAAAAAAAATCTACAATTACAATTGCTCCTGAAGCCGGAAGCCAAAGGATGAGGGATGTAATAAACAAAAACTTAAGCGAAGAGCAAATTGTAAATGCCGTTGTATCATGTGTTGAGAGCGGTTGGGATAAAATTAAATTTTATTTTATTATTGGTTTGCCCTTTGAAAAAGACGAAGACGTTTTGGCGATAGCAGAATTAATTAAAACCATTAACAAAAAGTGTCGCGAAATGAATCTAAAAGTACCCAAAATTACCTGCTCAATAGCTGTTTTTGTTCCCAAGCCACACACGCCTTTTGCTTGGCACGGACAAAATACGCTTGAAGAAATTGAAAGAAAAATTTCGCTTCTGCTTTCAAAAAAGCCGGAAATAAAAAATGCAAAATTAAACTTCCACACTCCCAAGGTTTCTCAGCTTGAGGCGTTTTTAACGCGAGGCTCGGAAAAACTTTGTGATTTTATTTATGAATTGTACAAAAATGGCTCTTACCTTGATTCATGGGAAGAAAATATTGATTTTGAAATGTATCACAAAGCTGCTGAAAAATTTAATCTGGATATTGAAGAATTAGCCACAAAAACATATGATACAGACAAAACAGCTCATTGGGAAATAATAGACTGCGGAGTTAACAAGAGCTGGCTTATTAACGAATACAAAAAGGCTCAACTTGCAGCAACGACAATTCCTTGCGAAACAAAGTGTTCAAATTGCGGCGTTTGCCCAAACTTCAAGGTTCATAAGGTTTTAGACAACTAAATAGAATTTAAATAGTTTTGCAAATTAATGATTTTACTTGCATTTTTTGTTTTATTTCTTTTTTGCAGAAGTAAAATTGTTGTTTCAATATCTTGCCTTGCACCCTTGTAATCGTTCAGATAAATTTTGGCATAGGCTCTTGCTTCAAGGTAAGCAGGCTCATCAGGGTAAGCCTTAACCGCTTTATCAAAAGCATTTAAGGCGCTGACGTAGCTACCCGCTTTATAATAGACACGTCCGAGATAATAATATACAAATTTTAAGGAAGGGTCTTGGTCTAAAATCTGCTGATAAGCCATAATCGCATTTTTATAACTGTTAATATCCGTATAGACATACGCACTTGCAGCAAAAGAGCGAATATCGTCCGGATCAATAACTTTCGCCCTTTGAAAACTTTCAATAGCACCCATTTTTTGATCTGCCCAAAAAAGAGCACAGCCGAGTTTATAGTAATCATCGGCAGTAACGTCAATTCCGCTCATAACTTTTGAGTGCAAATCGCCGCTAAGAGAAAGACAGCTTTGGTAATCAGTGCAATGCTTTTCAATTCCGTTGAAATATCGCATAACCATTTTTGAATCGACAAAAGAAATCGACATAGAAATTCCGACGACTATAAGAAAAATCATAAGAATTTTTCTGAAATAAATCCCCATAAGGGGTCTTTTAAGCATTTTAGTGGCGAATTTCTTATCAAAAAAAGGTACCAGAGTATGCGGGTTGTTATGAACTCTTACATCATCAAGAACTTTTTTTGAAAAATAATCTAAATCGGCATTATACGAGCAAAAAACAAAAATGAAAGGCAAAATACAAACAAGCCCAATATCGTAGTATAAGGCAACAATTGGTATTAAAAGCAGGAGTATGCCTTTGATAAACATTCCTTTAAACAGATAATAAAACGGACCAAACAAAAGTGCCAGAAAGTTTGAACGAGAGTCAAATTTCATTTTGTTGGCAAATGAAAGATTGGATAATTGAGGACAAAAGTGCCAAATGAGACTATTTTTAGTTTGCCCTTGAGTAAAATTATTAAAATAAGATATGTATAGCAATCTGAACTTGTTTTTCCAAAAAGTGGAAACATCAAGCTCTGCTATAAGTTCATATGCATTTTTTATCTCAAGGCGTTGGTTTAACACTGTATTTATTTTATTCCCAGAAGTTTATTGGTTTGTGCAATGAAATTTGTAACATCAATAGGCTTAGTAATGTAGTTATCGCAACCGAGCATTTTAGCCTGTTGTTTGTCTTTGTCCATTGCAAAAGCAGAAACAATTAATGTTTTCGGAATATTTACACCTTCGCCTTTTAATTTTTTCAATAAGGTAAATCCATCCATCTTTGGCAGTGCAATATCTAAAATCATTAAATCATATCCACCTTTTAATATTTTATCATAAGCATCTTCACCATCAAAAGATTTTTCAATATCGTGGCCTTGAAAAGACAATATATCATAAAAAAGCTTCATATTTATTTCATTGTCTTCTACAAGAAGTATTTTTTTCATACCAGCGCCTTTTTAAAAACAATTTTAAATGTTGTACCTTTTCCCAAGGCACTTTCCAGCGTAATTTTTCCTTTTAAGAGCTTAACTAACTCCTTTGTAATAGTAAGCCCAAGCCCTGTCGAGCTTTGAGATTTCGAGTAAAGATTATTAAGATGAACAAACTTTGTAAAAATCTTGTTGTGATATTTTTTATCGATTCCAATGCCGTTATCTTGAACCTCTAAAACAAAGTCGTTATCAATACACTTGGTTCTAATATGTATTTTCCCGTTCTCAGGTGTAAATTTTATTGCATTGCTTAAAAGGTTATACAAAATTTGTTGAAATTTCTGATAATCTGATTTTATGTTCGAATCGCAACCGGAGGCAAATTCGACACTGATTGATTTTTGCTGAGCAAGCGGAGATAGTATATTTATCGCTTCTTGAATAACGCTCTGCGGGGAAATCTCACTAAATGAAGCCTTCATTGCCTTTGATTCTATTTTTGACAAATCCAAAATTTCATTAATCATACCTAAGAGATGAAGTCCCGAAATTTGAATGTCTTTTATATATTCTTCCTGTTTTTCGTTTAATTCGCCAAAGATTTTACAGCCCAGGGCTTGAGAAAAACCGATGATAGCGTTAAGAGGCGTTCTTAATTCATGAGATATATTTGCCAAAAAAGCATTTTTGGTCTCATCAAGTTCAAGTAATTTTTTATGTTGTTTTTCAATAACCTCGTAAGCATTATTTTTCTCAACAATAGCCTCTTGAAGAGCCTTTAGCTGCATTTTAACAACATCATTTAACTCATAGTCTTTAATTAAATAAGAAAAAATACTTACAAGTGAAGAAAATGCACAAACTTCAGCTTTTTCTAATTTATTTTTTGACAAGGCCATAACAAAGCCAAAGCAGGAATTTTTAATATACAACTTTGAAATAAGAACATTTTTAATGTCCGAAGAAAAGCAATTATAGTTGTTTTCAAGAAGCAGGGGTTCATTTGAATTGTGGGAAAATATAATACTTTTAACATCCTCACCAAGCTCAACTTTATTGCCGATAAAGGATTTAATCTCATAGTCCGATTCGGACGTAAAGTAAATGCCAATAAAATCAAAATCAAATACAGAATTTATCTCACCCAGACTGTACGCATAAAAGTCTGCATTAAGCGGGCTTTTGCCGTTAATTAAATCCGAGATTAAATCAAATACCTTTATAAACTTTTGTCCGTCCATTATATTAATTATAAATACATTTAAATTTTAAGGCAAATGTTTAATAAAGATTACACATTAAGCTTATAACCGCCTTTTGTGGCATTTTGAAGGACATCTTCGTTAATCTTTGCTCTTAGGTTTTTAATATATTTATAAACATAATCCGTTGGAAGTTCAAGGATTGTAGCCAAATCTTTGGCATAAACAACTTGATTTTTGTTTTGCATAAAATGTTCTAAAACAGCTTGTTCGCGCTGAGTTAACGGCTTTTTAAAAGTTAATTTTAGAGAAGAAAAAACACTTTCTTTTTTATCTTCCTTCATTTTCTCTTCTTGAATTTCAACAGATTTTTTTGCAACCTTTAAAATATTTTCTTTTGGACATTGTTCTCTTTCAACAGACATAGCAGAGGAACTTTTCTCGCTCTTTAAAACCAAATCAACAATATCACGTGTTTGTTTTTCTTCCTTTAGTGTTTTACCCAATCTTTTAGCAAATTCTTCAAGAGTTATTTTTTCAAGAGAGCTTCTCCATTGTTTAATCTCTTCTTTACTCAAGTATTCACTCATTAAATTGTTCCCCTTTATGTGTGTATATTCCGTTTTCATTATTTGTTATAGCACAGAATATAATTAAAAATCAGCAAATATTTCATAAAGTAAATTTTTTTTTAATAATTTAAAATTTATAAAAAAAGCCTTGACAATAAAAAATGAGCCTCGAAAACTCAAGGCTCATTATACTTTATAAAGGATGTACTAGTCGTCAGCGTGTCCTGCTGTACCTAATACGTCTCTCATTTTGTGAATAACTATTTCTTTAACGGCTGTTCTACCCGGACCCATATATTCTCTCGGGTCAAATTTTTCAGGATGTTCAACAAAGAACTCTCTGATTGTAGAAGTCATAGCTAATCTTAAATCTGTATCGATGTTAATTTTAGCAACACCGTGTTTAGAAGCATAGTTAAGCATATCTTCAGGGACACCTTGTGCATCAGGCAAGTTGCCACCGAATTTATTACATTTAGCAACAAATTCTTTTGGAACGGATGATGAACCGTGAAGAACAATCGGATAATCATAGCCAACAACATCAAAGATTGCTTTTTTACATTCAGCCAATCTTTCGAAGTCTAATTTAGCTTCACCTTTGAATTTGTATGCACCGTGTGAAGTACCGATAGCGATAGCCAAAGAATCACAACCTGTTTCTTTAACAAATCTTGCAGCTTCTTCAGGATCAGTGTAAGTAGCGTGTTTAGCATCAACTTTAACGTCATCTTCTACACCGGCAAGTTTACCAAGTTCAGCTTCAACTGAAACTCCTCTTTCGTGAGCGTATTCAACAACTTTTTTAGTTAAAGCAATATTTTCTTCAAGCGGGAATCTGCTACCGTCAATCATAACTGAAGAGAAACCGCCGTCGATACAAGCTTTACAAATTTCAAAGTCTGCACCGTGGTCTAAGTGAAGAGCAATTGGAACAGTTGTTGTTGCAAGAGCAGCTTCAACCAATTTAATTAAGTATGTTTGATTAGCATATTTTCTAGCACCTGCTGAAACTTGCAAAATAATAGGAGAACGAGTCTCTTCAGCAGCTTCTGCTATACCTTGCAAAATTTCCATGTTGTTAACATTGTAAGCACCAATAGCATATTTGCCTGCAAGTGCTTTTTTGAACATTTCACCTGTTCCGACAAGTTTTCTTTCTGTCATATCATTAATCCTCATTAATGTACCGTATACGGCATTTATAATATAACAAAAATTAAATAAAAACAAGCAAATAAAAAGTCTCAAAAAATGTAAAGCTTTGTAAATAAAAGATTGAAAATTATAAAGAAAGGCGCTTAAAAACCCGTAAATAAATTTGGAAGGCAAGCAAGGAGTGTAAAAATGAGCGACCCCATTAATTCATTAAAAATCGACGCCTGGGGAACAGGCAAGCGTAACGATTGCTGGTGGAATATAGCAAAAAACCAAGCAGGTGAAGGTGCAAGTGCGGCAGAAATTCAACAGCTCATGGAAGAAATTGTTGAATATAATGAAAAGAAATCAGGCAAGCAAATTGAGTTGGATGACACAATATATGCGGGTCAGCAAATTTTTATACCTATCGAACAATCAATCGATGAAATACAAGACAAGACAGCTGCATTAACATCAGAATACGCAGAGCTAAATACACAGTATGAGTCAAAAACAACAGCACTAGACAGTGCTAATACTGCCGTAAGCAGCGCTCTTGATAACCTCAATGCAAAACAAAATGCTCTCGGAGGAATTAATCAGGAAGAAAACCCTGAACAATATCAAAATATGCTAAATGAGGTAAACAACGCTAAAAGAGAATATCAAAGTGCCATTGAAAAACAAAAAGAAGCACAAAAAGAACTCGACAACACCAAGCAGCAAATGAACAGCAAGAAAGAGGAAATTGAAGCCGCAAAAGAAGAATTTGGCGAATTACAAAAAGAATTAAAAGACGCACAAGAAGAAAATCAAGAAACTATTGATAAAATAAATCAAGAAATTAACAACCTGCAAGATTCTATTGAACAAACAACTGCTCAAAAAGAACAGGCGGAACAACAGGCTGCAATTGAAGCTGAAACCGCCCGCCAACAAGAGCAGGCAAAAGAACTTGGTGCAATAAATGAAAAAGGCGAAACAGAAGAAAATTGGGAGCCAAATGAAGAACAAGTTGCTGTAGCCGTAAAAGAAAATAAAGAAGCAACCGGCCAAGAACCCGAAGGAAGCGAGCCCGAAGAACAGGGTGATGAAGATAGCGAACCAATGTATGCGCAAGATGCTGAAGCATACGGTGCTGAGGTAGAAAGTCAACTTATTGACGGCGGAAGAACAAGACGTATTGAATATGAAGACGGAACGGTTGTCGAATACCACAGAAACCCGGAAACAGGCGAGTATGATGACAAAGGCGCTACATACAATACTGACGGCACAATAACATACTCTGACGGCAGAATTTATAACCCTGAAACAGGCGAAATTACAGAGCCCGAAGAACAGGGTGATGAAGCTGAAGAGCCAAAAAATCCTGGATACAGAAATGACGAATATTGGAAAAATGTAAACAAAGAAGAAAACAGCTCAAATTATCTAGATGGTCTTATAGATGAATACAATACCCTAATGGCACCATCGTCCGTTAATAAGGATACCGAACAAGCTGAAGAAATTTTGGGTCAGATAGATACATATATGACAAATCTTCAAGAAATAGAAGAGCTTGAAAATTCTGACGAAAATCCCGAACTAAAAGAACTTCTTCAGTCATATCAACTTGGTGAAGATTACAAAAATATGCTTTCGTATAAAGGTCTTAATCAAGAAGAGGCAAAACACGTTCTTGATGCAAAACTTGAAATACTAAAAACACAAGCAGAATTTAGCGCTCATGCGCAAGAGGCATATGATGCGGTTGACAACCTAAGCCCGACACAACAACTTGTAACAGATATAGATGTATCTTCGTACAAAGATCAGGTAAACTCAATGATTAATGACGCATGGGATACAAGTGGAATGGGTGAATTAGAAAACTATGTAAGCGCGAGAACAGATAAATCAGTTATTGATCAACATGTTGAAACAGTAAAGGCTGCCTATGAAAGCCAAATTCAGCATATAGACAGTGTGTATAATAAGCTTGATATAAATAAAGGCGTTGAACAACAAGATAAATATGATGCAGAAAATCTTAACAAAGTAATTGAACTATATGATGAATTTATGAAAACAACTTGGGAAAAATCCTCGGACCTCTGGGGCAACAGACCCGGTGGTATTAATAATGCAAAAGAAGAAGCAGAAGGCTTGTTAAAATATGCTCTGGCAGGTGGCGAGTACCCAGGAAGTGTTGACTTTGAACAGTTAATACAAGCTATGGAAGAATTAAACCAGCAGTATAAATAACAAACAGTAATTATATTTACACACTCCCAAAAAAACTGTATAATTTTAATTAACAGTTTAATGGGAGTGTTAATATGGAAAATTTAAAAATTGCAATCGGCTGTGATCACGGTGGTTTTCACTTAAAAGAGAAAATCCTTGAGTATCTTGAAGTACACAAAATCGAATTTAAAGATTTTGGAATACACACGCTTGAGCAAAGCGATTATCCCATTGTTGCAAAAGAAGTTGCAAAAGAAGTTGCAGCAGGCAATTTTGACAGAGGTATCTTGGTTTGCGGTACAGGTATTGGCATGTCAATTACTGCAAACAAAACAAAAGGTGTAAGAGCTGTATGCCTTGAAAATACTTACTCTGCAAGAGTTTCAAGAGCTCACAATAATGCAAACATTCTTTGCCTTGGCGAGCGCGTAATCGGACAAAACTTGGCTCTTGATATTGTTGATGTTTGGCTAAAAACAGGTTTTGAAGGCGGCAGACACAAACGCAGAGTTGATATGATTGAGTAATTTTTACCAATTGAAACTCAAAATTTTTGTTGTAAGATTAAACTAAGAATTAGTAAAATCTATTAGGAAGTTTATAACATGTTTGAAAGATTTACAGAAAAAGCAATAAGAGTAATTATGCTGGCCCAAGAAGAAGCAAGACGCTTGGGACATAATTTCGTCGGTACGGAACAAGTTCTGCTTGGTCTAATCGGCGAAGGAACGGGTATTGCAGCAAAAACACTTAAATCAATGGGCGTAACAATTAAAGATGCCAGAGCACAAGTTGAAAAAATCATCGGCAGAGGCTCGGGTTTTGTAGCTGTTGAAATACCATTCACTCCAAGAGCTAAAAAGGTTCTTGAATTATCTTGGGATGAAGCAAGACAGTTGGGGCATAATTACATTGGCACAGAACACCTGCTTCTTGGTTTAATCAGAGAAGGCGAAGGTGTTGCAGCAAAAGTACTTGAAAATCTTGGTGTTGACCTAAATAAATGCAGAAGTAATGTAATTAAGCTATTAGGTGAAACAAAAACAAGTTCTTCAGGGGCTCAAACAGCAACACCGGGGGCTTCTCAGTCTAAAGCAAAAACTCCAAGCTTGGATGAATTTGGTACAGACTTAACTCTTGCAGCACAGGAACAACGTTTAGACCCGGTTGTTGGCAGAGAAAAAGAAATCGAAAGAGTTATTCAAATTCTTGCAAGAAGGACAAAAAACAACCCTATTTTAATCGGTGAACCCGGTGTAGGTAAAACAGCTATCGCACAAGGGCTAGCGCAAAAAATTGTTGATTGCGAAGTTCCCGACATTCTTGAAAACAAAAAAATTATACAACTCGATATGGGTCTTTTGGTTGCGGGTACAAAATACCGTGGCGAATTTGAAGAAAGACTTAAAAAGATTATGGACGAAATTCGTCAAGCAGGTAATATCATCCTTGTAATTGATGAAATGCACACACTTATCGGTGCCGGTGCCGCCGAAGGCGCAATAGATGCTGCAAATATCTTAAAACCCGCACTATCAAGAGGTGAAATTCAAGTTATCGGTGCGACAACTCTTGATGAGTACAGAAAACACATTGAAAAAGATTCCGCACTTGAAAGACGTTTTCAGTCCGTTATCGTTGATCAGCCTTCAATTGAAGAAACAATTGAAATTATTCGCGGGCTAAAACCAAAATACGAAGAGCACCACAAGTTGCACATTTCAGACGAAGCAATTGTTGCGGCAACAGAACTTTCAAGTAAATTTATAACAGAAAGATTTTTGCCCGATAAGGCAATTGATATAATTGATGAAGCAAGCTCAAAAGTTCGCTTGAATGTTTCAGCGCTTCCGCCTGAAGGCAGAGAGCTTGAAAAACAACTTAAAGCCATTATTAAAGAAAAAGAAGATGCTATCAGAAATCAAGAGTTTGAAAAAGCTTCAGACTTAAGAGATGACGAGGCAAACTTAAAAGATAAAATCAGAGAAATTCAAGACCAATGGAGAAATGAACAAGACGAAAACAAACCAACAGTTGGTGTTGAAGAGGTAGCACAAGTAATTTCAACAATTACAGGTGTTCCCGTTACTAAGATTACCGAAGGTGAATCTCAAAGATTACTTAAACTTGAAGAAACTCTTCACGCCAGAGTAATCGGTCAACACGAAGCTGTTGTATCAATTTCAAAAGCCATAAGGCGCGCAAGGGTCGGACTTAAAAGCCCAAATAGACCGATTGGTAGCTTTATTTTCTCAGGTCCCACCGGTGTAGGTAAAACCGAATTGGCAAAAGCTCTTGCAGAAGCTGTTTTTGGCTCTGAAGATAATATGATAAGAATCGATATGTCCGAGTTTATGGAAAAACATACGACAGCAAAACTTATCGGTTCTCCTCCGGGATACGTAGGCTACGATGACGGTGGTCATATGACAGAGCTTGTCAGAAAGAAGCCTTATTCGGTTATTCTTTTTGATGAAATCGAAAAAGCGCACCCTGATGTATTTAACATAATGCTTCAAATACTTGATGACGGTCGTCTGACTGATTCAAAGGGTCGCCACGTAAGCTTTAAAAACACAATTATCATTATGACATCAAACGTTGGTGCTCATATGATTCAAAATACATCAAAATTAGGCTTCTCTGTTACAAATGACGAGAAAAAAGACAAATACGAAAAACTTAAAGAAACTGTTATGGAAGAATTGAAAAAGGCATTCAGACCTGAATTCTTAAACAGAATCGACGACATCATCGTATTTGCACACTTAAATGAATCTGAAATCAGAGAGATTGTAGATTTAATGCTTAATGACCTGTTTAAACGATTAGGCGAAAGAGAACTTACAATCGAAGTAACGGATGCAGCAAAAGACTATCTTGCAAAAGAAGGATACTCGGAAACCTACGGTGCAAGACCTCTAAGACGCGTAATTCAAAAGAAAGTCGAAGATGTGTTGGCAGAAGAAATCCTAACAGGCAATTACCAGCCAAACGACAAACTTCTAATGGATGTCAAAGACGAAAAGATAGTCATAGAAAAGAAACAATAATAAACTGGAGAGGTGTCCGAGTGGTTTAAGGTGCAAACCTGGAACGTTTGTGTGGGGGCAACTCCACCGGGGGTTCGAATCCCCCCTTCTCCGTTTTAAATAACTTTATTAAACATCGCTTTTGCGGTGTTTAATTTTTATCCAAGCAAAAACAGCTAAAGACAGCAAAGCCAAAAATACGCCTGCTAAAATTCCCAAAATTAATTTCTTATTTATCCCTTTTGCAGGAGTTAAAGAATTATCGTCAACCTTTACAGGAGCGCTTATTTGCTTATCTTTATTTTGAACACTCTGGGGAGACTTGTCTTCAACAACCTCTTTTTTAACATCTTGAGAGATATTACCTATATGTTTATAGTTAAAAACATAGACTATGTCTATATCATCAATTCCTTTAATTTCGGCAGGAAAAGGCTTAAAGGGTGAAGTTGATTTAATAGAAGTAAGAGCAATATTATTAATATCCTTTGGGCAATTTGTCTCAGCAATTTTTTCCTGATAAGCTTTGCCGTCTTTATGAATTGAGAAAAACACTTTTACGCTGCACGGGTCAGTGTATTCATTTAGCTTTGAATTATCATACCATTTGGCTTTAACATTTGTCTCAATTTCAGACAAATAAGGTGTCCAATAAGCACTGTAATCTTGCGCCCAGACGCTTGCAGTAAAAATAAAAATAAAAAATATACTATATATTAACTTCATAAAATTAATATAGCAGTTTTTTATAAAATGGACAAATTGTTAATCTTTACCAATTAAAAAGACCGGTAAGTCATATTGTTTGGCAAAGTCTTTTAAATACTGTGGAACATCTTCAAGTGAATTTTCTTTTGCTACAACCCCTTTCATGCGAGGAAAATATGCAACAAATTCACAATGCTTGTCTTCATTATTCTCATCTTTTATCATAAAACTGTCCATAACATTTGCCAAAGCACTCTTAAGCTCAGAAGATGAGAATTCGTGCCCGCCAAGATTATAGGTTATTTTATCACCAAATTGGCTTATCATATTTTTATTAATCAAAAATTTTCTGTAAAACTCAGAATATTCTTCGTCAGAAACTTGAGCCTCGCTCAGTCCTAATTGATTTAGAAGAGCGTGCTTAAAATTCAATCTTTCACTATCTCGCTGTATTGTTTTAACAGCATAATCAAAATCTTTTTTTGTACCCGACCCAATATTTGAATCAGACATTTGAATGACGTTATACGGGCTGTTAGATAATACAAGACCATATTTTCGACAACAATAAGTTCTTTTATGTTTTAAGCTGATTAAAGATTCGCTTAACACTCCGGCATTGTTAATATCACTCAGATAAGTAAACCTTGAAAGGTCATATTCGCCGCCTATCATATGAACTAAAAGTTTAACATCATCTTTTTTTAATCCCTTAACAAAACCAAATTGGGACAAATCAGCATCATCAGGTATTTGTGTAAAGTTAATAACTTTATATTCACTGCCATCCGAATCAATCTCACGAGGAATTTTATCTTCTAAGACAACATTAGAAGAATAAACAGCATTACCCGTTGAGTAAATTTTGTTAATTTTTTCTTTAATAGGCGCAAGATGTTCTTCGTTTAAGTCATCACAATAATCTGTAAACATTGAAGCGCCAACGCCCAATAAATCTGCTCTTGCAAATATTTGGGCAATATCAAAATCATAGGGACGCCTGAACATAAAGGCAGGATACTCAGGAGCACTTGTTCCGGTATTATATTCTTCAAACCAGTGATGATTTTTTACAAGCTCATAAATCCTATCAGACATATCTTCGCCAATATTTAACTTGCCAAGAATAGATTTAACATAATAGGCACTTGTATTTTGATGACCCTTGTCAACTACGCTATCTGCTTTACCCAAATCGTGAAATAATGCTAACAACTTAATAGCTGTTTTAGAAGTCTGATTTAACTCTTGATACTTAGGATTAGAAATACAATTATTAAGCACCGCAAGAGTATGAATATCATTTGAATATCTGTGTGTCGGGTTTTGAAGCTTGCCTACGGAATTTAAAAATTCAGGAAAAGCTTTTATTATCGTGTTTAATTCCTTGTCTAATTCCTCATTGCCTGTGTTAACAGTATTGGAATAAAGAAATTTATATGCAATGTCATATACGGATTTATCGACAGAGTCTGTTAAATCCAAATTTTTGATTGCCAAAAGACCGTTATATCCATCCAGCTTATCATCAGTAAACTTAGGTACAATTGATAACTTATGAAAAATATCGTTTCTTTTCTCTTTAGGTAAAGCCTTTGTTAAATCATCCAAATCGGATAAAAAAGCGTCTCTAGGGTATGTTAGAGGCAAACCGCTTCTTCCGAATGACTTAATAAAATCATCATTTATGGTCAAGATATTATCCGAATAAGAAAGATTTGGGTTAAAATCTGCTCTTTGCGTTTCGCCTACTTTAATATTTGACAGAAAAGTTTTGAAAAGCTGTACTATATTTATTTTAGGAACATCAAGAGAAACATCCGCAATAGACAGAGAGCCTTGAAGTTTAGCAGAAATATTTTTAAATTCTGTATCAACAATCCCAAACTTATCAAATGATGCATTTATGGCTTCAGCCTCTGAGGCAAGATCAATTCGCTTTGCTAAAGGCAATGATAATAAGTCAGGATTTGTATATATTTCAACATAAGTCTTAATTTGTTGATCTTCCAAATATTTAAAGTTTGAAAATATAAAATCAGACTTTTTCTCATCTAAATTAACAAGGTCGTAAATAACATGGGGTTGAGGATAATTTGCATATCCGAAACTAGAGTTTTGATTATTAACCTTTGTAGAAAGATATTTTATTGCACGCTCTTGTTGATTTGGTGTTAATTTTACAAAATCAAGAATTTCATAACCGGCAAGATATGCATAGTCCATTCTTGGGCAATTTATAAGCTTTTGAGCACTCTTGAATTCCTCTTTAGACATATTCGATAGCCTATCAATGTCCTCTAAGCAAAAATTAACATAGCCGGAAGGAATTGAATTCTTTAAAGCCATAAAATACTTTGCAAGCTTCCACTTATCATCGCTTGCAAGAGAAAGATTAGAAAAAGTATTTGAGGTGATATAAAGCGGTGAATCCATGCGCGCATCAAGGCTTTTAGTATATTCAGCAAGCTCGGTTAATCTTCCCAAAATAATCTCTTTATCCAGCGAAGAACGCATTATATTCTGAAAATCAGCACCCTTAAGTCGAACATTAAGTCTTTGTCTGTAAAGATCAACAAAGGAAG
Organism: Candidatus Gastranaerophilales bacterium; assembly: GCA_944325665.1. Classification (GTDB taxonomy): domain Bacteria; phylum Cyanobacteriota; class Vampirovibrionia; order Gastranaerophilales; family Gastranaerophilaceae; genus Galligastranaerophilus. The sequence continues at coordinate 40,605 of CALVAY010000003.1, forward strand.
AGTATTCGTTGAGCTTTTGAAAAAACTCCTCATCACCGTTTGCAATATCAAAAAGCAAACGAGCATATAAATCATCGTCAACATAAGGGTCAACTTTTTTAAGTTGTTGCTGGTTTAAAAACGGCAAAAGAACAAAAGATTCGTAATCCGCATCTTCGTTAACCATATCTTTTGAAAAATTATCTACATTTTTTTGAAATTCTCGAACCTCTTCTTTGCTTAAGGATAACAAATCAACACCATAGTCCTTCATATCCTCACATATTTTTTGAGGGGAATCGATACATGAAACTTCAAAAAGAATTTTAGCAAGAGTTTCCTCATCGTCCATAGACTTTGCAAGCACACTACTTAATAAGTGCAAATGTTCCTTTGAAGAACCCGGTAAAGAGATAAACTCCTGTGCCCAACGTTCTAACTCATCATTACGCTTACCATTAAGAGGTAATAATGGGGCGTCTAAACGAGTAAAGTCGTCCTTTTTTGAAGTAAAATTTATTACATTTTGTGTATTTTTTGAGTTAATGGCCAAAATATTCGGCAGGCCGTTTGCTTGGATAATCATAATTAATTAAAAACAAAATGTTTTACAGAATTTACTTCATGGTATAATAAAAAAATGCTAAGCGGACCATTTTTAGATAAAAATTTTATAGGCGCAACAGAAGACATTGAACAAGCAAAAATAGTTATGCTTGGTATGCCGTTTGACGGAACCTGTACAAACAGACCCGGGGCAAGATTTGCACCGCAACAAATAAGGGTTGAAAGCGTCGGTATAGAAGAATATTCCGTATATTTTGACAGAAACCTTTCAGAATGCGATTTTTACGATGCGGGCGAATTAGAGCTTCCTTTTGGCGCACCAAAAGAGGCCTTAGAAATTATCGAAAAAAATGTAGATGAAATTTATAAATATAACAAAAAACTCTTGGGTATAGGCGGCGAGCACCTTGTTACACTTGGCAGCATTAAAGCCCTTTACAAGCATTTTAAAGACATCGCCGTAATTCAGTTTGACGCGCATACCGACCTTAGAGAAAGTTATCTTGATATTGAACTTACTCACTCCGGAGTAATGTTGCAGATAGCAAAAATTATCGGCTTTGAAAATATAATGCAAGTAGGGATAAGGTCAGGCGAAAAGGGTGAATTTGAACTAATGAAAAAACACTCTACACTTGCTTTTGACCCAAAAGAGCTTGAAAAATTTAAAGACAAGAAAATCTTTGTAACAATAGACTTAGACGTCCTTGACCCGTCTATTATGAGCGGAACAGGTACACCTGAAGCGGGCGGCTTAACGTACAAAGAGCTTATGAAGTGGATTGTAGAGCTTAAAAAATATAATATTATTGGTGCGGATGTGGTAGAACTTGCACCGGATTTAGACATTACAAAAGTTTCAACAGCAACAGCTTGCAAATTAATTAGAGAAGTTCTAATGATTTTATAACTTCTAAAACTCTTTTCTTTAGTGTATCTTCATCTCTATCATTAATGATAAGATAGTCGCTTTTTAAAATCTTATCATCAGGCTTAATTTGAGAATCAATTCTTAACTTAGCATATTCTGAAGTATAGTTATTTCGCTTAATCAGACGCTCAAGCCGAAGGTCATATGGTGCGTCAATAAAGATTATTTTGTCAAAATACTTATCAAAACCCGCTTCAAAAAGCAAGGGGATTTCAGCAAAAACAAGATTAGAAGAGGAATTTTTACCAAAAAAATCAAAAAGCATATCTTTAACTTTTGGGTGAATAATTTCTTCCAACTGCTTAAGTTTTATTTTATCGGAGAAAACGGTTTTCGCGACTTCCTTTTGATTATTTGTTCCAAAAAGTTCATATATTTCTTTTGAGTTTTTAAAAATAACGCTGCTTGCAATATCGGCTTCAAATACAGGAAAATCAAGTCCTTTAAGTATAGATACAACACTGGACTTTCCCGATGCGATATTACCCGTAAGTGCAACTTTTAGCATGTCTTTATTTTACTTTAAAAACGTAGTATAATCCATTAAGATATTAATGGAGGAGTAAAAATGACATCAAATCCAATGACTCAAGGTGAAGTGTATAACGGTGCCGTGCTTGACGGCGAACCTATGACAGTTTCAGGTGCAGTCAACAAAACAATACTTTTGCTTGCCATAACCGCAGTTGTAGGCGCTTACACTTGGGTGCAAGCATTCAGCGGATATATGGACAAAGTTTCCATGCTTGTTTGGGGTGGCATCATAGCGGGCCTTGTGCTTGCCATAGTCATGCGTTTTAAACCTCAAAACGCTAAAGTTTTATCAATCGCTTACGCTGCTTGCGAAGGTCTTGCAATAGGCGGTATTTCAGCAATGTATGAGGCACAATTAAGCGGAATTGTAGCAAATGCTGCACTGGTAACCTTTATTACTCTTTTTGCAATGCTATTTTTATACAAAGCAAACATAATAAGAGCAACCGACAGATTTAGAAGCGTTATTGTAACAGCAACGGTAGGTATTATGATTTTTTATCTTATAAGTCTTGTCATAAGCTTTTTTAATCCGAACTTTATAGCAATTTGGAACACAGGTATGCTTGGAATAGGCATAAGCCTTGCGATTTGTGTAGTAGCAGCCCTTAACTTCATTTTAGACTTTGATTTTATCGAGCAGGGTGCGCAAAAAATGGCTCCAAAATACTTTGAATGGTTCGGTGCTTTTGCGCTTCTTGTAACGATAATCTGGTTATACCTTGAAGTATTAAGACTTCTTGCACAGCTAAGCAGAAACAGATAATGAACTTTAGACAAATAAAAGAAAAAGAAATATTTGAACAAAGCGAGGAGATGAAGAAATATCTTTCAAACTCCTTGCTTTGTGATTTGCTTAGCCAAAGAGGGATTTTAAATGTCAACGATGCCGAAAAATTCCTAAATAGTGAAAAACAGCCTATAAGCACGCTTGACATATTTACGCAAGGTAAAAAAGCGTCAGAGAGGATAAAAGATGCAATCGAAAAGCAGGAGAAAATTCTCGTTTGGGGCGATTTTGACGCAGACGGCGTAACCTCTTGCGCACTAATGCACAAAACCTTAAAGGCACTTGGTGCAAATTTTGAAGTATTCATTCCAAGCAGAGAAAAACACGGGCACGGGCTTAACTCTAAAGAGCTTTTGACGCTAATTGCAAAGCACAAAGTAAAAGTGTTAATCACGGTTGACTGTGGTATATCTAATATTGCGGAAGTTAAAGTGGCAAAATCCTTTGGGGTAGATGTAATTATAACCGATCACCATAAGGTAGAGGGCGAAATACCAAACGCTTTTGCAATTTTAAATCCGCAAGCCCAAGGGTCATTAAAAGAAGAATTAAAACTGGATGAAATACAAGACTATTGCAGACTTGCAGGGGTTGGAGTAGCATACAAGCTTGCAGTTGATTTATTAGGTCAAAACCACAAGATTTGCGATGAACTAACCGTGCTTGCAACGGTTGGAACAATATCAGATGTTGTTCCGCTTTTAGGTGAGAACAGAACGCTTGTAACAAAGGGCTTAAAGCTTATAAATAACGGTGTACACACAGGCATTAGAATGCTTTTTGAAGCAAACGGCAGAAAAAATATTACAAGCACAGACATAGCTTTTATTTTAACACCAAGAATTAACGCCATAGGAAGACTTACAACGCCTGACTTGTCTTTTGACTTTTTAACCGAGCAAAACGAAAGCTCGTTGAGCTTTATGCTTGAAAAATTGGACAATTTTAACAAAATAAGACAAGGGCTCTGTGATGAAATTTTTCTTGAAGCCTATGATATGGTAAAAAACGACAAAAGCTTTAACAAGCAAAAGGCTATTGTGCTCTACAAAAAGGGTTGGCACATAGGAATAATAGGTATTGTAGCCTCAAAAATAATGGAAACGTTTTTAAAGCCTGTTTTTATAATAACCTCGGAAGATGAAAAACTTGCTCGCTGTTCAATTAGAGCACAAGAAGGCTTTAATGTATATGAAATTTTAAAGAGAAATTCTGAATTATTTGAAGGTTTTGGCGGACACTCTCTTGCGGGCGGTTTTTCGTTTGACCTAGAAAAACACTCGCTTGAAGAAGTTAAAAACATCATATTAGAAGCCATTGATGAGCTTGGGTATGAATCAAAACAGAGTGAATATCTTTTTGTAGATAAAATTTTAAAGCCGAGCGAAATAAACTTAAACTTGCTTGAGACAATTTCTCTTCTTGAACCATTTGGGCAAGATAATCCCGCAACAGTTTTCGCACTTAAAGACTTAAATGTTTGTGAGTCCAAATTTATAGGCAAAAATTCGGATCACTTAAAGTTAATATGCAAAAAAGATAATGAAATTTTTGAGTGTGTAAAATGGAGAGAAAGCGAACTTAGCCTTGAGCAAGAAAGCGTAATTGATATGGCTTTTGTGCCAAGACTAAATACTTTTGGCGACAGGGAAACCATTCAGCTTGAAATTTGCGATATTTACAGCGAAAAGCTTTCAAAAAAGACTGAGGCAAAGGTAAAAATATACGACCACAGGCAAAAAACAGGTATTTTAAAGCAAATATCGGACTATCTGAAAGGAAAAGACCAAGATATAGCCGTTTGGGCAAAGAACTTAAAAACTACAAATATTTTAAAAAATTATCCGGAAATAGAGAAAAAATATTATGTTGACGGTGAAAAGCCTGACAGTATAATGTTTTTTGACTATCCTGCAAGCTACAAAAATTTTGAAGAAATAATCAGCAAAATTAAACCCGCAAAAATACATTTAATGAAAGATGAAAGCGCAAGCACCTTAGAGGACACAATTAACACAATCAAAGGTATGGTAAAATTTGCGCACAATCATAAGCAAGGGCAAATTGAAATATCAAAAATGGCTCAAATATGCTCAGTTAGTGAAGATTTTGTCCAAAAGACCTTGGAAATACTTGAAAATACGGGCATGATAGAGATTTTAGACATTGATGAAATAAAATATTTAAATCCTGTAAGTATAGACAAGGTTAAATCAGACCCTGATTTTTGTCTGCTTGAAGAAGAGTTTAAAGACATTTCTGAATTTAAAAAACATCTTGCCGAAGATAGCCTCGACAAGATGTATGAACTTGTAAATTCCTGCTTATAAGCTTATTTGCTTTCAGTTTGGAAATTAGAGTTAATGTATTTTTTTGATTTTTCAATGTTTTTTAATTTTTTCTTAGTAACATTAACACATTTTTGAAGCTCTTTTACTTCTGCTTTTGCTTGCTCGCTTCTAACTTTTGCAGCGCTAAGTTGAGAATTATAGTTAATCAACTGTTCTCTGATTTCAGCGGATGCGTCATCAAGATTTGTTATAGCCTTTTTAAAGCTTTCTTCTTGAATAGAAGATGTGGTCGTTTTCTCAACACTTCCACTTTGAGAAGATGTTTGCGAAACAGGCTCTAAATCAACTTTTTGAATTTCTTCAACAGTATCTAATGAAGCAAAAACAGCTTCTTGAGCAAAGCTTGCACTTGTTAATAAAAAGGCAACGGATAATGCCATAATCATTTTTTTCATACAAAATCTCCTACTATTATTCTCCATTTTATCCGTATAAAAGAGACACCGCAATAAAAATAAGAAAAAATCAACCAAATAAACTAAAGCACCTATTTCTAGGTGCTTTTTATAAAATTAAATATCTTCAACCCATATCGCATTAACGGGACAAATTAATGCTGCATCAATACAGTCTTGCTCATTGCCCGGTATCTTTGAAGAATCAACATGAGCAGTTGAATCAATGTGAAAAACATCAGGGTTAATAGCTTCGCAAGCTCCACAGCCTGTGCAACCATCCATTATGGTAACAATCATTTTAATCTCCTTGTAAACTAATTCACAAATATATTAAAATGATATTTACATATATTGTATTACCCAATCGGGCATAAATCAAGGCGATTTAAATACCTATGACACTGTTTTTCTCGCGAATAGCCGAGCATAATACCCAAAATAAAGTCTTCTTGAGGCGTAAGATTACATAAGTCCTTATCTTTAAATGTAGAGATAATATCAATACAACATTTTTCACCAAAGAAAAGGTTGACCTTACCTTCGATTTTTTGAGTACAGTGCGAAAAACCCGCTTTTTTTATTTTTTCTATTGCACAATCAACATCTTGCTCAAGCAAAGTAACAAGAGCTAAGAGCTTTGAGCCTTTTTTAATTTCATATATATAAGTGCTTACTAAATTATCCATACAACTCTCCTTAAAAAATCGACGAAATAATTTTTTAAAAGTTTCACTTTCTTTTAAAAATTTTTAAAGCAACTCTTGAATAATTTACAAACTGCTTTAGCGAGCGGATTTTAAAGAGCATTTTAATGACATAAGAAAATCGCAAGTAGTAACTTCTGACCATTTTTTTGTGATACTCAAAAACCTCATCACAGGTGAGATTGTGGGTATTAACACAAGGATAATAATAAGGCTTGGAATAATTTAATACACCTAAATAATTATTTTCTATGTAACTGTAAAAATCAGTTCCCAAAAGCGGTGTAGCGGTATAGAAGCTAACAAAATCTGTATTTAATTTCTTTGCAAAAAGGAGAGTTTCTTCAAGCGTGCTCTTTGTTTCCCACGGCAGCCCGATTACGTAGTAGGCATAAATTGCGATGCCCAGTTTTTTAAAGAGCTTAACGGATTTTTCCACTTGTGAAAGGGTGATTTTCTTACCCATTTTATCGAGCATTTCCTGAGAACCGCTTTCTATACCCATTGAAACAAGGGTGCATCCGGCTTTTTTCATTAGTTTTACCGTGTCAAAATCAACAGTATCAGCTCTTGTGTTGGTTGAAAAGGTGATTTTTAAGCCGCTTGAAATAATTTCATTGCAAAGTTCTTTGACCCAATCATTATCAAGGTTAAAAATATCTGACCAAAAAACAAAGTTTTTTATTCCGTATTTTTCAACACAAAGCTTAATTTCACCGACAATATTTTTCGGACTTCGATGCCTTACTATCCTTCCGTTAATTGGTGTTGCAAGGCAAAAGAAACAATGATAAGGGCACCCTCTTGAAACTTTGATAATAGTTTGTTTTTCGCCAGTATCGGGACGAAAATACAAAGAGTTATCAATAATATCTCTATCAGGATATGGAAGCTCGTCTAAATTTTCGTTAAAAGGACGACGCTGAGTCTGAATAATTTCAAAACCGCGTCTGAATGCAATTCCTTGAATATCTTCCAACTTTTTATTTTTTAATATTTCATCAAAAGTAATTTCCGCTTCAGAACATATTGCAATATCAATAAAATCGTGAGTTTCAAGAACCTCTTGCGGCATAAAGTGAAAATGTGCGCCTTTTGCAATGGTTAAAATATTAGGATTAACAACCTTTACTATACGAAGTGTTTCTATATCGCTCTCAAGAGTTGGCGTTGTAACATTAACAAGTACAATATCAGGTTTAAATTCCTTTAAGTCATCCTCAAAGTCCTTATAAGTTTGAGCTTTTAAGCTGTAATCTTTGAGCATAACCTCGCAGGAATTATTTTTTGCAATTGAAGATAAATACATTAAATCCATAGGAGGAAGAGGGGGGATAAGAAAAAGGTCATCAAGCGGTTGCTGACAACGCTCTTCCCTGTTCATAATTTTTGAGGGCGGATACACCAAAAAAACTTTTTTCATTTTACCCCCTTGTCCTAAACTTCAATAGCAAACGAATTAAACTGTCGAATAAGCCTTGAGGCAAGAGTTTAGTTAATATCGAAACAAAAATGCTGTCAAAACCAACATTTATAACAGGTTTTGGGTTTTTACTCTTAACTGCCTTATAAATTGCTTTTGCAACAACCTTTGGCGAAGTACCGTTATGTGCATTTTTTTTAGCATTTTTTAGTAAAAATTCACCTGATTTTTGATACTTATTATTTTCAAAATTTTTAAAATTCTTCTCGTTACCTTTAATGCTTTCATCCCAAAATTTTGTTTTAATAACCCCCGGACGAATACTAACGTATTTTATACCCGTTTCAAGAGAAAATGCCCTAAGCAAAACATCTGACGCAGCTTTAGACAGGCAATAGGGTGAGATAAAGGGAAAAATACCGTATGAGGCAACAGAGCTGACATTAATTAACTTTCCGCCTTTTTTAATGAGTTTAGAAAAAGTCTTTATAACCCTAAGCAAACCAAATAAATTTACATCAAGCTGTTTTTTAAGTTCATCATCGGATAAAAACTCAACAGGAGAGCAGACAACAATACCTGCAAAGTTTATAATTGCATCGAACTCAATATCTTTAATTTCATTATAAAGTCTATCAAAAGAGGCGCAATCAACTACATCAAGATATTTAATACAAAGTCCGTCCTTTTGCTCTAAGTTATCTTTTCTTGAGGTAAGATAGACAAAATACCCATTTTTTAAAAGCAGTTCAATACTTTCTTGAGCAATTTGAGAAGAACCCGCAATAACAAGTACGTTTTTATTATTATCCATAAGTTATTTATAACATATTTAAGAAGAAAAAAGCAAAGCTTAACATTTTGACCAAAGGCAATTTATATGCTAAAAATAAGATATGTACGAAAATTTAGACATAGTTACAATCGGTGAAGGTTTAGTTGAATTAAGTACAAACACGTCATTAAAATTTGCCCAAATTTTTGACAAATATTATGGCGGAGATTCCTTGTGCTGCGCTATTGCTGCATTGAGGTCCGGCTCGACAGCAGGTTATATAACAAAACTTGCTAACGATAATTTTTGCGAGTATCTTTTAGACGCTTGGGATTCAGAAGGCTTGGATACTTCACAAATTAAACTTACAAACGGACAAAACGGTCTATATTTTGTCGCAAAAAAAGAGGACAAAAGTGAGTTTGTATTTTACAGAAGAAAAACTGCGGCAATGAGCCTTGGCATTAATGATATAAATTTTGAATACATAAAAAATGCAAAATGTGTTTATGCAACAGGCTTTGTACAATCACTTTCTCTTAGTGTAAGAGAGGTTGTAAGAGAAATTTTTAAATTTGCCAAACAAAACGACATTTTGGTTGCTTACGACCCCAACTATTCGGATAAAATATCTACCCCCGAGGAAGCTAGAGAGTATTTTGATGAAATAAGCGAGTATATAGATATTATTTTTATGAATACAAAGTCAGATTCGCAAGCATTATTTGAAACACAAAGCATAGATAAAATTCAAGCAATGTTGGTGGATAACGGCATATCTACATCTGTTATAAGAGAACATAAAAACGGAATACATGTTCTTAGTTTAGGTAATAAAAACTTTATACCATACATTAAAACAAGTATTATTGATTCAACAGGCTGGGAAGCAGCCTATAACGGCGGATTTTTGAATTATTTCCTAAAGGGCTACGATTCACTAAAGTCAGCCAAGCTTGCAAACTCACTCTCAATTTTACAAATAAGAGGAGTGGGCGCAATAAAATCAATACCCAAAAAATGTGAGATAGAAAAATTATACAGCGAGATTTATGAGTAAAAAAGCACTAGTATCAGGATATATCGGTTTTTCAAATTTTGGCGATGATGTAATTTTTGCAATTTTAACAAGACACCTTAGAGCAAAAGGAGTTGAAGTTAAAGCATTGTCCGCCAATCCAAAAGCAACAAAAGAAGAATTTAAAGTGGATGCTTATAACTATAAAAATCCCATACAAATCATAAAAGCAATTCTTGAGTGTGATTATCTTATAAGCGGTGGGGGCAGTCTTCTTCAGAATACAACCAGCAACAAAAGTTTAATTTACTACATTGCAATAATCATTTTGGCAAAACTGTTCTCAAAAAAGGTAATAATTTTTGCACAGGGGATAGGTCCGATATACGGTAATTTTTGGCAATCATTGGTAAAATTTACTCTTTCAATTTGCGATTTGGTAACGCTTAGAGATAAATATTCTTATAAGTTATTGGGAAAATGGAAAATAAAATCAAACTTGGTGTATGACCCTGCTTGGGATATACCGCTTAACGTAAAAGAAAACAGAGGTTACGTTGGCGTTCAGTTGCGCTCATACAGCCATATGCATGAGGATTTTATTAAAACTCTTGCAAAATATATAGGAATATACTTTTCGGACAGAACAGTTTTAATACTACCTTTCCAAAAAACGCAAGACGGCGAAATTTGTTACAGGTTTGAAAGAGAGCTCAAAACACAATACCCCAAAATGAGAACGGAGCTTATGGGGAATACTAAAATTAAATCAATTATTGAAAATTTCGCCAATATAGATTACCTTTTTGCAATGCGTTTTCACGCTTGCCTTTTAGGGCTTAAATACGGCGCAAGAGTTATGGCATTATCTTATGATATAAAAATTGAAAACCTGGCTAAAGATTTTGAACTGCAATGCATAAACGTTGCTGAAATACCGAGCGACTACAACGAAACATTCAGGCGCTATATAGAATTTAAAGAACATAAAGAAATCACGCAAAAAAGAAGTACGACATTTGACTGGAGCGTAATAGATAAATTTATTTTAAGTTAAAATTTTTGTCGTATAATGTAATAACTAAACTAGATTGAGGCAGATATGTTAATTCCAAGTATAGATTTAATGGACTCAAAAGCAGTTCAACTTAAGCAAGGCAAAGAGAAAGTTCTTGAAAGAGAAGATGTTTTAGAGCTGGCAAAGTACTACGCAAGATTTGGCGAAATTGCCGTTATAGACCTTGACGCAGCAATGAACACAGGCAAGGATAACGAAGAGCTTATAGCTAAAATATGCAAAATCGCTCCTTGCAGAGTTGGCGGCGGTATAAGAGACAAAGAAAAAGCAAAAAGAATGCTTGCTTACGGTGCTAAAAAAATCATAATAGGCACTGCCGCAAACGAAGAATTTCTTTCAAAGTTACCCAAAGACAAAGTTCTTGTTGCAATAGATTCGAAACAAGGTAATATTACACTTGAAGGCTGGCAGAAAGATACACAAATAAAAACTCAAGAATACGTAAAAAGGTTTGAAAACTACTGCGCAGGCTTTTTATACACAATTGTTGAAAAAGAAGGAATGCTTGGCGGGACAAACCTTGAAGCATTTAGGGAAATAAGAAAAATAACAAAGCTCCCGATTGTTGCAGCAGGCGGAATAGTTGACATTAATGAAATTGTAGAGTTGGAAAAAATGAACATATCTTCTCAACTCGGTATGTCGATTTATACAGGAAAAATTAAACTGGAAGATGCATTTGAGACACTTATTGATTTTGAAAAATGCAACAATCTTGTACCAACAGTTGTTCAAGACGTCAAAACAAAGCAAGTTCTAATGCTTGCATACTCAAATAAAGAATCTCTAAGAAAATCTTTATCAACAGGCAAAGCAACGTATTTTAGCCGCTCAAGAAACGAACTTTGGACAAAAGGGGAAACAAGCGGAAATATTCAAGAATTAGTTAATGCAAAATTTGACTGCGACGGAGATACGATTTTATTTAAGGTCAACCAAAAGGGAAATGCCTGCCACTTAGACCGTTTCAGCTGTTTTGAAGACAAAGATTTTTGCATTAATGAATTATATGACCTAATTTTGGACAGAAAAGAAAAACTGCCAGAAAACTCTTACACAACAAAGCTTTTTAAGAATGAGTTTTATTTAAAAAGAAAAATTATGGAAGAAGCTTTTGAAAGTGTTAACTTCGAGCTTGGAGACGGCCTAAGCTGGGAATCGGCAGATTTGATGTATCACCTGCTTGTCTTTATGGCTATGCACAATACAACATTTGACGACTTAGTTAACAATTTATCTTCAAGGACAAAATAATGAAAATTATACAAAGTGAAGAGTTAATTAATAACACAAACCATGATTTCTTTAGAACGACAACACTTGAAAATATTCAAGGTGCTGAAGAAATTATTTTAGACGTTAAAGAAAACGGCGACGATGCTGTTATAAAATATTCAAAACAGTTTAAAGACGGTGATTTTGGCTCGGCTGAAGATTTTTTGGTAACTGAAGAAGAAATTGAAGAAGCATACAGACAAACAGATAGCAAAACCGTTGAAGCGCTCAAAAAGAGTATAAAAAATGTGGAAAACTTTGCAAAAGAGCAATTTGGCTGCATTAAAGACTTAAAACTTCAGCAAAACGGCTCAATTATGGGACATAAAATTATTCCCCTAAAAAGAGTTTTATGCTATGTGCCCGGAGGAAACTATCCCCTGCCTTCATCCGCCATTATGACCTCAATTCCTGCAAAAGTAGCCGGAGTCGATGAAATAGTTCTAACTTCACCCAGAATAAAACCTCAAACAATTGTTGCTGCAAGCCTTTGTGGAGTTGATAAGATATATAAGCTTGGCGGTTTGCAAGCTATAAGTGCTTTTGCATACGGTACACAAACAATTAAACCCGTTGATAAAATTGTAGGCCCGGGGAACAAGTATGTAACTTATGCCAAAAAATACGTGTGGGGACAGTGCGCAATAGACTTTCTTGCAGGACCGTCTGAAGTATTAATTGTTGCTGATGACAATCAGGATGCAAACATTGTAAGTGCAGACCTTCTGGCGCAATGTGAACATGATAAGGATGCAAGAGGCTATCTTCTTTGCTTTAGCGAGGACTTTGCCAAAAGGGTTGAGGCTTGCGCAAAAGAACAGTTAAAAACTCTTGAAACATCAAACATTGCAAGTATTTCATTTGAAAAATCAACCGCAATAATTGTAAAAGACATAAACGAGGCAGCTAAAATTAGCAACTTAAGAGCACCTGAGCACCTTGAGCTTATGTATGAAAACGCTTATAATACAATGGATAAATTTACAAACTACGGTTCATTATTTATCGGCGCAAACTGTGCAGAGGTATTTGGGGACTACTGTTCGGGCACAAACCATGTGCTTCCGACAAACAATGCCGCTAAATACACGGGCGGATTAAGCGTTTTTGATTTTATAAAAATACAAACATATCAGATGTTATCAAAGCAAAAGGCTTGCGAATTATCCGAAGTAGCATCAAAAATTGCATATACCGAAGGGCTTATGGCACATAAACTTGCAAGCGATTTAAGGAGAAATTAATGAGATTTGAATATAATGAAAAAGAAAAAATGCAAATAAGAGTTCTTGGCGCTCTTGTAACCTTTCTTTTTTGGCTAAAACATTTCACATACTGGTATAAAAATATAAACTATCCAAAACAACAGTGCCTTTTTGCAATATGGCATGCGCACCAATGCTCGCTCTATTCGCTTGTTGACAGGGAAAGAACAAACGTAATGATAAGCCGCTCAAAAGACGGCGAAATTATTGCAAGAGCAACAGAGGCAATGGGTCTAAAGACTGTACGAGGCTCGATTACAAGAGGCGGAGCGAGTGCAACAAAAGAGCTTATAGACAAAATTAAAAAAGGCGAATATGGCGCAATAACGGTTGACGGCCCTAAAGGCCCAAAAAGAGTCGTAAAAAAAGGAATTGTTGAAATTGCAAAAATAACAGGTATTCCAATCGTCCCAATGAGCTGGTACTGCCCGTCAGTCGGCTTTTTAAAGTTTAAAACTTGGGATGAATTTCGCTTCCCGCTTTTTGGTAAAAAACTAATATCTTACTATGGCGACCCGATTTATGTTAGCCCTGATGCCGATAGCGATGAAATAGAAAGAATTAGAAAAGAAATCGAAGACAAGCTAAATGAACAGTATGAAATTCTCAAAAGAGATTTCAAAAAACTTGAAAAGGCTTAATAGTCAAGATTTTTAACAAATTCAGGAATTTTATAAGCTTCGGTCGTGCCGACAATTATCTTCCACTCGGGAAGCGCCTCTTGAAGTTCTTCTCTAAGGTCAGACAATAGCCCGGGGATAATAAGGTTTTTATTTTTAACCTTGCCTAAAATATCATTTGCATTTACAACTTTAGAGGCGATTTCTGCGGTAATTTTTTGAGCAGACCAAGCAGTTAAGACGCTCATGCCCTCACTTGGAGTAATTACAAGGTAAGAGCCACGAGGAATTGAAGATAGTTCATTTGCAACGGCAAAATAGCTTAGAGCAAAGTTTGTCGTTAAAAACACCAAAGCATTTTCATCGGGATTATTAAACTCATACACCTTAGATTCAACCTGTAAAGGCTTTTGAGGGTCAGTAAAAATGTTCATACGAAGGGTAATTAAAGAAGTAAATAACGCCTCATTAAAATGGTCAAATATCAGCATATTTGCATATTTACACAAAAGAGTTGAAGAAATTACAGATAAAGCCGCATAATCAGAAGTTTTCAGATGAACGAAAGTCGGCGCGCAAAACTTCTCATCTCTGTCAATTATTGCTTTTTTTCTTATTTTTACTAAATTTTCAACGGTATCTTTTAAATTAGTATATTCAACCTCATGCAAGTTTTTAAGAAACGAATCATCAAAGAAATTGACGCCAAGTTTAACTAATCTGTCTTTAATATTTTGTGTTAAATTGCGCAAATAAAGCGCGTCAACTCGATATTTTTCACCTATGCACTCGCACTCAAAACTCAAAACGCGGTTTAATTTATCTTCAAAATCATCATCATTGCAATCAAGCTTTACAACAAGGGCAGTAGGATTAATAAATGTTTTTTCGTGCCTATAAAGTACTGTTTCACCGCCAATTTTTAAATTATTCAACTCAAGTGTCAGCTGTTGAACTTTTTTATTGTGGTCAAGTTTATCTTTTAGTTCATCCGTAATATGGGGACACTTTTCAGCTTCAATTTGTCCTTTAGATGCCTTAATTGCAAACATCATACAAGTTGCACATCCGCACTTTTTACAGTTGGCATCAGCAGTTTTTTTACCCGCAGGTAAGAATTTAAAAATATCCATTGCGCCTAGGGACATACAACCTCGCAAAATTCTTTAGCTAAAACTTCAAGGGAATTAGAGCTCCATAAAACACATATATTAGCACCCGCAGACAAAAGTGCGCTTGCCGTCATTGTTTCCCACATTAAAGCACGCTCATTAAGCTCGCCCCAAGAAGGTGCAAAGTCATTACTTTTTGCCTCTTTTGCCTTATAAGCCTCTTCGCCCGCGTAAACAATAATAGGCATATTAAGCATTTTATCGCCTTCTTGCCTTGCAAGACAAATGCGTTCAATAATACTGTAACCGTAGTCTATTCCGTACCCAATACAGCCCATATCAGGGTCAATTAGGATATTTGACGCATTAACACCATTATCAACCGATAAAATATTAAGTTCTTTTGTTAAATTAATATCAATTGGTGTTCTCATAACAAACTTATGATTAAACTTTGATTTAAGCGCCAAGTCTGTTATTTCTTTATAGTTTGCGGCCTGAATCGGAGAAATTACGACTTCTCTATCTAAAATCGGAATTAATGCTTTTGCAAGCTTTATATCCCAAGCGGCATTTGCACTTAATTTTATCATTAAAGGTACTTTTGCAACTTGCAGGATATTTTTTAAGACTTCTGCACAACTGCTCAAAACATCATCAACCTTGCTGTCTTGAGGTTCAGGAATGTTGAAATAAACAGATATGAACGAGCAAGGCATGTTTTTTGCCCTTGTTTGAATTTCTAAAAAATAATCGACAGGATTATTAATACAGCTTCCCCAGTGTTCTTTTAAAACGGGTGAATAATTTTCACTGATAAACACTGGCATTTCAAGACCGAAATACTTTTTTGAAGGATTATCTAAAATAGTGCTAAAATCATCTGCAAACAATTACTGTTGACCTCTTTGTTCAATTATTTTGTTCATAATTTCGTTAAATTCAGCTTCATCAAGAGTTTCGCGCTCAAGTAATTCTTTTGCTATTTTTCTTAGCATATCTTCATTTTCGGATAAAAGTTGCTTTGCAATGTTATATCTCTCATCAACAATTCTTTTAACTTCCTTGTCAATTTCGGCAGCGATTTCTTCACTAAAATCTCTTTGGTGTCCGAAATCTCGACCCATAAAGACATGTTCTTGACTTTTGCCGTATGCCAAATTACCCATTTTTTCGGACATACCGTAAACAGTAACCATTTTTCTGGCCAATGCCGAAACTTTTTCTAAATCATTTTGAGCGCCCGTTGTAATTGAATCCAATCCGTATATAAGCTCTTCAGCTACTCTGCCGCCTAAAATCATTGTGATTCTATCTAATAGTTGAGATTTTTTAAGCGTTAAATGGTCTTTTTCAGGCAATACGGTTGTAATACCAAGAGCCATACCGCGAGGAATAATAGACACTTTATGCAACGGATCACAGTCTTTAAGAAGTCTTGCTAAAAGCGCATGACCTACTTCATGGTAAGCTGTGTTTTCTTTTTCCTCATCAGAAATAATTCTTGATTTCTTCTCAGGCCCTGCCATAACCTTATCAATTGCTTCTTCTATATTTTCCATAGAAATTTCTTTTTGGTCATGTCTTGCACTCAATAACGCTGCCTCGTTTAAAAGGTTTTGTAAATCAGCACCCGTAAAGCCCGGGGTTCTTTTTGCTAAAACCTTGAGGTCAACATCTTTTGCAAGAGGTTTATTTTTAGCATGAACTGATAAAATTTGTTCACGACCCAATATATCGGGACGATTGATTATAATTTGTCTGTCAAACCTACCGGGTCTTAAAAGCGCATTATCCAAAATGTCTGGTCTGTTTGTAGCAGCAAGGACAATTATATTAACGTTCTCGTCAAAACCGTCCATCTCAACCAAAAGCTGGTTTAAAGTTTGCTCACGCTCGTCGTGTCCGCCGCCCATACCTGCACCTCTTTGACGGCCGACAGCATCAATTTCATCGATAAATATTATACAAGGTTGATTTTTCTTGGCTTGTTCAAAAAGGTCTCTAACACGAGATGCACCAACACCGACGAACATTTCAACAAAATCAGAACCGGAGATAGAGAAGAAAGGAACTCCTGCTTCACCTGCTACTGCTTTTGCCATAAGCGTTTTACCCGTACCGGGGACACCGACTAATAAAACACCTTTTGGAATTTTTGCGCCAAGTTTTGTATATTTATCACCATTTTTAAGAAAATCAACAATTTCTTCGAGCTCTTGTTTTTCTTCATCAATTCCTGCAACGTCTTTAAAGGTAACTTTAACTTTATTATCCTGCATTAATTTTGCACGTGATTTGCCAAAATTCATTGCAGCGGAACCGCCTTGCTGAATACCTCTTATTAAAAGAATAATCAAGCCTATAAAGAAAATTGGAACAAGAAGAGAGCCGATTGTACCTAAAACCGAACCTTCTTGAGGCTTTTTAACTACAATTTCTACTTTATTTTCTTCTAATGTTTTTAACAAATTCGGGTCATTTTCGGGAATTTGAACCTTATATTGAAAGCTTGAAGGCTGATTAATATTTGAAAAACCGATAACATCAGCTTTAGGCAGCTTTTGCTCAGCACTTTGGGCTTTATCATCTTTAATTTCGGCTGAAAGCATGTTCTTTGACATAACGACACTTTTAATTTCACCCGCTTTCACCTTTTGAATAAACTGAGTGTATGATATTTCACTGCTTGTTGTAGTGGGGCCCGCAAGTGCAACAACGGCAAGCAAAAGCGCGATTATACCAACAATAATATAAACTCCTAAAGATTGATTTTTACCCATTTTTCCCTCTAAATATATTAATTCTGTTGCCATTATATCAAAAGAATAATAAAATGTTAATCAGGAAAAGTTATATGTCAAAAGCTTATTTATCTTTGGGAACAAATATGGGGGACAGACTGTCGAATATACAACAGGCAGTCAGGCTTTTAACAAGCGACAATAATATCAAATTGTTAAGAGCGTCATCATTTTACGAAACACAGCCTTGGGGTTTAAGTGAGCAAAATTGGTTTATAAACGCTGCAATTGCCGTAGAAACAGAACTTTCACCGATTGAACTTTTAAGAGTATGCCAAAATATTGAAGAAAAACTTGGCAGAATAAGAGAAGGCAAGCCCAAATGGAGTGAAAGAATAATTGACATAGATATTTTATTTTATGATGATTTAATATTTAAAAACGAAATACTTGAAATTCCCCACAAATACGTTCACAAGCGTGCTTTTGCCCTTGTTCCGATGATTGAAGTTAATGCAGATTTAAAACATCCGATTTTAAACAAAACAATTATGGAAATGCACGAAGAGCTTGAAAACCCTGAAGATGTATTTTTATACGGCACTGTTCTTCCGGAAGTTAATCGATGAAAAAAGTTGTAATAGTAGGCTCGGGGCCATCAGGCGTATATTGCGCGATAAATCTTGAGCAAGCAAAAAATTTACAAATAGATATTTTTGAAAAATCAATGCCGCTTAAAACAATTCTTCCGACAGGAGGAACAAGGTGCAATATCACACATTGGGCAAATGATATTAAAGAATTTGCAAAAAATTACCCGAGAGGAGAAAAATTTTTATATTCAATTTTTCACAAGCACTTTGTACAAGAAAGCCTTGATGTGTTTTCAAAAATCGGCATTAAGACCTATATGCAAGAGGATGAAAGATATTTCCCCAAAAGCAACTCTTCAAAAGATGTAAGAGAAAAAATGCTAAAGGCGCTTAGGAGAACAAGGATAATAAAAAGAAAAATTAACTCAATTAAAGAGCTTAATGATTATGATTTTATAGTGCTTGCCTGCGGAACAAAGGGAGTAGAAGAGCTTCTTTTAAGTACAGAGCATAAAATAATTCCCTTAAAATCGGCTCTTTGCGGCTTAAAATTAGATTTGAACAGTCCTAAATATCCTCAAGGAGTAGTTTTAAACGCAAAAGAAGGAGAAATTTTATTTACAAAAGAAGGCATAAGCGGACCTTTAATTTATAAAATATCTTCAATTAACGCCTATAAAAGTTTTCCTTATGATATTACGGTTGATTTATTGGACACAAAAAAACTTGAAAATGAGCTTAAAAACAACCCTAAAAAAAGCTTTGGTAACATAGTATCTCTTTTTATTCCAAAGTCTTTAGCACAAGTGATTTTAAACCAAAATTTTGATAAAAAGTGCGCAAATGTAAGCAAAAGCGAGATTGAAAACCTAAAAACAATAACTTTTAGAGTGATTTCAACTGACAACAAAGGTGAAATAGTTCATGCGGGTGGGATTTGTCTTGATGAAGTAACTAATTTCTGCCAATCAAAATTAAATCCAAAACTATTCTTCTGCGGCGAAGTGCTTGATATAGACGGTTTTTGCGGTGGTTATAATCTGCAAAACTGCTGGAGCAGCGCATATTGCGTTGCGCTTAAAATTAAAGAAATAGCAGAAAACTAAAACATACCTTTTTTTGCAAACAGTGCTGCCGCAAACATTGCAGCCAAAGCTGAAATTAGAATTACAAAAACGAAACCAAACTGATGAGCCGCAAAAGGCACATGAACATTCATTCCCCAAAAGCTTGCAAACATTGTTGGAATAGCAAGGATAATTGTAATTGAGGTTAAAAATTTCATAACCATATTCAAATTATTTGAAATTATTGAAGCAAAAGCATCCATCATATTTTCCAAGATGTTTCTGTGCATTTCAACCATCTCAAGCGCCTGCTTATTTTCAATGATAACATCTTCAAGCAAATCAATATCGTCTTCATTAAACTTAAGGGGCATATTTGCGGTTGATTTTGTCATTCTTAAAATCTTTTGCAGAACAATGTAGTTATCTTTAAGCGCGGTCGTAAAATATACCAATGACTTCTGAGCTTCAAACAGTTGAAAAAGCGCTTTGTTTTTCATAGTTTTCCTTAAGTCATCTTCAATTTTCTCTGTTTGCTTATTGATAAAATTTAAATATCTTAAGTAATACTTTGTTGAACGGAACAAAATATTAAGCAAAAACCTTGTTTTATTCTTTGTATCAAAGAAATTTGACGTTTCCTTGTTAAATGAGCTTATAATCCTGTTTTCTTTGGAGCAAACCGTAATAAAGCTTGTAGGAGTGAATATTAAACCCAAAGGCAAGGTATCAAAAGCACCTTCATCCTCCATAATAGGAATGTTTGTGATTATAAGCAAATGCCCGTCTTCGTATTCAATACGAGAACGTTCGTCCGCGTCCAAAGAATTCCTCAAAAAGCTTTCGTCCAAATTTAAAACAAGAGAAACTTTTTGAATTTCTTCATAAGTCGGATCAATTAAGTTAAACCAAGAACCGCATTGAGCTTCAGAAATGCTTAATTCGACAAGCTCGTTATTCTCTTGTGTCTTTAAAATCTCTATCATTGAAGCCCGCCTTGCTACAATTAATCCGCAATTATATTAAACTACACACAAAGATGCTTGTAAACCCTCTTAAAAGGACTTTAACATATCATTTAAAAGCTTAGGATTAATTCCCATAACGTTATAATAATCACCTTTAATTTGAGATATAAAAGAGCTTTCGGGAATTTTAACATAATCGGCTTGAATAAAATCCTGTATGCCGTAGCTTCCTGCTTTATCAAGCGGATTTTTTGTCTTGATATAATTAATTATTTCATCCTCGCTTAATTCTCTAAAAGTTACATAAGTTTTATCAAATTCAACAAGATTTTTCCCGCTTTTAGTATCAAAAAGACTAATTGCCGTAATAACAAAATGCGTTTTTGCACTAAGATTTTTAAGCATAAAAATAGCCTCAGAAATATCTTGAGGCTTATTTAAACACACACTATCGAGGATTACCATGGTATCAGCACCGATTACTATTGCATCAAAATCAATTCTTTGAGCTGCATCAAGTGCTTTACCCAATGAATTCTTTTTTATATTTTCAATTGAAAATTGTTCACTTTTATCTTCCCTATAAACCGATTTTACAATTTCAAATTCAAAACCAAACTTTTTTAAGATTTCACGTCGTCTTGGTGAATTTGAGGCTAGAATAAGTTTTTTTGCAAAAGTTTTCATTTTGCAATTATAGCATAATTATTTCGCTGCTACATTTCTTGATTTACGATATTGAATGTTAAGAGCAATGGCTTTGATGCAAGTTGATTTAAGTTGTTTTTGAAGATTAAGCGTATTCATTTGAACCATAGCGAAATCATTCATAGCATCAAGCATTTTTGAAGGGTCAACCATTGAAGTTTGAATTACCGGATTGTCAACCTTTAGACCTTGGTATTTTTTAACCAAAAGTACGTCGATTTTATCCTTAGCTCCAATTGCCATAACATTCTCCCTTTAAAATTTTTAAATCCCGTTTCCTATGTCTTAATAAAGTTTTTTTGTTTTAAAAAATTGCCAAATTAAAATTTTTATCTTAACATTTATTAATACAAGCAAACAATGCGCAAAATAGGACATTTACGTACTTTATACAAATACAATGTACATATCCGCAATGAAACCTTATAATTTTAATTTCCCCCTAAATACAAGCTTTAAGGGGAAAATTAGAGTGCCGAATAAAAAAGATGAAAACGGCTGGTTTACAAGCAAAGAAGGGGCAATGGCGATAAAAACCAACGCCTATGTTGCAAGATATACAAGGGCGCGCAAAAAACCCGAGTTTATACAGGCAACACCTGAAGATTATAAGATACTAACAGATAAAAGCATTAATGCTCCCCTTAAAAGAGTTCGTTGGTTCAATCCTAAAAACGGAAAAATATACTACATAATAAATGACGGAGAAGATAAAGACGGAAATTATAACGTTAGAATTTTAAACGAAGAAGGCGGATTTGTTAAAAAAGCACAGATTAAACCCAAAAGAATAGTAATAGCAGATAACTTTTCAACCCCGATAATTAAAAGATTTCCCGAAGCAGAACTTACCCCTTGGCAATTACCTTATATCCCCCACGGACAAATGGTGGCAAGATTTGCACTGGTTAATAATCCATTTGCAAAATACGAATATATAAATGTTGCAAAAGGACTGGGAGACAGCAACAGAAGCCTGGATAAAACAATTGAAGAGCTAAGGGAGAAAGACTTATCTGATACGGATATTGTAAGTTATTCTTGGGCAAATTTAATGCCGAACGAATTTTTTGAAGACTTTGCAAATGCACCCACAAAGGATTATCCCAAAATCGCAAAAAGAATAATTCAAGAATTTGACAATGATGAAGAAGTGGAAGCAATGTTTTGCGATATAGATGAAATGGCAGTATTAATAGACACAATTGAAGCGCTTGAAAAAAAAGGAGTAAAAGTCTTTATATCCTCAGGAAATAATGGTGCCGAGGAATTTAACTTCTTACTGTTAGCCAAAAACGCTAACGGTGTCGGCTCAATATCAAGAGAGGGAGTTGTATCTGATTTCAACTCATCAAGATCAAAATTTCTGACAAAACACTATGAGCTTGGCGAATATAAAGTTAAAGAAACGCCTGACGGAATAAATTACACAGGAGGCAACTGGACGGATTACGCTTGCAATATGGATGAAATATTTACCCTGAGAGGTAAAACAGTAGAAGAATGTTTAATCGACAGAGAAGAATTTTCAAAGGCATTGTCTAAAAAAAGAAGAGGCTCAAAAGACTTTTGTGAAATATATGAAGCTTGGGGCAAGGAAGGCAAAATACTTGATACAAAAATGGTAGCAAGATTCTTTAATGTTCCAGTGTCGAATCGCTACAAGGATATATATTTTTCAGCCGCAAATTGGGCATCATACAAAGTTGACGACAACGGAAAATTACAGCCGTATTTTGAACCGATAAGAGGAACATCTTTTTCGACCCCAATAAGAGCAGCAAGGGTTGCGCTGAACGAATCCATGGAAGGAATAATCTAGCTATCTTCCGTTAGTATTAAATATTGCTTTTAATTCCTTTGTAACGCCAAAAATACCTGTCAAAAAGGCAATTAAACTCATCAGAATAAGTATTTTATCTACCCCAAAGTATTGACCGATAAAGCCCATCGGAGCAAGGAATAATGCCCCAAGACCCCAGCTAAAACCTTGCATAACGCCTGAAATAACACCTTTGTGATGAGACATTATTTTCTGCGCACTCACAAGAGTAACCGAAACAGATAAGAATATGAAAAATCCAGATAAAATAAACAAAAATACGGCTAAATAAGGTATTTTGTCAATAAAATATAAGAATAACAAGACCAGTGGCAAAATGGTTAAAAATGACACTCTAATGATATTTGCACCGCCGATTTTTTCTTCAATTTTTGAGCTGTATATTGTTGCAAGTCCGCTTACGGTAAAAAACAATGTAACAATAAGCCCGATAAGATTAAGTTCAAAGCCGTTCTTCTCTAAAATAAAGGGAATATATGTGCCAAAGCTTATACTAACACCTGATTTTACGACGGCAATTAAAATTAAACCCAAAATTACCCTTGAGGATAAAATTTCCTTCATCACGCTAAAAAAGTTTGCCTTATTCTCATTTACAGAGCAAACAGGGATTTTTGGCACCATAAAATAAATTAAAAAAGCAACAATAATACCTGGGACCATAAACCATAAAAGTGCATCTTCGCCAAAACCTTGAGCAACATTTGACGAACACACAGGGCCTATTGCATAACCTATTGTGCCGAGTCCTAAAAATACTCCCATATACTTATTTATTTTAGGATTATTGTAGCTAAAAGTATTTACAAGACAGGTAACTTGCGGGTGAAAAAGAGCATTACCGCACATACCCAAAATTAAAAATACAGATAAAAATCTTGCAGTGTCAGACACAACCGTAAGCGGTATAAAAACAGAAGCAATAATTAGACCCCAAAACATAAAAGTTCTGTGGCGCAATTTATCTGAAATATAGCCAAAAAGAGGTTGTAACATTGACGAGAGCATATGTCCAAGCGCAATAATTGTGCTTATAAATGACAATGAAATACCTAATTTAGCGGTGATAAAGGGATACAGCGGTACCAAAACCGAAGCATACCAATCTACCATAAAATGACCTGCACTTAATCCTACAAGTGCTTTTTTATCTGCATTTTGCATTGTTGTTAATCCTTAGTGTTTAAAATGTCTTATACCTGTTGCAGCCATAATTAAGCCAAGTTTGTCAGCAGCTTCAAGGACTTCTTTATCCTTGATTGAACCCATAGGCTGAATTATTGCGGCAATTCTGTTTTGTGCGGCAACAAAGATATTATCCGTTGCAGGGAAAAATCCATCACTTGCAAGAATAGCATCTTTTGGCGAATCACAAACTTTTTGTATGGCAACTTCAACAGCACCCACTCTTGAAGTTTGACCTCCGCAAATACCAAGCGTTCTTAAATCCTTGGCAATAACAATACCGTTGGATTTAACATGTTTTGCAACTTTAAAAGCAAATACCATATCTTCTACTTGCTCTTGGGTAGGTTTGAGCTTAGAAACAATCTTAAACTCGTTCGGGTCAAGTTCTTTTGTATCTTTTTGCTGCATAAGTGCACCAAAAGGCGTGAATTTAATTTCATGCGAAACAAAATTTTGATACCGCTTAAGCTCGGTATTTAACTTAACCACCCTTAAATTCTTTTTAGTCTTTAGCGTATCAAGGGCAGCTTGAGTGTATGACGGTGCTATTACAACCTCAAGAAACATTGAAGTCAGATGCTTTGCAACATTTTCGTCAACCTCGCGGCTAAATGCGACAATACCGCCAAAGGCACTTAAAGGATCGCAATCCAAAGCCTTTTTCCAAGCGTCCTCAATATCTTTACCCAAAGCAACGCCGCAAGGGTTGGTGTGTTTTATAATGGCACAAGCGCAAACATCGTAAAATTCAGCTACAATATTTATTGCAGAAGTTGCATCTAAAATATTGTTATACGACATTTGCTTGCCGTTTAAAATTTCATAATCCAAATGATTGTCATATTTATATAAAGCTGCCATTTGATGCGGATTTTCGCCGTATCTTAAGTCTTCAAGTTTATCAAGGCAAATAATTTTTTCATCTGGCATGGTGTCAGGGTTAATTTTACCAAAGTTTAAAGATAATTCATCAAAAATAACCGAATCGTATTTTGAAGTATGCAAGAATGCTTTTAGCGCAAGCGTTTCTCTTTGGGGTTCATCAATATTGTCAAAATCAAGCGCATAATCGTTAATATCGCAAACAACACTTACATTTTTATAATTTTTTGCAGCTGCACGAAGGAGTGCAACTCCACCTATATCAATATTTTTAACAAGAGTATCAATGTCCGCGTTAACACCTTTATACTGTTCAAAAGGGTATAAATTAACGACAACAAGAGAAAAAGGTGTGGATTTTAAAGTTTTTCTTTCGTTGTCATCAGCCAATATCGGTGCAAAAATTTCAGGATGAAGCGATTTAACCTTACCGCCCAGAAGCTCACTAAAACCTGTAATTTGCGAACTCTCTATTGCGTTTATTCCGCCGTCTTTTAAGAATTTACAAGTATTCCCCGTTGAAACAATTTCCCAATCGTTATCAACAAGCCTTTTTGCAAATTCCAACAAATTAGTCTTATCATAAACGCTAATATAAGCTCTTTTTTTCATCTCAATCCCCATCACTAAATTACAATGAAATTTTAGCACAAGAAATTTGAGATTTCAGCAAGTTTATTAACCGCCACCGCAAAATGTTGCAATTTCAATATTATCGTTGTCTTTTAATATCTCGGATGCAAAATTTTCCCTATACACAATTTGCATATTTTTTTCAACAACATAAAACTTAGGAAGCTTCATATCCAAAAGAAGCTCCTCTAGTGTCATGTTGTCTTTAATTTCCTTTTGTTCGCCGTTAAGAATTATGTGAGCCATAGCCGTACCAATCACAAATGCCGTCTTTGCAGAATTCCTTTTCTAAGTCAGCCATAATGCTCTTATGAGTCATCTCAAAAGTAATTGGCGTTATTGAAATTCTGTTTGCTCTAACGGCACTAATATCCGTTCCGTCTTCTTCGTGTTTTGTGGTTAATTCACCCGCCATCCAGTAGTAAACTTTGCCTCTTGGGTCAATACGTTTTTCATAGTTGTCGGTAAACATCTTTGTGCCGAGTTTTGTAATTTCAACACCCGCAATGTCATCTTCTTCAAGAGCAGGGGTGTTTATGTTCAAAATTGTTTTCTTCGGAAAATTAATTTTTTTAATTTTCGGCAAAAACTTAGCAACAAAGTCAGCAGTTGCTTCAAAATAAACTTGTTCATTTGTCATACTTGCAAGAGAAACGGCAATACTTGGATAATCAAGCATTGCGCCTTCCATAGCACAGCTTACCGTACCTGAGTATAAAATATCAGTACCAAGGTTAGGACCGTGGTTAATACCTGAGATAACAATATCAGGTAATTCACCTTGCTCAAGTACCGCACAAATACCTAATTTTACACAGTCCCCCGGTGTACCTGAGGTTACCCAAACTCTTTTTGCACCAAAATGGCTGTCAAGTTCTTCGACCCTTAGAGGGGTATGCAAAGTTAAAGAATGACCCGCTGCACTTCTTTCTCTATCGGGTGCTACTACATAAACATCATGCTCTTTAGAAAGTCTTGATATAAGAGCTTTTATACCAACTGCTGCAATTCCGTCGTCGTTTGAGATTAAAATTTTCATAAATCCACCTAAGTTAACTGTCGTATTTAAAAATATTATAGCATATTTTAAGGATTATTTGCTAAATTAAACGGGTGATTATAGAATTTGTATATGAATAAGAAAGCTTACTATACATTTAGCGACTACCTTAAAGAAGAATTTGGCGAAAAAGTTTATAAAATAACGATTGACGCCGGTTTTTCCTGTCCAAACAGGGACGGAACAATATCCAAAGGCGGCTGCATTTTTTGCGATGAATCAGGAAGCTTTTCAAAAGCTCACTCTAGCGCACTTGATGTGCAAAACCAAGTAAAAACAGGCATTACCACCCTTAATAAAAGATTTGGAGCAAATAAATTTTTAGCCTATTTTCAAGCTTTTTCAAATACATATGCACCTGTTGAAAAACTAAAAGAAATATACGACAGCGCCTTTTGTGATGATAAAATTGTCGGAATATCAATCGGTACAAGGCCTGATTGCTTGGATGAAGAAAAACTTAACCTAATTGCAGGCTATAAAAACGCTTGGCTTGAGTTGGGGCTGCAAAGCACATTTGATGAAACTCTCAAAAAGATAAACAGGGGGCATACTTACGGCTGTTTTGAGAAGATGTACAAAAAAGCAAAAGAAAAAGGTATCAAAGTTTGCGTGCATATGATTTTAGGACTGTTGGACGAAACGCCCGATATGATGATAGAAAGTGCAAAAAAATTAGCAAAACTTGAGGTTGACGGAGTAAAGCTTCATATGTTGACCGTTTTAGAAGATGCACCGCTTTATAAATACTATCTTGAGCGGGGGGTAAAATTGCTTAGTATGGAAGAATATTGCAATTTGGCGTGCGATTTTCTTGAATATCTTCCGCCAAAAACAACTATCCACAGGCTTGCAGGCAGCGGCTATTCAAAAACGCTTATCGAGCCAAAGTGGATAAATAATAAATTTGAAACACTGAATTTAATTGATAAAATTTTTGAGCAAAGAAAGTCATATCAAGGTATAAGATATAAAAAACTAGACTAAATTATTACTATACCTTACCCTTGCCGCAGCATTTTTTGTATTTTAAACCGCTTCCGCAAGGACAAAGGTCGTTTCTACCTACCTTTGGAACTAAACTTTCATCGCTTTCTTCAACATAATTAGGTGTTGAATTTTTTAAAGCCCTTGTAAGTTCAGTTTCAGTCGGTTGAGGCACTTCGCTTATTTCAATATTGTCTAATACCTCTTGTGCCTCATCAAAAACTTGGATACCAAAACGAGCCCTGAATAAGTGCCTTACAGTTTCAGACTGAATATCTGACATCATAGCGTTAAAAAGATTGAAAGCTTCTTTTTTGTACTCAATCAGAGGATCTTTTTGACCGTAAGCAACAAGGCCGATTGAATCCTTAAGTGCATCAATATTGTTTAAGTGGTCAATCCACTTAGAATCAATAACTTGAAGAAGAATATCTCTTTCTAACGTTCTCATGATGTTATCATCGCTAAACGGTGTTTGTTTTTTAGCATCTTGATTACCGTATTTTTCCATAACATCGTTAAAGCCTTGAACAGAAACTTCTTCCATATCGCGATAAGCCTTATTAACAAGGTCTTTAAGATAATCTGACATATCGGAATATCTTTTTTCCATTAAGTCATCAACTTGAACGTCGAAAAGCTGCGGGAAAACAGAGTGAATTTCGTTTGTCAGCATTTTAATATCTTCTCGAACATACTCAGCAGGAGGCATATCCGGAGAGATATACTGCTTTAAAATCTTATCAACTTCAAGGTTAATCATATAATTTATATCAGAGCTTAAATTCCTTGAGGCAAGAACTTTTCTTCTTTGGATGTAGAATTTTTCCCTTTGAATATTGATAACATCATCATATTCAAGAACGCTTTTTCTTATGTCAAAGTGATAAGTTTCGACTTTCTTTTGAGCAGATTCGATTTGGCGGGTTATAAGAGGATTTTCAATCGCCATGTCCTCTTCAATATTCATCATATTCATTAACGCAGCAATTTTATCACCGCCAAAAATTCTCATTAAGTCATCTTCTAGAGATAAGAAAAATCTTGTTGAACCTGGGTCGCCCTGACGAGCTGCACGGCCTCTTAATTGGTTATCTATACGCCTTGATTCGTGGCGCTCTGTACCAATAACGTGCAAACCACCCAAATCAACAACTTTTTTATGCTCTTCTTCCGTAATTTTTCTTGCACGCTCAAGCGCTGCTTGCTTTTGCTCCTCATAATCTTCTCTTTCGGGAGTTATACCAAGCTTGTCTAAATCCTCTTTTGCAAGATATTCAGGGTTACCGCCAAGAAGAATATCCGTACCGCGACCTGCCATATTGGTTGCAATTGTAACAGCATTAACCCTTCCTGCTTGCGCAATAATGTAAGCTTCTCTTTCATGTGCTTTAGCGTTTAAGACATTATGTTTAATACCGCGCTTTTTAAGAATGGAAGATAAGTACTCTGATTTTTCAATACTGATTGTACCGACAAGAGTCGGTCTGCCCATTTTTGCCATTTTTTCAATTTCATCGGCAACTTTTTGATACTTCATCTCCTTTGTTTTATAGATGACATCAGGATAATTTATTCTAATGTCGGGCTTATTTGTCGGAATTTCAGTACAAGGAAGATTGTAAATCTTGCCAAATTCGGCTTCCTCGGTCATCGCAGTACCTGTCATGCCGGAGAGCTTCGGATACAATCTGAATAAATTTTGAAAAGTAATGCTGGCTAAAGTTTGCGTTTCATCTTGAATAGGAACACCTTCTTTTGCCTCAATTGCCTGATGCAAGCCCTCCGACCAGCGTCTGCCTTCCATAATACGGCCCGTGAACTCATCAACAATCATTACTTCATTGTTTTTAACCACGTAATCAGTATCTTTAATAAAGAGTTCTTTTGCTTTTAGTGCTTGCAAAAGGTGATGAGCATATTGAGTTTGCATATCAAATAAATCATCAACACCTAAAAGTTCGCAAGCCTTATCAATACCGTCTTCGGTCATAATGATATTTTTATTTTTTTCATCCACTTCATAATGTTCGATTTTATTAAGCTGTGGAGCGATTTTTGCCATTGTTTTATATGTTTGAGCAGATTTTTCAAGCCTGCCTGAAATAATAAGAGGTGTTCTTGCTTCATCGATTAAGATACTGTCAACCTCGTCAATGATTGCATAGTTATAAGGTCTTTGTACAAGCCCCTCAAGAGATGAGGCCATATTATCCCTTAAATAGTCAAAACCAAATTCGTTATTTGTACCATATGTAATATCACAAGCATAAGCAGCTTTTTTGGATTCAAAATCGTTATAGCCTGAACCCTGAGAAAGTATTACGCCGACTGTCAAACCTAAAAATTCATAAATTTTGCCCATCCAATCTCTATCACGCTTTGCAAGGTAATCGTTAACGGTTATTATGTGCACCCCTTTGCCCGTTAAAGCATTTAGGTAAGCAGGCAGAGTAGCAACAAGGGTTTTACCTTCGCCCGTTCTCATTTGAGCAATATGACCGTTGTGCAAGAATATACCGCCAATTAATTGCACGTCAAAATGGCGCATGTTTAAAACCCTTTTTCCTGCCTCACGGACAGTAGCGAAGGCTTCGGGCAAAATTGCATCCAGTGCGGCTTTTTCTAAAGCACGGTCTTTTTTAAAGTCAGGAGAAGTCTCACGTTTTGCCAAAAACTCTTTGAATTCGGCTGTTTTAGCTCTCAGTTCATCATCTGTAAGCTTAGAATATTCCTCTTCAAGAGCGTTTATATGTTCAACAACAGGCATGACCTTGTTGATTTTTCTTTCGTTCGGATCTTTAAATATCTTTAACAGTATGTCAATTAAACTCATAAACTCTCCTGAATTTTAAATCTCCCTTTAATAATACTATCATAAAAATAAAATAGATAAATAAATATTATGCCTTTGACTAATATTTTTTATTCGATAGAATAAGCTTAGATATTATTTAATTTTTATTGGAAGAGGAGAATAACTTTGGAACATTTACATGCTCTAACAAGCCAAAATGCTATTATAATATCTGCTTCAATTTTAATTGTGGCTTATATTTTTATAGCATGGGAAAAAATTTCAAAAGTTACAATTGCGCTTTTGGGTGCTTGCTTAACTTTATTCCTTGGCTTACTACAAACAGAAAAAACGCCCGAAGCATTGGGTGAATATTTCACTAACTTTATTGATTTCAACGTAATATTCCTTTTGGTTTCAATGATGATTATCGTTCACATTGCAGCCAAATCAGGCATGTTTACTTGGATGGCAAACGAAATTTTAAAACATACCAAAGGTAAACCAAAATTAGTGCTTTTTTCTTTAGCGCTGTTTACTGCCGTTGCAAGTGCTTTCTTGGATAACGTAACAACCGTAATTTTGGTTATGCCGATTACATTTGCGGCTTGCAAAAAATTAGACTTAAACCCTGTACCGTTCTTAATTACCGAAATTATCTGTTCAAATGTTGGCGGTACAGCAACACTAATAGGCGACCCGCCGAATATCATTATCGGTTCTGCGGCAGGCTTTAGCTTTATGGACTTTATTAAAGAATTGACAAATATCGTTGCATGCATTTTCCTTGTTTGCACAGGTATTTTGATTTTCTTGTTCAGAAAACAGCTTAAAAGCACACCTGAAAAAATGGCATCAGTTGCAGAAATTGACAATTCAAACACTATAACGGACAAACTTCTTGCTTGGCGCTCAGGCGTTGTGTTATTACTTGTAATTCTAGGCTTTATGGCTCATGACATTACTCACATACCAACATTTTTAATCGCTATGATTGGCGCAAGCATCCTTTTAATATTTGAAAAACCTGCCAAAATTTTGGTTGAAGTTGAATGGAATACAATTTTCTTCTTCATTGGTTTATTCATTATTATAGGCGGCCTTGAAGCGTCAGGCGGTATTAAACTTATGGCAAATTGGTTGCTTGAAGTAACAAACGGTTCTCAAAGCGCAACTGCAATGATTATCCTTTGGGCTTCAGGTATATTATCAGGTATTATTGATAACATACCCTACACTGCAACAATGGCACCAATGCTTGCTACAATTTCGCAATCAATGGGTGCTCAATACACTCACCCGCTTTGGTGGTGCTTGTCATTAGGTGCTTGCCTAGGCGGCAACTTAACAATAATCGGTGCGGCAGCAAACGTTATTGTTAGTGAAAACTCCGCAAAACACGGACACCCGATTTCATTTATGTACTACCTAAAATACGGTGCTCTAACCACAATTGTTGCACTGTTAATGAGTACAGCATACATTTACTTAAGATTTTTAAGATAGATGATTATCTCAGATGATAACAATAAGAATAACAAGCACAAGGGCACATCGAATGATGTGCCTAAGTGCAAATCTCAAGATTTAGAAACAAAAGAAGTGGAGTTTGACCGCACATACGAAAAGAACATACGCCCCAAGACTTTTGATGATTATTTGGGTCAAACGGCGATAAAAAACACTCTTAAAATATCAATTGAAGCAAGTAAAAAAAGAAATGTGCCATTAGACCACCTATTATTCTACGGCCCGCCGGGACTCGGGAAAACAACCCTTGCTAACATTATCGCTAACGAAATAGGCGTCAATATTAAAATCACCTCAGCTCCGGCTCTTGAAAGACCAAGAGATATAATCGGCATTTTAATGTCGCTAAAAGAGGGCGAGATTCTTTTTATTGACGAAATACACAGATTAAACAAAATTGCCGAAGAAATCTTATACCCTGCAATGGAGGATTTCTTTATAGATTTAACAACAGGTAAAAATCAAACGGTTAAAACCATGAGATTGCCTATAAGCAAATTTACATTAATTGGCGCAACAACAAAAGCAGGTGCTCTTTCAGGCCCATTAAGGGATAGATTCGGCATAATCCACAGGCTTGAATTTTACACGGATGAAGAGTTAAAACAAATCGTACAAAGAAGTGCGAAAATTTTAAATATTGAAATAGATGATGACGGCGCTTTTGAAATTGCATCACGCTCTCGCTCAACCCCAAGAATTGCAAACAGGCTTATTAAAAGAGCGGCAGATTTTGCTCTTGTAAAGCACAACGGAAAAATTACAAAGAATGTAGCCCAAGAAGCGCTTGATTCCTTATGTATCGACTCGGTTGGTTTGGATAATACAGACAGAGCCTTGCTTGACATCATTATTAAAAACTACGACGGCGGCCCTGTTGGGATTGAGACACTTTCGGTTGCACTTGGTGAAGATATTAGAACAATTGAAGATGTCTATGAGCCATATTTAGTGCAAAAAGGGCTTTTAGCCAGAACAAACAGGGGAAGAAAGGCAACAAAACTTGCCTATAACCACTTAGGATACAAATATACAAATCCTGACGGTCAGATAAATTTGTTTGATTAGACAGTGCCTGACATTTCTTTTAAAAATATTGAAGCTTTAGAAAGGGCATTTTCTCGAAGAGCCATTGGGTCATTAATTTGAATATCCAATTTATCAAGTATGCTCTGTTCAAAAAATGGCGTAGGAATTCTTGTTTGAACAAGCCTATCTGCAACATAAACCAAGGCACAAGCAGAAGGTAAAGATGACTGCACCGGATTATGATGACACCTTATGCAATTTGTAAGGATTACAGGCAATTGCCATTTTTTAGAAACCAAAGCACCTAATACGCAGTGGTTAGTTCCAAAGAAAGAATCTTCAACTTCGCACAAATCAACTTGATTTTGCTGTGCAAGATAGCGAGCTTTAGAATATTTAATAGGATTTTTTGTATTTAAGAGAATCTTTCCTACATCGTGTAAAAAGCCTATTACAAAAGCGTCGTCAGGGTTAATTACCTTATACTCTTGAGCAAGCATTTCAGCCGCAATCGCACATTTTGCGCTATGCTCCCAAAGCTCCCTTGAACCCTGAGTTGTCATCATTTGCTTTAATGCTAAACTCATAATAATATTTTTTGCTTTCATCATACCAAGAATTACAAGCGCTTTATTAAGCGAAGTAATTTGCTGATGAAAACCATAATAAGCAGAGTTTACAAGACTAAGTGTTTTAGTCAAAATAGACTGGTCAACAGACATGATATTTGCAAGCTCTTTAATCCCTGTTTGAGGATTTTTTATAACCTCTAATGCGCGCACCATAACGTTTGGCATCGGCGGGATGTCTTTAAACTCATCTACTAATTGTTGCGGATTTATTTTATCGTTTTCCATTAATTCTATACCTGAAGATGTTTTTTGATACTCATAAAACTACCGCCCGCAGAGAAGCTTACACCGATTATAAGAACGGTAAAGACAACTAATCCTTGCGCATAAGTGTAGCCCGGCATCATGAAAAATTCGTGAATTTTAAGCAAATAACCCTGAACTATGTTGATAGGAATTATAGCAACAAGCGCACCTAAAAATCCATAAATTGCACCTTGAAGCACAAGCGGGGATTTAATATACCAATTGGAAACACCCATTAAACGCATAATTTCTATCTCTTCTTTTCGGGATTGTATTACCAATTCTATTGTATTGTTTATAATTGTTATTGTCAAAATACAGGCAATAATTACTACAACAAGAGTAATCGTATGGCTAATTTTGTTAATTACCTGAAATTTTGTAACCAAGTCTTTTGCATAACTCAAATCATTAACGCCGTTTATCGGTTTAACTTTTGACATGACATATTCAATATTTTGAGGGTTATCGACTTTTATATGCAAAGTATCGGGAAGCGGATTTTGCACGTCAGGAACGTCGATTTCCTTTTTCAATTCCGACCAAGATGCTTCTCTTGATATAAACTTAACCCTTTGTACATGTTCAATATCTTGTATATTTTTAACAACCGTTGCAACATCGCAATTTGGTTTTAAATAGGCAGAAATTTCAAGAACGCTTCCCATTGCGGAAACCATGCTTGAAACGCTTAATGTTGTTCTAAATATTGCGCCAAAAATGGTAAGAATGGCAGCCATTGTTGTGATTATGGCAATATTAATCAAACCTGCTTGAGCAATACCCTTGAAGGTTTCAATTGCTATACGATAAGCTATTCTAATCTCGGTTAGCCAATCTTTAGGCAGATGAGATTTAACTTTTTGTTTAAGTCTGTTTCTTTTAGATAAACTAGTCATAAGTACCTGCCTGAACGTCTCTTATAATCTCGCCTTTTTCAAGAGTTATAACTCTTTTTCTGAAGTGATTTACAATTGTATGATCATGCGTTGAAACAAGTATTGTAATACCTCTTTGATTGACCTGCTCAAGAATTTGCATAACTTCCATAGAGTTTTTAGGGTCAAGGTTTCCTGTCGGCTCATCGGCAATAAGTAACGGCGGGCCGTTTACAATTGCACGAGCAATACTAACTCTCTGTTGTTCACCACCGGAAAGCTCACAAGGTTTTGATTTATACTTGTCCTCAAGCCCTACAACCTTAAGCGCACCGTAAACACGAGCTTCAATTTCTTTAGAAGATATACCCATTGTTCTTATAACGTAGGCAATATTATCATACACAGTATGGTTTTGAAGCAATTTGTAATCCTGAAAAACAATCCCCATACATCTTCTTAAATTAGGGATTTTATTTGGCGATAAATTACCGATATTAATACCGCCAACCAAAACACTACCCCTTGTAGGCCTCTCCTCTAAGTAAAGCATTTTCATAAGAGTAGATTTTCCCGCACCTGAAGAGCCTACCAAAAAGACAAACTCGCCGGGTCTAATGTGCAAATTAACATTATACAAGGCAAATTTATTCTTATACTGCTTAATTACATCTCTTAATACAATCATTTTTTACCTAAATAATCAGAAATTCTCTCGTACAACTTTTGTCCCGACAAACCAAAAAATTCAACCAAAGCTCTTTGCTCGCCGCTTTGGCCAAAGCAATCGGGCGTACCTATTCTAAGCACTCTTGTCGGAAGATTTTCGGATAATACTTCACAAACGGCAGAACCAAGTCCGCCAATGATGCTGTGATTTTCAACAACAATAACATTTTTTGTTTTATTTGCTGAAGCTATAACATCTTCTTTAGCTAAGAACGGTTTTACAACAGGAACATGCAACACTTCGGCGTTTATGCCGTTTTTCTTGAGCATTTGAGCGCAATCTATAACCTCGCAAAGTGTTTCCCCGTTTGTAATTATGGTAACATCATCACCATCAAAGATTTTTACCGCATGCTCGGGGTTAAAAGTATATTTTTCCTCATCAAAAACTGTTCTTAAATTTGTCCTTGCAAGTCTAATGTAAACAGGGCCATAAATTTCACTTGCGTATTTTACAACTTGCTTTACTTCGTTGTAATCAGCAGGGACAATAACAGTCATATCAGGAATTGAGCGCATATAAGAAACATCTTCCAATGCTTGGTGAGAAGCACCGTCTTCACCTACCGTTATGCCGCCGTGGGTTGCAACAATTTTTACATTTGCCTTTGGATAGCAAATTGAATTTCTAATTTGATCAAGACAACGAGCGGTTGCAAACATTGCAAAAGTGCTTACAAAAGGTATTTTACCTTCATTTGCAAGACCGGCAGCCGTACACATCATATCTTGTTCAGATATACCGACGTTAAAAAACCTTCGAGGAAAAGCTTTTTGAAATTTACATGTTTGAGTAGAACAGGATAAATCCGCATCCAAGACAACAATATCCTGATTAATTTTGCCAAGCTCGACAAGTGTCTCGCCGTATGCATTTCTTGGAGATTTAACTTCATTAGTGTTTTTAAGCATTTATTTCCTCCAAAGCAAGCTCAAGTTCATTATCGTTAGGCGCTTTACCATGCCAAGAGGTAGTGTCCTCCATAAATGAAACACCCTTGCCCTTAATAGTATCAGCTATTACTGCCGTTATACCTTTTGTGTTTTTGCACTTGACAAGCGCATCTTTTAATTCTTCTTCATTATGTCCGTCAACACGGTAAACTTGCCAGCCAAAGGCTTCAAGTTTTTTATCAAGCGGCTCAAGAGATTTTATATCATTTGTCGAACCGTCAATTTGAAGTTTATTTTTATCAATTATAATTGTTAGATTATCCAATTTTTGGTTATTTGCGTTCATTAACGCTTCCCAAACACTGCCTTCCTGCATTTCGCCATCGCCCAAAAGACAAAAAACGTGAGCAGGATTAGCATTTAAGCGAAGCGCCAAGGCAACACCAACAGCCATTGAAAGCCCTTGACCCAAAGAACCCGTCGAAACTTCAATGCCTTCAAGTTTTGTTTTTGTAGAAGGGTGTCCTTGAAGTCTGGAGCCGAGTTGCCTGAATGTTTGAAGTTCATCACAGCTAAAGAAGCCAAGATTAGCCAGCACACTATAAAGTGCAGCGCTTGCATGACCTTTTGAAAGAATAAATCTATCCCTTTTATTAAAATCAGGAGATTTTTTCCACTCTTTTGGCACAAACATTACATCTTGATACAAAACGCTTAAAATCTCAACACATGAAAGCGAGCCGCCGGGGTGTCCCGATTTAGCTCTGTGTATCATTTTAAGGATGTCGCTTCTGACTGTCTTATTGAAATCTTTCAATATTCTCTAACCCTCTGTTAACTGTTATTTCACTTCTTAATACTATCAATTATACTCTCAAATAGGAATATTGGCAAAGTTGGAAATATTCTCTTAATTCGCTCGGGTTGAACAATTACCCTGTAAAGCCACTCAAGACCGAGTTTTTGCCATATTACGGGTGCTCTTTTTGTACAGCCCGAAAATACGTCAAAACTGCCGCCTACACCAATCATTACACACCCTTGTAACATTTCTTTTAATCTGTATATCAAAAACTCTTGCTTAGGAGCACCTAAAGCACACAGGAGAACCTGTGGATTGGATTTTGATATATCATTTAATATCTCATTTTCGTTATCAAAATAACCGTTATGAGAATACACAATGTTAAGGTTCGGAAAATCATTTTTAAACTTGGATAAAAGCGTTTGTATAACTTCTTCTTTAGCGCCCAAAAGAGCAAGTCGCCAACCGTTTGATTCGCAAAGTTTGACAAGTTCATAGGATAAATCGCAACCGCCAATTCTCTCTTGTTTATAGCCCTTTAGTGCAAGAGCAATTTTAATCCCCACACCGTCCGGAACAATTAATTCGGCATGCTTAATAACATTTGCAAAATCTTTGTCTTTTTTCGCCGCTTCAATCATCTCGGGGTTAATGGTGATAATTTGAATATTATCCATATTATTAACCGCATCACAAGCACACTCTAGGGCTTGAGAAAAACTCAAAAGGTCAACTCCGAAACCTTGTAAATAAACTCTTTTTTTCATAAAACAATCATATCACAAAAAATATTTAATATAATTTTAACTTGAATATTTTAACACTTTTAAATACAATGAAATAAAGTATAAACAGGTGGAAAAATGCATAATAAGGATTTTAGAGAAAAGTTTGTAGCCGTTGTAGGTTGTGGTATTTGGGGTAGAAATATTGTAAGAAATTTTTACAATTTGGGTGCTCTTCATACAGTATGTGATATTGACGATGAAAACCTTAAAATGGTTGAGGCGCAATATGACGGAACGCACACCACAAAAGATTTTAACGAGCTTTTAAATAATCCTGAAATTAAAGCAATATGCGTTGTAACACCTAGCCACACACACTTTAAGCTTGTACAGGCAGCACTTAAAGCAGGTAAAAATGTCTATGTCGAAAAACCGATTTCAACGGTAGCGGAAGAAGCCCAAAAACTTAAAGATTTGGCTGATAAAAAAGGTTTAATTTTAATGGTGGGACACCTGCTTTTATACCATCCTGCTGTAAACAGACTTAAAATGCTTGTTACAGAAGGTGTTTTGGGAAACATTAAATATGTTCAAAGCGACAGGCTGAATATAAACTATTTTAAAAATGACAGAAGTGTTATGTGGGACTTAGCTCCGCATGATGTATCCATGATTGCGCATGTTTTAGGTCTTGAACCTAAAAAAGTTTTAAATGCAACGGGCTGCTGCGCAGAGTATGAAAATATTTTCGACATAACACACTTAACAATAGAATTTGAAAAAAATATCATAGCACACGTTTCAGACAGTTGGATTCACCCTCAAAAGCGTGTAACCCTTCTTGTACGTGGTGATAAAGCAACGGCAATTTTGGATGATACATTGCTTGAGAACAAATTGCAGATTTTTGACAACAAAACACCTGCACAACAAAGCATAGAAATATTTGACTATCTTGAAATTGAGCCGCTTAAGCTTGAATGTCAGCACTTTATAAAATCAATAGAAACAGGCAAAAAACCACGCTCTGACGGTGAAAACGGCTTTATGATTACAAAAATTCTAGAAGATGCCGAAAATATGATGCTAGGCAGCAAGAAAATCGAACTTGATAAGGTAGATTTCCTATCTTCACGCTCGAAAAGAAAGTAATTAAGCAACTAGCCCAACGCTTTTGCTTTTAGCATGGTGTCTTCAATTGTCTTATCAAGAATTTGCGCAATATCGGAATTATTTAAAACTTCGTTACCCACAGCAGTACAGCCTCCGGGCGTAGTTACCGCAACAATAAGCTCTTCGGGTGTTTGCTTGCCTTGAAGTATCATTTTTGCTGACCCAAGTGCAGTTTGAGCAGAAAGAGTAAGCGCTGTTTCATAATCAAGCCCCAATTTTTCACCGGCTTTTGCAATTTGGTCGATAATATAATAATAAAACGCAGGGCCGGAGCCTGAAACAGATGTAACAATATCAATAAATTTTTCTTCAACTCTTACGGTTTTGCCGATATTTGACAAAAGCAAATCAACAAACTCAACATCGGAAGCATCAGCTAAAGTTCCTTTGCAAATTGCGCACATGCCTTCTTTTACAAAAGCGGGGGTATTTGGCATAACACGAATTACTCGGGATTTAGCAAGCTTTTGCTCTAAAGTTTTTATTGTAGTACCCGCTAAAATTGAAATAACAAGTTTGTTGTCAGCAAAGTCAAATAAATTTGACAAGACGTCTTGAATAACAAAAGGTTTTGTTGCAATAAGAATAACGTCAACGCTTTTTGCAAGTTCTTCAATCGAACTTAGGGTGTTTACGTTAAAATTTGCTTTAGCAACACTTAGAGCCTCGGGGTTAATATCATAAACAAAAATATTTTCGGATGAGGAAAAACCGCTTGAGATAATGCCGCCCATAATAGCACTCGCCATTTTTCCTGCACCAATAAAACCGATTTTAGAATTATTATTAATCATAAGTTGACACCCTGCTATGTTTTACTTAGTATAGTTAATACTGATAACAAAATTAAATGTCAAGGAGAAAATAATGCGCCGTACATTAGAAGGAACAAAAAGAAAAAGACAAAATGTCAGCGGTTTTCGCGCAAGAATGGCAACTCCGGGCGGCAGAAACGTTATCAACAGACGCCGTGCAAAAGGTCGCCATAAGTTAGCAATCACAGCAAAAAACCGTGCTTAAGAAGTCTTTTAGGCTAAGAAGCTATCAGGCTTTTATTGCCACATATCGCCAAAAAAGGATTGTATCTGATGAGAATATTACTTTATATGGCGGGAAAAATAAAGAAACAGAACAAGACTACCCCACAAGGGTAGGTTTTGTTGTTAGTAAAAAAATTCATAAAAGGGCAGTCAAGAGAAACAGAATAAAAAGGTTGATGCGCGAAAGTTATGCAAATCTAACAAAAGAGTCTCAAATAAAAGAGGCACAAAACTTTCAAAGCCTTATATTTATTGCAAATCAAGGTGCACTTGAGAAAAATTATAAAGAAATATGTTCAAGTGTTAAGAATTTAGTCCAACTTTTGGCAACAAAATATATTTAGGGTTATTATATTATTCAAATGAACGCACTAATTCAAGATTTAATTGAAAATAGAGAACATGAAAAAATTCAAAAGCCGAATTTTGATACAAGAGTCGGCAGAGAATTTTTAGCGTTTTACCTTAAAACAAAGTTCAGACAAATCGTTAACTATGATAAAAAATCCCAAAAAAGACTCTTTATCGGCGTTAAAACGGATTTTCTTGAAAGGTTTTTAGACAGATTAATTAACCAACCCAAAAAGAAGATTTTAATTTCAATTACAGGAGAATCGGCAAGCGGTAAATCAACCATTTGCAGCAAAATAAAGGAAATTGTCGATAAAAATAACTTACCTATTTCAATACTTAACACCGACAACTACTTTAACGATATTTCAGACCTGATTAAACAATACGGAACTTTTGATGCACTAAGAGATTCAGGCTATGATGTTGATTCGCCCCATAATTTTCAATTAGATTTATTAAAAGAAGACATAATAAGCCTTGCAGAAGGTAAAGATATTTTAGCTCCCGAATATTTGGTTAACGGAACAGGTATAAGCGTTCCTAAAGCCATAAAAGTCAAAAGTGAAAAAATAATTATTGTTGAAGGTATGGCGGCAACTTACAAAGAGGTTCATGACCTGTTTGATATAAAGATATATATTGATTTAGACAACAAAACAAGAAGAAAACGCTTCTTAGACAGAGCAAAAACAAGAAATCAAGACCACCAAAATGCTCTTAAACATTGGGATTATGTATGCCAAGCAGGGCAAAAATATGTTGTAGGTGCAAAAGAATACTGCGATATTATCGCAAACGGCGAATGTGATTTAGAATACTTTGTCCAAATGCTTGAATACATTAACCTTGTTACAAATAACTTTCAAGAAGTTTAACTAAAGAAATCAATAATTTTTTTCGAAAGCAGCTCTTCTTGCCTTACAAGATTCTCATAATCCGAATTATTATCAACTACTGCATCCCAATTTTTATAATTATCAAGAGCAGTTTCTGTTAAGTCATTTTCGTTAGTTATAACAGCTCGTTTTGAGCGGCTTTCGTAACTTGCTTCAATCCTAATTGTAAAAGCACCGTTTTGCTTAAAAACATCAAGCTCATGCTCGACTCTAATATCCGGAACAATAACGTTTTGAGGCATTGCGATAATACTTTTTAACCAATAGTCGGGGTCTTGGCTTCTGCCCCAATTGCCTAATTTAATTAAATCATCTCTGTATAAATGCTTTTGAGCCTCGATTTGCTCAAAAGTTAAGTTATTTTCTCTGGCATACATTAGCTTAATGGCATCGCCTATACCAACTCTTATAAAATCATCAAACCTATCTAAAATAAGCTTCGCAAGAGTGTCTTTGCCTGAGTACTGTTTACCTGAAATAACAATGATTTTCTTCATCAGATAATTATAATCCATATGCAAAAATTCCGCAAATACTATTTGCGGAACTGCCTCATCCTCTATTCACCTTTATATATTTAAGGTTTAATTATCGTTTTCATTTAGAGTATATACTCTATATATAATACAAAACAAATTAGGGCGTTGAATTTCAAAAAGTATATACTTTTGTTACATATCTTAATATTTAAAACAAAAAAAGCAATTTTGAAAAACAAATTTTTTTTATAAAAGAGTAAAGAGAGCAAAAAAAGTTACACAAGAGGAATTAATTTAAGGAGAGACAGCTATGGGCTGGGTTACAATTTCACTCAGAAAAATGGCATTAAAACAAAGAGTCCAAATGTTACAATACAGGGACTTACAGATTAGCCAAGAAAGGCAATCAATCGCTAATCAATCGCAATATACACAGCGATATTTAAATGCTATGAAAAACCAAGAGTACGGTGCAATACAACAAAGTTACATGGACAACGTTCAAAACTTGCAACAACAAAGCGCAAACTATGACCCGACCTCTAAAGAATGGACTGTCTATCAAAACACTCTTGACCAATATGCTCTAGTTCAATCAAGACAACAGATGGCACTTGATTCAGTATTCCAAGGATATGAAGATTCACTAATGGGCGATGTCAACAGACGTGATCAACAACTTGAAGCTGAACAGGTACAGGTTGAAACACAACTTCAAGCAGCACAAGCCGAGTTGAAAAACCTAGACGAAGCAATGCAATCAAGCATCGAAGATAGTGCAATTAAATTAACATAATATAAAAAATAATAAGGATAGGGAAGTTTAAGATAAGCCTGCTAAAATAGCAGGCTTATTTATATTATAAATTTATATGATACAATCGATGATGGAGTGATTATGTCATTTGAATTTATAAAAACCGAAATTAATGAGGTTATACTTGTAAAACCAAAAGTTTTCGAAGACAAAAGAGGTTTTTTGTTTGAAAGTTATAAAAAATCAGAATTTTATAACAACGGTATTAAAGAAAATTTTATTCAGGATAACCACTCAAAATCTTCAATACATGTTTTAAGAGGTCTGCATTATCAAAAAAAACCATATGCACAAGGAAAACTTGTACGATGTGTGAAGGGTAAAGTATATGATGTTGCAGTAGATATAAGAAAAAATTCTAAAACATTTGGCAAATGGGTTGGTGAAATTTTAAGCGAAGAAAATAAAAATATGCTATACATCCCAAGCGGGTTTGCACATGGGTTTTTAACTTTATCTGATACGGCAGAGTTAATGTATAAAACAACTTGCGAGTATTCACCACAGTGCGATAGGGGAATTTTATGGTCAGATAATGATATTAATATCAATTGGAGTGAGGTTTGTCCGAATTTAAAACCGATACTAAGCGAAAAAGATAAAGTGCAGCCCGAACTAAAAGATATTAAAGACGAGGATTTGCTATGAAAATACTTATAACAGGCGGCGCGGGTTTTATTGGAAGCTGCTTTGTAAGATATATGCTAAACAAACATCAAGATTACAAAATAATAAACCTTGATGCACTTACCTATGCCGGAAATATAGAAAACTTGTCCGACGTTAAAGATAATCCAAACTACTCTTTTGTAAAAGGAAACATTTGTGATAAAAACCTTATAGTCGAGCTAACTAAAGATGTTGATGCGATTATAAACTTTGCAGCAGAGACCCATGTTGATAACTCTATATCAAATCCAAATATTTTTATTGAGACAAATGTTGTGGGAACTTTAAATTTGCTTGAAGCTGCAAAAAATAACAAGGTTGAAAGATACCTGCAAGTTTCAACTGATGAAGTCTATGGCTCACTTGGTAAGGACGGCTACTTCACAGAACGCACCCCTATTTCGCCAAACTCACCATATTCGGCCTCTAAAGCAAGTGCCGATATGCTGGTTAGAGCATATAATAAAACTTATAATGTACCTACACTTATCACAAGGTGCTCAAATAACTATGGGCCATATCAATATCCTGAAAAATTAATACCGTTTTTTATATCAAAACTCTTAAAAGGCGAAAAAATTCCGCTTTACGGCGACGGTCAAAATGTAAGGGATTGGCTCTATGTTTACGATCATGCAAGCGCAATAGACACCGTTTTACACAAAGGCAAAACAGGCGAAGTTTATAATGTCGGCGG
The DNA here is from genome assembly GCA_944325665.1 of Candidatus Gastranaerophilales bacterium. GTDB lineage: Bacteria > Cyanobacteriota > Vampirovibrionia > Gastranaerophilales > Gastranaerophilaceae > Galligastranaerophilus. The sequence goes on from CALVAY010000003.1 coordinate 84,491, forward strand.
ACATAACGAAAAAACAAATATTGAAATTACAAAGCTTATTCTTGAAAATATGGGTAAAGATGAAAGTATGATTGAATACGTTAAAGATAGGCCCGGACACGATAGAAGGTACGCAATAGATAATTCAAAAATTACAAACGAGCTTGGCTGGAAACCTTCAAAAACTTTTGAAGAAGGCATAAAAGATACTATAAATTGGTATTTAGAAAATCAAGACTGGATTAAGTCAATAGAAAATAAAAAGGTACAAAAATAATGAAAACACTTGTTTTAGGTGCAAAGGGTATGCTTGGGCAAGATTTATGTCCGATATTAGAAAATGTCGGACTATTTGTGATTGAAGCAGACAGGGAAAATTTTGATTTATTAGACTTTGAAACAACAAAAGAAGCCATAAGGAGAATAAAACCAAATATTATAATCCACTGTGCCGCCTACACTAATGTTGAAAAAGCGGAAGAAGAAAGCGAACTTGCAAAAAAAATTAATACTGATGCAACACAAAATATTGCAATTGTGGCAAATGAAATAGATGCAACATTAATTTATATTTCGACAGATTATGTTTTTGACGGAGAAAAAACAACTCCATACACACCACAGGACAAGGCAAATCCGATAAGTGTTTACGGAAAAACAAAGTTTTTAGGCGAAGAAGCGGTTAGAAAATACTGCAAAAAGCATTATATTGCAAGAACAAGCTGGCTATACGGTTTGTATGGCAAAAATTTTGTTGAAACAATGTTATCTCTTAAAGACAAGGAAGAAATTAAAGTAGTTGATGACCGGATAGGCTGCCCGACTTGGACTGTGGCATTATCAAGAGGGTTAATTTCCCTAATTGCAGGACAAAAACCCTACGGCACTTATCATATTTGCTCATCAGACTCTACAAGCTGGTATGAGTATGCAAAAGAAATTTTTAAATTAGCAAACGAAAAAGTTAATTTAGTGCCGATAAAATCAGAACAATATCCTCAAAAAGCAAAAAGACCAAAGTATAGCGTAATGGACAATGACAATATTTGTCCCGATTGGAGAGTTTCTCTTAAAGAGTATTTTGAGCTGAGAAATAGTTTTAAAAATATTCAATAAAAAAAGGCTCAAAGTACTTCAAACTTACCTATAACCTTCCTTTGAGCCCAGTAGCAAATACGGCATTACTCTTATAGACGTAAATTTTATTTTTAAGTTCCCCGATGTATAATTAAGTCATGGATAATAAACTTTACGCCGAGCTTAAAAAAATATACAAAGACGACATACTATATAAAAAAGAGGATTTATACTCATACGCTTACGATACCTCTCCAAATCCAAAAGAGGTAAAATTGCCCGAGTATGTCGTATTTCCAAAAAATACACAAATGGTGTCAGATACCTTAAAAGTGTGTTCAAAGTTTAATATGCCAATAATTGCAAGAGGAGCAGGCACTTGCCACTGTGGCGGTTGCAGAGTCAGCGACAAGGCTGTCGTAATTCATTTTTCAAAAATGAATAAAATTTTAAACATCAAAAAAGACGATCTGACTCTTGAAGTTGAACCCAATGCCACAATAAAAGAAATTAATCAAGAGGCAGAAAAAGAAGGGCTTTTCTTTCCGCCTGACCCGTCTAACTTAGCCGTATCGACAATAGGCGGGGCAGCAGCACTATGCTCGGGCGGCCCGAGAACTTTTAAATACGGAAATACAAAGGACTATATAATTAACTTAGAAGTAGTTCTTCATGACGGCACGGTAATAAATACAGGAGCTAACGTTGCAAAAAATGTAACAGGATATAACCTGACATCCCTTTTTGTCGGCTCCGAAGGCACTCTTGGAATTATAACAAAACTAACGTTAAGACTAATTCCAAAGCCCGAAGTCAGACGAGTTACTTTAGCTTATTTTGATAACCTGATTGAAGCAACATCGGCGGTAAATAATATTATAAATGCGGGTTTAATTCCTGCCACATTAGACTTGCTTGATAAAAATACCTTAAGCACAATTGAAAAATTTAACCCTTGCGGACTTTTGTGCGATAAAGAAGCTGCACTTTTAATCGAGCTTGACGGATTTTTAGAGAATTTGAAATTTGAAAACGAAAAATTGTTTAATATTCTAAAAAAATCAAATTCGGCACAAATTATTCAAGCCAGTGATGAAGAAGAAAACGAGAGAATCTGGAAGGCAAGAAGAAGTGCGTTTGCAGCAGTAACGAAGCTTAAACCAAACGTCATAACAGAAGATGTGGTCGTGCCTCGCTCTAAAATCGTTCCGCTTGTTCAGGGCATTCAGAAGCTTTGTGAGGATAATAATATAATTGTTTGCATTATGGGTCATGCCGGAGACGGAAATATTCATCCAAACTTTGCATTAGACTTGTCGGATAAAGAAGAAAAAGAAAGATTTGAAAAGGTAAAAGATGAATTATTTTCACTTGCGCTAAAATTAGGCGGCTCACTTTCGGGCGAACATGGAATAGGCTGGGAAAAGAAGAAATATCTAAAAGATGCGCTTGATGAAAACGCGCTTTTGTATATGGAAAAAATTAAAAAATTGTTCGATCCTAACAATATAATTAACCCGAACAAGATGTTTTAATTTTTATTTGTGTTATATTTTGTCCTATGGAAACAATTATTAAAAAATACCACATATACAAAAACTACGCCAAAGAACTGATTAAACTGTCAGCACCCATTATGGCGGGCAACATTGCAAACATGCTGATAAATGTCGGAGATGTAATTGTTGCAGGCAGACACTCAACTCTAACACTTGGTGCAATCAGCGTTGCTTCGGCAATTTTTATGACCTTTATGATTGCAGCAGTTGGTTTAATGTCGAGTATTTCGCCCGTTGTATCGAACCTGAGAGGAGAGCGCAAAACAACAAAAACGCTTTTTAGAACAACTGTTAAATACTCTCTTACAATAGGGTTAATATTTTGCATTTTAATACAATTTGTAATAGGGCAAATACACTATATCGGCTTAACTCAAGACTTATACCCTCTAGTTGTTGAGTATCTGTATATATCAAGCTGGGGCATGTTTGGGGGCTTATTATTTATTGCACTAAAGGAATTTTTACAAGCTTATGAAATTGTTAACTTTCCAAATATGATTACGGTAGTGCAAATATTTCTAAACTTGTTTTTAAATGTTGTTTTAGTTTTTGGCTTGCTCGGTTTTCCAAAACTCGGCGTTAAGGGTCTTGCAATTGCAAGCTTAATTGTAAGAACACTGGGTGGATTGGCGATTTTTCTTTATTGCATACCCTTTTTAAAAGGACGCTCAAGAAGAGTAAAAACCTACATAAAAGACCTTTTAAAAACAGGCTGGCCAATATCTTTTGCACTATTTTTTGAATTTCTCGGCTTTAACATAACCGCAATTCTTGTCGGAAAGTTCTCGGCAATTTTAGCTGCCGCACACAATATAATAATTACTTTGACCTCAACAACATATATGTTTCCGCTCACAATTTCAAACGCCATTGCAATTAAAGTAGGCTTTGCAAACGGAGAAAGAAATATCTTAAATATCAAACGCTTTTCTCTTGCAGGAGCTTATGTAACAGTATTTTTTATGGCAATAACAGCCCTTGTCTATACCTTCTTTTCAGCACCCCTGCTTTCGCTTTTTACAAACGACAAAGTCGTAGTTTCAACAGCAATACCCGTTATGACAATAGTAATTTGCTTTTTGTTTTTTGATGGAATACAGTGCGTATGTGTTGGCGCTCTAAAGGGGCTTAAAGACACAAAACCCATTATGCTTACAATGGCAATTGCTTACCTTTTAATAGGCACCCCGATAGGATGCCTTTTGGCGTTTAAATATAATATAGTCCTTAAGGGCTTTTGGATTGGGCTTGCAATAGCTCTTTTTGTCGCCTGTATGATTTCATCAACAATATTATTTAGGCGAATTAAAAAATTAAACAAAGAATATGTTTAATTATTGTTTGTCTATAACTTTAATCAAGTGCCAGCCAAAGTCTGTTCTAACAGGGTCCGATATTTCTCCGACAGGCAAAGAAAATGCAGCGTCTTCAAATTCTTTTACCATTTTTCCGCGCTCGAAATAACCGAGATTTCCGCCATATTCACCCGAAGGACATGCCGAATATTTCTTTGCTACAGAGCCAAAAGACTCGCCGTTTTCAATTCTGTTTTTTAATGCTTTTGCCTTGGACTCGGACGACACAAGAATATGCGCCGCATTAACTTTAGTATAGCTTTGAGCATTTGGGTCAAGCTCAACTTTTGCTTGAGAAGCAAGTGTAACAAACATTAATGTAAACAATGTAAATAATAATTTTTTCATGAATTTATCCCATTAAAACTAACAAAATCAGTTTAGCATAGATTTGAATTTTAAAAAATTAATCTAAAGATAATTGACACAAGAAAACAAAAATTTTATTATTATTAAATCAACAAGGAAAGCTGGGTGAAAATCCCTCACTGGTCCGCAACCGTTACAGTCGGAATACTTGTCGATAATGGTATTACCTCGAGACAGGAGAAGAGAATATGAACAATACGGTAAAAACGTCCGGCGGGACTTTGTTTGATGCACGTCAAACTTTTTTAACTAAAGCCGCAAATCCGGATTTTAACGAAGCACAAAGCAAGCTTAACGTTAAAATGGTTGATGATTATTTGTCGAAACTTGATTGGCAAGTAAGCGAAAACTCGAACATGACTTATTCGGTTCAAGGGCTTAACAACTACATTTCATCAGCAATTTGCAAAAATTATTGGCTTAGTAAAATCTACGGTGAAGAAATTAAAAATGCTCACTTAAGCGGAGATTTACACATCCATGATTTAAACATGATTAGTGTTTACTGCGTTGGCTGGGACTTAAAAGACTTGCTCTTGGAAGGTTTTTGCGGAGTTGAAGGAAAAGTAAAATCAGCACCTGCAAAACACTTTAGAGTAGCACTGGGGCAAGTTGTTAATTTCTTATACACAATGCAAGGTGAAGCAGCAGGCGCACAGGCTTTTTCCAACTTTGATACTCTGCTTGCACCCTTTATCAGGTATGACAACCTTGATTACGAACAAGTTAAACAAACAATGCAAGAATTTGTCTTTAATTTAAATGTTCCGACAAGAACAGGTTTTCAAACACCTTTTACAAACATTACGCTTGATTTAGAAGTTCCCAAATATTATAAAGATCAACACGTAATAATTGGCGGCGAGCTTCAAGACGAGTGCTACGGCGATTTTCAAAAAGAAATGAATATGCTGAATAAAGCCTTCTTTGAAGTAATGATGAAGGGGGATAATTCAGGACAAGTATTTACATTCCCAATCCCTACATATAACATTACAAAAGACTTTAACTGGGATAATGAAGAACTTGAAGGACTTTGGGAAATGAGTGCCAAGTACGGTATTCCTTATTTCTCAAACTTCATTAACTCGGATATGAACCCTGAAGATGCACGCTCTATGTGTTGCAGACTTAGAATTGATAACCGTGAACTAAGCTTCAGAGGCGGCGGACTTTTTGGCTCAAACCCTCTTACCGGCTCAATTGGCGTTGTAACACTAAACGTTGCAAGGTACGGTTATCAGGCACACAATAAAAAAGAATTTTTTGAAATATTAAAAAATAATCTTCAAATAGCTAAAAGAAGTTTGGAAATTAAAAGACAAGTTCTTGAAGATTACACTCAAAAAAATCTTTACCCATATACAAGCTTTTATCTTAAAGACATTAAGAAGAGATTTGGTACATATTGGAAAAACCATTTCTCAACAATTGGTCTTTGCGGTACAAACGAAGCTTGCATAAATCTTTTGGGCAAAGACATATCAACTCCGGAAGGCAAAAAGTTTGCCCTTGAGATGATGGATTATTTGAGAGATGAAATTAAAAAATTCCAAAAAGAAACAGGGAACAATTACAACCTTGAGGCAACACCTGCCGAAGGTACAAGTTACAGGTTAGCAAAAATTGACAAAATGAGATACCAAAACGGAATTTCATGCGCCAACCAAGAGGAATACGAAAAAGGTGCAAAACCTTTCTATACAAACTCTACTCAACTTCCCGTAAACTTTAGTGATGATATTTTTGAAGTACTTGATCACCAAGATGACCTTCAAACAAAATATACGGGCGGAACAGTGGTTCACATTTTTGCAGGCGAAAGAATTTACGATACAAAAATTATGAAAAATTTGGTCAAAAAGATTTGTGAAAATTACAAATTGCCATACTTCACTTTCTCGCCGACTTTTTCAACTTGTCCTTCTTGCGGATACATTGCAGGCGAACACCACACTTGCCCGCATTGCAATTCAAAATGCGAAGTATTCTCAAGGGTAGTAGGCTATATAAGACCCGTAAACCAATGGAATGAAGGAAAACAAGAGGAATTTAAAACAAGAAAGACCTATAAAATCTAATGATAATAGCAGGGTTACAAAAAAGTTCCTTAATAGATTATCCAAATGAAATTGCAGCCGTTGTTTTTACAAGCGGCTGTAATTTCAGATGTCCGTTTTGCCATAACGGCGGACTTTTAGAGGATAAGAAAAGTCAAAAAATAACACCTGAAGAAGTTTTAGATTTTTTAAAAACAAGACAAAATAAACTGCAAGGGGTTGTTATATCAGGTGGTGAGCCGACTTTGCATAAGGATTTAGAAGATTTTATTATAAAAATCAGGGACTTGGGATTTAAAATTAAACTGGATACAAACGGCTCAAACCCAAGCGTATTAATAGATTTGGTTAACAAAAACCTTATAGATTATGTCGCAATGGACATAAAATCACCGCTTAAAAAGTATAAAGAGGCTACAAACTCAAACATTGATACCGAAAACATAAAAGAGAGTATAGATTTTTTACTAAAGGGCAAGGTTGACTACGAATTTAGAACAACGGTAGTTAAAGAATCACTTAGCTTTGATGATTTTAGGATAATAGCCCAAGAGATTAAGGGAGCAAAAAGATATTTTCTTCAAAAATTTATTAGCGAACATGCTTTTGATGAAACTTTTAGGGATAAAACAACCTATACAAAGGAAGAATTTGAGAAAATCAAAGAAATATTAAGTGCCTCAATTAAAGAAATATATGTAAGATAGATAGCCTCAATAGGCAACTTGACAAGAAAAGTCCAAAAAAAATAAAATACTATTGAGGAGTTTGCATAAATTATGCGCTTTAAATATAAAATATTATCACTAGTTTTAATATTGTCATTAACAGCACAGATGGGATATTCTTTTGAGCTTAACTTCTTTAAAAAGAAGAAAGCAAAAAAAGAAAATAACGTCAAAGAAGTTGTTTTGGAAACAAAAGATACAAATTTAGCCGATAAATCAAAAAAGGTTTTCTCTATTGAACAATGCGTTGAATACGCAATAAATAACGACCCGAGTATTAAAATTGCCGTTAATAACTTAGAGGTTCAAAAAAGCAGAGTAGGTCAGGCAAAATCAGACTATTTTCCAACTCTTGGAGCAGGAACGGGTTATAATTACCAATACAGTAATTCTGCAAATTACAGCTCAAGCAGCATGTGGAGAGGCGGCAGCGCAAACAATTCAACAGGATATTACCAGCTAAACGCAAGTGTAAATCAGTTGATTTGGAACTTTGGCAAGACGACCGCAGGAATAAACATGCAAAAGTTTAACCGAGAATCTGCCGGCTATGACCTGGATTACAACATATTAACAACGGTATATAATGTTAAAACCGCATATTTTGCAGTTCTTGCAGCGCTTGCAAACGTTGACATATACGAGCGCTCGGTCAGGATTAATTCTCTTAACTACGAGAGAACAAAAGCAATGTTTGAAGAAGGGTTAAAATCCAGAATTGATGTAGTAAATGCGGAAGTTTACCTGACAGATGCCAGAACACAACTTATAGATGCACAGTATAAGTATGATACAGCACTTGTAAACTTAAAGAATTCAATGTTTTATATGGAAGATGAAGATTTTCTTGTTGAAAATACTGAAAATTTTGATTTCTTGCAAAAAAACTATAAAACACAAACAATCGAGGTAGGAAATATACATAAAACGGATAATAAAATTGAAAACGATGAAGGCGTTGTGCTTTTAACATCGGGCATTCAAAAACAAGATATTTTGCAAAATTACAAATTTGACCCCTATATTATTGAAATAAAAGAAGCAATACAAAATGCCTATGAAAACAGGCCCGATTTAAAATCCCTAAAAATGCTTGTAAGGGCTCAAGAAGAATCGCTAAAGCAAATTAAAAGAACTTGGGCGCCTGAAATAACAGGCTCTGCCGGATATAACTTAAGAAGAATGGACGGTAAGTCCAACACCGGTTTTACGGCAAGTGCAAATCTTGATATTCCGATTTTAAACATAATGGATATTAAATATAGAATTGACGAAGGTAAATCTTATTTAAAAATTGCACAAGATAACGTTGAATTATCGCAAAAGAATATCAATTTTGAAGTTCAAAAATATTATATAGCCATGAGAAGGCTTGAGAAAACCATTCCGCTTATGGCGGATAAAGTTCGCCAAACTCTTGAAAACTTTGAGTTGGCAGATGGACGATATGCGGTCGGATTAAATAATTTTATTGAACTTCAAGACGCTCAAACAAACTACAATAACGCGCAACTTGCTTTTGTGCAATCGGTTTTTGACTATAACGTTGCTCGAGAAGAGTTTAAAAAATCCATGGGGGTAAGATGAAAAAACGTACCATAATTATAATTATTGCTGCGGTTTTAATAATAACACTGCTTTTTATAAAAATGGCTGCTTCGAAAAACAAAGTAAGCTACAAAAGTGTTCCGATTAAAAAAAGAACAATTATAGAAAGTGTTGAAGCCTCAGGAATTGTAAACCCCGTCCAAACGGTAGATATTGGTACACAAGTTTCAGGAACAATTAAAGAAATTTATGTTGATTACAACTCTCAGGTTAAAAAGGGTCAGCTATTAGCGCAAATTGACCCCTCATTGTTTCAAGCACAGGTTGATAAAGCACGAAGCGACTTAAATGCGGCTAAGGCAAATTATGAAAAATCAAAGACAATGCTTGAATACGAAAAGAAAAACTATGAAAGGTACGCAAGACTTTACACTAAAAATTACGTTTCAAGAAATGATGTGGATTTAGCTGAAGCAAATTACAAATCAAACTTGGCTGAAGTTAATGCAATGAAAGCGCAAATTAATCAGGCAAGCGCAACCCTTGAGAATAATTTGACAAATTTAAGATACACGAAAATAATTTCGCCCGTTGACGGGGTAGTTGTATCAAGAAGTGTAGATGTCGGTCAAACCGTTGCGGCAAGCTTTCAAACTCCTACCTTGTTTTTAGTTGCGCAAGACTTAACCCAAATGCAAATCGAAGTTAGTGTATCTGAAGCAGACATCGGCAAAGTAAAGGTTGGCCAAGAAGTCAGCTATACGCTTGATGGATACAACGATGAAACATTCTACGGAAAAGTTTCGCAAGTAAGAATTTCGCCCACAACTGTTTCAAACGTTGTAACATATACGGTTATTGTAGATGTAACAAATGAAGACAATAAGCTAATACCTGGTATGACGGCAAATGTATCAATTATCACAAACAAGAGCGAAGACACTTTAGCCGTGCCGATTGCAGCGTTTAGATTTACTCCAAAAGAAATAACCGGCGGTAAAAAATATGAAAAACAAGGCGTTTGGATAATGGATAAACGCAAAAAACCCGTAAGAATTGAAATTCAAAGCGGTGCTACTGACGGCGATTATACAGAAATTATAAGCAATGAAATAAAAGAAGGGGATAGAGTAATTATAGGCACAAAAGGAGAAAACTCAACAGCCGCAACTCAAAGACGCCCCATGAGGATGTTCTAGTGAGTCTTATTGAAATTAAAAATCTCATAAAAACTTATCAAACGGGCGACAGCTCTTTTAACGCCCTTGATAACGTATCCTTAAGCGTTGAAGAAGGCGAATTTGTATCTATAATGGGCACATCAGGCTCAGGAAAATCTACCTTTATGAATACCCTTGGCTGTCTTGATAAACCCACATCAGGAAGTTATCACTTGGACGGAATTGACGTATTCAGCCTTAATTCAGATGAACTGTCGCAAATCAGAAACCTAAAGCTCGGCTTTGTTTTTCAGGGTTTTAACTTAATTCCAAGAACATCTGCAATAGAAAACGTTGAGATGCCAATGATTTATAAAGGCATACCACAGAATGAAAGGCTCGAAAAAGCAAGAGCGGCTCTTGAAATAGTCGGACTTGCAAAAAGAGAACACCACTTGCCAAATCAAATGTCGGGCGGTCAACAACAAAGGGTGGCTATTGCAAGAGCCATTGTTAACGATGCACCGATAATTTTAGCGGATGAGCCGACAGGAAACCTTGACACAAGAACAAGTATCGAAGTTATGGAGTTTTTTGTAAGGCTAAACGAAGAAGCGGGAAAAACAATTATCCTTGTAACGCACGAGCCTGACATCGCACAGTATTCAAAGAGAATAGTAAGATTTAAGGACGGAAAAATTATAAGCGACAAGCCAAAAGAAGAGGCGGTGGTTGAATGATAGATTTTATGTCCACCTTAAAAATCTCAATGCGCTCGCTTAAAGTCAACAAAATGCGATCAGTGCTGACAAGCCTTGGTATAATCATTGGCGTTGCTGCCGTAATTATTATGCTCTCAATTGGCGAAGGGGCAAAACAAAGAATTACACAAGACATTGAGTCAATGGGTTCTAATATTTTAATGATTATGTCAGGCTCAACAACCTCGGGCGGCGTCAGAATGGGCTCGGGTTCGCAGCCTACGCTTACACTTAAGGATTCTGAAGCAATTCTTAAAAATTGCCCTTCGGTAAAACTAACCGCTCCGATTGTAAACGGGGTTCAGCAAATTATTTATTCCAACCAAAACTGGTCAACATCGGTTTACGGCATAACGCCCGAGTATATGGAAATTCAGCTCTGGGAGATAGAAAGCGGCAGAGGAATTAACTATGATGATGTTAAAAACACAACAAAGTCAGCTCTTATCGGTTCAACCGTATCGCAAAATCTCTTCGGAGACGTTAACCCCATAGGTAAAACCATAAGAATAGGTGGCATGCCCTTTAAGGTTGTCGGACTGCTTAAAGAAAAGGGGCAAAACGGCATGGGACAAGATAAAGATGATACCGTGCTTGTCCCAATTACAACAGCGCAGAAAAAGCTCTTTGGAACAGCTTTCCCGGGAACGGTAAAATTTATCAACATTCAAGCAAAAGATGCCGAAAGCTTAACATCAGCAGAAGAAGAAATTAAAGACCTGCTAAGACAAAGGCACAATATCGGCAAAAACGACGAGGATGATTTTACAATCAGAAACTTTACCCAAATGCTTGAAACAGTTAAACAAGCCTCAAATACAATGGCGCTTTTATTGGGCGCAATAGCCTCTGTTTCGCTTTTGGTAGGCGGCATAGGCATTATGAACATAATGCTTGTATCGGTTACCGAAAGGACAAAGGAAATAGGTATAAGAATGGCCATTGGAGCAAAAGCAATGGATATAAGGGTGCAGTTTTTGGTTGAAGCACTGGTGCTTTCATTGGTTGGCGGCTTGATAGGGGTAATAAGCGGTGTTATAATAGCAAAATTAATAGGCACATTCAGCGATATGAAAGTAGCAATAACTCTTATGCCAATACTTGTTTCATTTGGTTTTTCAGGCATTGTAGGTATGGCGTTCGGTTATTATCCTGCTTACAAGGCATCACTTTTAAACCCGATAGATGCCCTAAGATACGAATAAATAGAGGAAGTAGAGAAGATGAAATATTTTACAGGCTCATACATAGTAACAATAATAGGCTTAATTCTGGCTTTTTTATGGGGCGAGCATGTGCATAGCGGAACAGGTTTGACCTGTATTTTTATTGCAATTATTCTAAGCGTGCTTGAGATAAGTTTGTCTTTTGATAACGCAGTCGTTAACGCAGCAAGGCTAGAGAGAATGTCAAAAGTCTGGCAGCACAGGTTTTTAACCTGGGGGATATTGATTGCGGTTTTTGGTATGAGATTTTTATTCCCGATACTCGTGGTTTCAATTTTTGCAAATGTCGGCTTAATTGAAGTAGCCAAAATGGCTATAAGCGATGCCGATAAATATGCGCATTATCTACACATATCTCATCCGCCTATTATTACATTTGGCGGCACATTCCTTATGATGCTGTTTTTCTCGTATTTCTTTAACAAAGAAAAGGACATTCACTGGATAAAATTTTTAGAAGAGAAAATATCACATTTTGGGGATTTCAGGGGAATTCAGGTTACACTTACTCTTTTAGCCCTGTATGTAATGCAAAATTTTGTCAAAGAAGATATTAGGCTTGAAGTTATAATAGCTGGCATTTGGGGCATCATAATATATCTTTTTATAGACGGCTTAACGCATATGATGGAAAAACACGGAGAAAACCTTCCAAAAAGCGAATGTACAGGCGGGTTAGGGCTTAAAAGCAGTTGCTTTGCAGGCTTTTTATATCTTGAGTTGATAGACGCCTCCTTCTCTCTTGATGGGGTCTTGGGTGCTTTTGCACTTAGCAAGGATATTTTAATTATAACAATCGGGCTATCAATAGGTGCAATGTTTGTCCGTTCGCTAACTATTATGTTAGTTGAAAAAAAGACACTGACCCAATATATATATCTTGAACATGGTGCACACTGGGCAATTGGCGCACTTTCTTGCATAATGCTTGTATCAGCGGTTAAAGAAGTTCCCGAAGTTGTAACGGGAATTTTAGGATTAATATTTATTGTTGCCGCTTTTATATCATCTTTAATTCACAATAAAAAGCAAGCACAGCAATAGTTTTGGCAATTGTTAAAATCCCTTAATATATTCGCCCAATTTTAGCAAATATATATAGAGTATATACTTTGTATATGTATAGAGAAATTGGAGAGAATATGTCGCTAGATTCTTTTATCAATAAACTTTCAGGCTTAATTAGCAATAAAGTTCAAGAAAACAACAAGAAAATAGCAAACCAAATGTCAAACCCATTCAACGCGGGCCTTGACGCCAGTGTTTTTAGCGGGGCGAATTTAGATGACTTTAAGGCTAAAATTGCCGAAGGTATGAACCTTAGCACAAGCGACAGCATTTTCTACGAAAGCATAAACTCAGCAGGCGTTGAGTATATGTTTAAATATTTTGATAAAGATAATAACGGTGTTATAGAAGAAGACGAGATTAAAGAAGCGTCATCTATTGACGGAAACGACAAAAGCTTTTCAATGAGCGATTTAAACTTTGCAACAACATCAATGCAATATCAAAAAATCTATGACGATTATGAAAAACTTTTAGCCGAATTTAAAGCACAAGAAGCACAAGCTGCACAAAATAGCGCCGGTACTGCTCAATACAGTGCTCCTCAAAGCTCAGGATATTCACCAAACTATGTGTCAAATGCGGCAAATACAGTTGCGCAAGCTCAAAAAGAACCCGATTCAAAAGAACAATTAGATAAAATAGTTAACGAAGAATTACCAAAACTTAGAGAAGAAAGAGAAGAAATAATCCAAAAAGCTCAAGAAGAAATTGAGAAGAAAAATGAAGAATTGGATGAAGTTCTGGAAGAAAACGAAAAAGAACTTGGCGAATTGGGTGAAAACTACACAAAAACTCAAGATGAAATTGAAAAATGCGATGAAAAAATAGGCGAATACAACACAAAAATAAGCGATTCACAAACAAACTTGCAAAGCTATCAAGGTGAACTTGCAAACCTTGAAGGCGAATATGGTGCACTACAAACAGATACCAAAGACGAAAAGGTAAACAGTGCAAACAAGCAAAGAAAATCAGAACTTGAAGGTCAAATTAAAGACTTAAAAGAAAAAATTTCTAAAGAAGAAGAAACAATTAAAGATTATCAGGAAAAAATAAAAGAACAAGAAACAATAAAAGCACAAAAGCAAGATGAACTAAGCGCAATACAAGAAAAAATTGCACAAAAAAATCCGCAAATAGCTGAAAAATTAGGAAAAATTCAAGAAGAAATAAAACAAATCGAAGAAAAGAAAACTCAAGACGTTAAAGAAATAGACGAAGAAATCAAAACTAAAGAAACGCAAGCCAACGAACTACAAAAAGAAATCGGCACAAAAGCAGGAAAAGATGCTTCAGGCCCATACGCAAATTATAATAGCGAAAAAGGTGAAGCGCTTGCAAAAAATGCCCTAACAGTAAGAGGTACAACAGGCTGGTGCCTTGCAGGTGTAAATGACAGCCTTGCTGAAACAGACGGCTTTGGACAAAGACTTTCATTTGAAGGAGCATATCAGGCAATTGACGCTCTTCAAGGCAAGGTAGCGGGCTATGAAAACCTTGCTTCACAATTTGAAGAGGTATCTGTTGACAGAAATGAATTATCAAGCCTTCCGGCGGGCGCAATTGTTGTATGGGATAGAGACCCTAATAACCAATGGGGACACATCTCAATTGCACTTGGCGATGGTAGAGAATCAAGCGACCACATTGCAACGCAAATGACACAAAGAAATGCTCAATACCATGTATTTATTCCTGTATAAATAAATTAATATTTTAAAACTCTTAAATTTTACGCAGTATAATAAATTCGTAAAAGGAGAGAGTTATGAACCGTCAAGAAGAACTTGCTTTAAAGGATTTAAAATACATTTGGCACCCTTGTTCACAAATGAAGGATTACGAGGAATTAAAACCGATAGTAATTAAAAAAGGCAAGGGAAGCTGGCTTTGGGATTATAACGGTAAAAAATATCTTGATGTTGTAAGTTCTTGGTGGTGCAACCTTTTGGGGCACTGCAATAAACGAATATCAAAAGCTGCAAAAAAACAGCTTGATACACTTGAACATGTTATTTTTGCAAACTTCACACACAAGGGAGCAATAGAGCTTTGCGAAGAACTTACAAAAGTACTTCCAAAGGGACTTAAGAAGTTTTGCTTTACTGATAACGGCTCATCAGCCATTGAAGCTGCAATGAAAATGAGTTTTCAGTATCATTATCAGACCGCAAATCCTCAAAAAACAAGATTTATGGCACTTACAGACGCTTATCACGGCGAAACAATAGGTGCACTCTCAATTGGCGGAGTTGATTTATACTCGGAAATTTATAAACCCGTCTTACTTGATATAATAAGAATAGAAGGGCCGGATTGTTTTAGGTGCCCTTATGGACTGAATTGCAAAAATTGTGAAGCCCAATGTATAAAAAAAGCAGAAGAAGCTTTTGAAAAATGGGGAAATGAAACCTGTGCCATTGTAGTAGAACCGCTTGTACAAGCGGCAGCAGGGATGAAAATATATTCGCCAAAATACCTGATAAAATTAAGAGAACTCTGCGACAAATATAATATACATTTAATAGCTGACGAAATTGCAACAGGATACGGAAGAACAGGCAAAATGTTTGCTTGCGATTGGGCAGGGATAACTCCTGATATCATGTGTCTTTCAAAAGGTTTAACGGGCGGATATATGCCGATGGCACTTGCGGTTACAACAGATAAAATATACAATGCATTTTACGCCGACTACCTTGAAGGCAAAGCTTTTATGCACTCTCATACGTACAGCGGCAACCCGCTTGCAGTAAGTGCAGCTTGCGAAGTTTTAAAAATTTTAAAAGAAGAAAAAATAATTGAAAAAGCAAATATAAAAGCTTCATATTTCAATTCAAAAATAGTTGAAACATTTCAAAATCACAAAAATGTTGGCGATATTCGCTCCATAGGCTTAATTAATGCAATTGAGCTTGTTAAAGATAAAAACACAAAAGAACCGCTTGATTCTAAATTAAGAACAGGATACCAGATATACAAAAAAGCTCTTAAAAAAGGGGTAATTTTAAGACCGCTTGGAGATGTAATATACTTTAATCCACCTCTTACAATAAACAAGAAAGAGATGGATTATGCAATAAAAGTTGCCAAAGAATGTTTAGATGAGGTTTTGAATTAGTTACCATCTGAAAGTTTCTTCGACATCTTGAGAATATTTCACGAGTTTTTGTATGACATCCTCACTTAGAGGCTTGTCTTGCGGGGCATCTTTTAGTATTAAATATAATTGATACCACATAAATGTTCTATCAGTTCCCCACTGACAGCCAAAATACACAGGGGGCGGAAATTGAACACTTTTGCCGTTTAATATATTCACAAATTCCTTTAATCCTGCTATTTTCCCCTTAACATCGTCATCAGCATAATATTCAGGATGTCTTATTAACTGCTTAATTAAGTTGTCTCGAATATCAAAAACATTTAGACCCGAGTTAGCTAAGTCGAATATATCGGTAAACTTTAAGCCTGCTTTTCGCGCGTTTTCTTCATATCCGCCATACACAACAAGAGAAATTACAGAGTTAATTCCGGCTTCCTTAAGTTTTTTAAGTTTTTCAGGTTCGCAAGATAATTCCGCACCCGTATAAAGTTCATTTTTACGCCTTTCTGAGAAACTGTATATTCCGGCCTTTTTTGCCAGCTCTAAATCAACCTCTTGCTTAGTACGAGTTCTTGAAGGTAATTTTGTGTAATAATAAAAACAAGGCAAAAAGTTCATATTTTTCTCTTTTTGCAACTGGTCATAATAAAAAATATGAGGGCCAAGTTTATCTTCTAAATGCGCCCTTATAATATCATGGGTTTGATCTTGTTTTTCCGGAATATATCGGTCTTTGTAGATTAAATCACCACTAAAAGACAAAGGGGTGAAAGCAGAAATTTTCATAGTATAACACCTAATCAATTATGCAAGGAGTAAAAACTTGAAAATATTAATTTTTGCTAGCTTTCAACATCAATATTTAAAGAAAGATATGAACTGTTTGCTTTTTGCAAATAAGGGAATATTTTTTCACGGTAAATTTGATACTGTCTTTCTGTCAAAGGTTTTAAAACTGTAAAATGCGGGAAAATAGCGTCTTTTGAGTTAAAGTGAAACCAGCCATAGCAATTTTTAATATTATATCTTCCTTTAATCCAATTCATAAAGGATTTATAATTTACACTTTCAAAAGCAACATCTTTTTCTTTTATGATGTGCATAGTGATTGTAGTTAGAAAGGAAAGGGTATTGGGAATAAAAAAATGATCCCAGCCGCCATTTGTACCATATTTGTTTCTTGCGTAATTTATTTTGTAAGTATTATCTTTAACAATGCCATCAATACCGTATGCGCAATGAGCATATAGAAATTTTTCTTTTTGCATCTGAGCAAAAATCTTTAAAAAATAATCTTTAATATAAATTTGATCTGCATCAAGCTTTACAATGCAACCGTTTCGAAATCGAGCATATTTTTTGCAAATATTAAAACCGAAGTTATAATACGCAGCAAGAGAATTTTTGTAGTCATATCCCGAATAATATTCTTTTGAAAATGGCTCAAGCACCGGATATTCGTACTTTTTTAAAACAAATTTATTTTTGTTTTCACTTTTTTCAATAAACTCTTTTATTAAATTTATGGAATTATCATCATTTTGTGAGTAAATTATAACTATTTTGTCAAAAATTTCTTCAATAGACATAAGAGAGGCAATAACCGTGTTTTGCTCATTTTTTACCCTTAAAAAGCCTATGTGAACAGGCTTAGAGAATGAAAAAAGGAAGTTTAAAAAAAGTAGTGTGAATTTAGCCAAACACAATATAAGCCTTGACTTATAACCCCATTTTTTTGTATTTTCAAAAGGCTTGTTTAAAACCCTTTTTACAAATTTAAACATAAGTAGAATATAGCATAAACAACAATTATAGTGTGATAAAATGTAGCTATGATTAAAAAAGAATTTAAATTAGTTTCAGACCATAAACCCGCGGGCGATCAGCCAAAAGCTATTGAGCAGCTGGTTCAGGGGGTAAATGAAGGACTTGAAAACCAGACACTATTAGGTGTTACAGGAAGCGGTAAAACTTTTACCATAGCTAATGTTATCCAAAAAGTCCAAAAACCGACACTTGTTATAGCACACAACAAAACCCTTGCAGCACAGCTTTACAACGAATTTAAAGAGTTGTTTCCCGAAAATGCGGTTGAATATTTTATAAGTTATTATGATTACTACCAGCCTGAGGCATATATCCCAAGAACAGATACTTACATAGAAAAATCGGCAACCATAAATGACGAAATAGACAGATTAAGGCATAATACCACAAGAAGCCTGTATGAAAGAAATGATGTAATTGTAGTAGCTTCTGTCAGCTGTATCTACGGTTTGGGATTGCCCGAAAATTATTTTCAAGGCTCAATTACCCTTAAAGTCGGACAAGAAATTTCAAGAGGAGATTTGCTAAATCATCTTGTGCTTACAAGATACGAAAGAAACGACTTAGAGCTAAAGCGTTCGACTTTTAGAGCAAGGGGCGATATTGTTGAGATTATGCCAAGTTATGAAAAAATCATAACAAGGATATACTTTTTTGGGGACGAGATAGAAAAAATATCAAGAATTGACCAAACAACGGGAGAAATTTTAGAAAATGTCCCCGAAACGGTTATATATCCTGCCGTTCACTATCTGGCATATGATGATAATATGGATGAAACAATTGAGCTTATTAATTTAGAATTAAGACAAAGATTAAATGAGCTAAATGCGCAAAATAAGCTCGTTGAAGCGCAAAGGCTTGAGCAGAGAGTTCATTATGATATGGAAATGATTAAAGAAATGGGCTACTGTTCGGGCATTGAAAACTATTCAAGAATAATTGAAAGAAGAGCAAAAGGCACGCCGCCCGCGACTTTACTTGACTATTTTCAGGAAGATTTTCTGGTTGTAATTGATGAATCTCACGTAACAATTCCGCAATTAAAAGGGATGTACTTTGGCGACCGCTCAAGAAAAGAAGTCCTTGTGGATTACGGCTTTAGACTACCTTGCGCTAAGGATAACCGCCCCCTAACTTTTGATGAATTTTGGTCAAAAATACATCAGAAAATTTTTATCTCGGCAACTCCTGCCGATTTTGAAAGAGAAAAATCGGAAAAAATTGTTGAGCAAATCATAAGGCCAACAGGGCTTTTAGACCCGAATATTGATGTACGCCCCACAAGCGGTCAAGTTCAAGATTTAATGAAAGAAATTAAAAAAGTAAGCGAGAAAAAAGAAAGAACACTTGTAACAACTCTGACTAAAAAAATGGCTGAAGATTTAACGCAATACCTTGTGCAACAGGGAATTAGGGTAAGATACCTTCACAGCGGAGTTCAATCATTAGAAAGAGTTGAAATTCTAAGGGACTTAAGGCTTGGCGAGTTTGATGTCTTAGTTGGCGTAAACCTTTTAAGAGAAGGTCTTGATATACCTGAAGTATCTCTTGTTGCAATTATGGATGCCGATAAAGAGGGCTTTTTAAGGTGTGAAACTTCGCTAATACAAACAATCGGAAGAAGCGCAAGAAACGCCTCAGGGTCGGTTATAATGTATGCCGATAAAATTACGGATTCGATGAAACTTGCAATTGATGAAACAAACAGAAGAAGAAAATTGCAGGTTGAATACAACAAAGAACATAATATAACTCCTAAAACTATTAAAAAATCGATTGAAAATAATCTCCTAAGCCTTGTTGCAAGTTATAGAAGCTTGGAAGATATTGTAGCAGAGCAAATGTCCGAATTTAATGTTGATAAAAAAGACTTACCAAAGCTGCTTGAAAAACTTGAAAAAGATATGCACAAAGCTGCAAAAATTCTTGACTTTGAACGTGCAGCACAAATAAGAGACCAGATAAAAAAATTACGGGAACTAATTTAAAAGCCCTCAAAATGAGGGCTTTTAAGATTTAATTATTTTTCAGTTTTTCAAGAACATCATTTAAGCAATCAAACAATTCACTTCGCTCAATTTCAGTTAGTTCAAACAGCGGGCGACGAACATAGTTTTCAATTAGCTTTAACCTTGATAAAACTGCTTTAACAGGAACAGGGTTAGGCGCCATAAACAGTTTTTTAAACAATGGGAACAGTGTTTGATGCATATTTCTTGCCGCATTAACTTGTCCTGATTTAAAGTTGTGAATCATAGACTTAATTTCATCACCAACAACATGAGATGCCACTGAAATTACACCGTGAGCACCTAATGATAGCATTGGAAGAGTTAAGCTGTCATCACCGCAGTATATTGCAAAATCCTTTGGACACTGCGCTTTTAACTCGGAAATTAAATCTAAATCAGAATTACTTTGTTTAAGTGCAACAATATTTGAGTATTCCTTAGCCAAAAAGGCAACTGTTTGCGGGAGCATATTGACACCCGTTCTTGAAGGTATGTTATATAAAATTATCGGCAAATCAGTGCTTCTTGCTATTGCACCAAAGTGCTCAATCATACCTTGTTGATTAGGTTTATTGTAATAAGGCACAACCGATAAAATTGCGTCCGCACCTAGTGTTTGAATTTTCTTTGTTACATCAACGGCAGTTCTTGTAGAGTTAGAACCCGCACCCATTATAACTTTTGCCGAGCCGCTAAGAGCACCTTTTACCGCATATAACAATTCGTATTCTTCTTCATGGGTTAAAGTCGGGCTCTCACCTGTTGTTCCTGCCACAAGGACGGCATCCGAACCACTTTGCGCCAAGTGTTTTGCAAGCCTTTCAACGGCAGCATAGTCAATTTCTCTTTTTTCATTAAACGGCGTTACCATAGCGGTAATAATTTCGCCGGCATCATATCTTAAAGTCATTTTAATCTCCTTAGTAAAGTCCCATTTCTACGACTTTTTCAGCAAGTCTTACAGTGTTTAGTGCTGCACCGATTCTTAAGTTGTCAGCCACACAGAAGAAATCAATACCGTTATCAAAAGCTATTGATTTTCTTATTCTGCCGACAAATACAGGGTCTTTTCCTGCTGCATCTTTTGGAGTCGGGTAAACGTAGTTTTCAGTGTCATCCACAACATTTACTCCATAAGCATTTTTAAGGATTTCTCTTGTTTTATCCGCATCAATCGGTTTTTCAAATTCAATGCTGACGGCTTCTGAGTGTCCGATGTAAACAGGGACTCTGACAGCAGTGCAAGAAATCGGAACTGATTTATCTAAGTGTAAAATTTTTCTTGTTTCGTTTGTAACTTTCATTTCTTCCTTGGTGTAACCGTTTTCACAGAAAACATCTATTTGAGGAATAACGTTAAAGCCAATCTCATACTTAAAAACTTTATGGTCAAAAGGCATGCCGATTAAGTTTGTTTTTGTGTTATCGGTTAACTCTTGAATTGCAGCTAAACCTGCACCTGAAACAGCTTGGTAAGTAGAAACAATAAGTCTTTTAATTTTTGCATAATCATCAAGAGGCTTAAGAGCCAACATCAACTGAGAAGTTGAACAATTTGGGTTAGCGATTATGCCTTTGTGTTTTCTTAAGTCTTCATCGTTAACACCCGCGATAACCAACGGCACATCTTCTTCCATACGAAATGCACTTGAGTTATCGATGTAAACAGCACCTCTTTTAACTGCTTCCGGTGCTAAAGCTAAACTTGTTGAACCGCCGGCTGAAGCAAGAACCACATTTACACCTTCAAAAACATCAGGTGTAGCTTCAATGATTGTGTATTCCTTGCCCTTGAATTCTATCTTATTACCGGCAGAACGCTTAGATGCCAAAAACTTTATGTCATTATATTCAATCTTGCTTTCAGAAAGAATATTAAGAATTTCTCTTCCAACTACGCCTGAAGCGCCAAGTACTGCAATGTTTGGTTTTTTGTTTGTCATAAAATGTTCTCCAATCCGTACATAAAGTTATTGTTTTTGACAACGTAATTAACAGCCATTAACACACCACCCATGTAACACTCGCGGTTAATTGAGTCGTGCCTTATTTTTAGCGTTTGACCCGATGAGCCGAACACTACCTCTTGTGATGCAACAAACCCGGGCATTCTTATCGCATGGATTTGCAAATTTGATTTTTCAAAACAACCGCCGCGCGAACCCTCAATTGTTTCGGTTTCATCACAATTATTTAATTTAAAATTAGAATTTACTTCACTCATAAGCTCTGCTGTTTTTATAGCAGTACCCGAGGGTGCATCCTTTTTCTGGTTATGGTGAAATTCTAATATTTCAGCATTACTAAAGTATTTTGCAGCCTCTTGAGCAAACTTCATCATCAATATTGCACCTGTTGAAAAGTTTGGAGCAATAAAACAACCAGTATTATTTTCAATCGACATTTTTTCAATGTCATTTAGCTGCTCAGAGGTTAAACCTGTTGTACCGATGACAGATTTAACTTTTAGCTGCATATATAATTTTATATTTTCATAAATTACACTCGGTTGAGTAAAATCAACAACAACATCCGGCTTTGCAACGCTAAAGGCGGTTTTAATGTCATCTTGCACAGAAATATTTTCTGTAACCAATGTTCCCACACCGAATTTATCGACAGCACAAGCTAGCTCGCAAGAAGCGTCCGCTAAAACAGCTTTTACAACCTCTTGACCCATCTTACCCATTGCACCGACTACGGCTACTTTAATTGTCATCATATCTCCACTACATTTTGTCAGTAAATTATGGCATAAATTTTAAATAATTTCAAGAATATTAAGCGATAAAGAAAATATTTACAAAGCTTTTTATTACATTGACTTAAGGTAATTTTTAGGCGATAATGGGGCAAAAGTATTTTTGAAATACGGGTTGTTATCAGTTAAAAAGGATAGGAGAATTGATGAAAAAGATTCAAACACTTTTTACGGCTTCTGTTTTGACCCTTGCACTAACATTTGGCGCTGCCTTTGCAGAACCTTGCAAAGAAGGTCAACTTGAAGCTTACGCACACCCAACTTTATTCAATGCTGAAGCCCAAACTATGGTTGACGGCAACAAAGTTTATGAAGTTGGCGGAAAAATCTACAAGACAAAAAACAGAATCGGTATGAAAAACAAAGATTCTGTTTATGTTGACTCTTGGGCAAAAGATGTCCTTTCCCTTATTAAAGAAAGAAGCGGCGGGGAAGTATTTAACCCAAAAATGCCGATTTTGCGTTCAGAAATTGCAGTTGTACTATCAGAAGGATTTGATGTTAAGCCTGTCGGCAAAACAAAAAAATACTCTGACGTTGCTCAAAACTACTGGGCAAACGAATGGATTGCAAGAGCTACAAGTGCAGGTGTTATGATTGGTTATCCGGATAAAACCTTCAGACCTGACCAACCTATAACAAAAGCAGAAGTTTTCGCGGTAATTGCACAAATTATTGATGTACCTATCGACAGAAGTCTTCTTGTTCCCGAATTTGACGGAAGAAAAATGGAATACATCCCTTCTTGGGCAATTGCAGCTACAAAAGAAGTTGTAAAATCAGAACTTTTAGATCAAGTACCGGATCCTAAAAGAGTAGCTGATGATATGTACCTTTCAAAAGAACAGGTTGCATATCTTATCGGTGCACTTAGAACAAACTTTGCAATGTCAAACAACAAACTTGCAAAAGATTCAACAGCACCTGATTGCGTAAAATCATACAAACCTGTTTACTTAAATGTTAAACTTGCTGACAGATTAAGCGCAAAAACCTCAAACATCGGTCAAAAATTCTCTGCTACAACAACAAAAGAAGTTGAAATCAATAACAACGTATTCCCCGCAGGCTCAAAAGTTAAGGGTGAAGTTGTAGAAGTTAAAAGACCCGGACTTAAAAACCCAGGCTATATTAAAGTTAAATTCTTAGAAATTAAAAACGGCGACTGCAAAGCTGAGTTTCCTAAGAACATAACTGAAGCGCAAGCTACACAAATTAAAAATCCTAACTTCATCGCAAGACTACTTGGTGCACCATTCTCAGCAGCAGGCAGAATTGTTGGTGTTTCAGGAAGAACAGTAGGAACAGGTGTTAACATTGCTGCAAACGGTGTAGAAGAAATCGGTGGCGAATTATCAGATACATTCGTTGATACATTCTCACTACAACCTGTTGCAGGTGTTAAGAGATTTGGAAGCTCATTTATTACACTTGGTAAAGGCATCTTCGACATCTGCAAAGATGTTGTTGGCGGCGTATTCGGTGTAATTTATGAAATAGGCGACGAAATCGTTTATGTAATCGTACCAAGCCTATCTAACGCTTCAAGCTTAAATCCGGGCGAAGAAATCTTGGTTATCTTCTAAGGATAAAAGCCAAAAGTTAAAAGACGGATGAATTTCATCCGTCTTTTTTTATGTTCTAAAAAAATTAATCTAAATTAAAACCTGCTTCAAATGAATCAATGTTTCTCTTTAAAAATGCAGGATTTTTCTTTTTACAAACATATTCAAGCGCACTTAGCGCACTATCTTTTTTCAAAACTTGTGTTTTATTTATAAAATAACCCAAGGCAACTATATTCAACAAACCGCCTTCAACATTAAGGGCGCTATCACCCAAAGGGGACATAAGAAATTTTACGTCAGCTCTTTTTGGTGCTGTTTTAATAATTGATGAATTAGCAACAACGAGAGAATTTGGTTTCATAGTTTTTTCAAATCTCTCAAGTGCCTTATCATTTAAAAATACACCGTAATCAGCATAATCTATAACAGGGGATGCTATTTCGCAATCGGAAATCTTAACCGAACAGTTTGCATGCCCACCGCGCATTTCAGCGCCATAAGAAGGTATCCAAGTGGTATTTTTACCCTCAAGCATAGCAGCATGAGCAAGCGTTGTTCCGAAAAACAAAACCCCTTGACCGCCATATCCTGCTATAATTATACTTTTTTCCATTTACACAATACCTTCTTTAACGTCTTTAAAAACATCTAGTTTGTGAACTTTTAAAATTTCGTCTTTAATGTAAGTTAAAGCTTCAACAGGTTTTAATTTCCAACCAGTAGGGCAAGCAGCTATAACTTCAACAAAGGAAAAGCCCAATCCCTTAATTTGATATTCAAAAGCTTTTTTAATAGCTTCTTTTGCTTTTCTGATGCTTTGAGGGGAAAATATTGCAACACGTGCAACATAAGCTGCGCCATCACATTTTGCAATCATTTCCGAAATTTTGATAGGGAAACCCGATTTTTTAGCATCACGCCCAGCTCTTGTTGTAGCTGTTATTTGACCTAAAATACTTGTAGCACTTGCTTGGCCGCCGGTCATACCAAAATTTGTATTGTTAACACAAATTGTTGTGATATTCTCACCTCTAAGTGCAGTATGCACAAGTTCATTAAAGCCGATTGTAGCCGCATCGCCATCGCCCTGATAAGTAAAAACAATTTTATCAGGCTTCGCGCGCTTTACACCTGTTGCAACACAAGGAGCACGGCCATGATCTGCTCCTACAATATCTAAGTTATAAAATTTATCCAAATTAATTGAACAACCGACAGATGCCGTTGCTATTGTTTTTTCATAAACACCGAGTTCTTCTAAAACTTCAGCGATAAGTCTTAAAACAACACCATGCCCGCAACCGCCGCAGAAAGGATAGTTGTAGTCTTTTTTATAGGCTATTGGTCGTTTAAAAACTCGATTTATGACTTGTTCCATTTTTATATCTCTTTAAATATTTCTACAATTTTATCTGTAATTTCTACCGAATTTATTATTGCACCGCCTACCTTGCCAAAGAATTCCACTTTAGCACAACCGTTTAGTGCAATTTTAACATCTTGAAGCATTTGTCCCATATTAAGCTCGATGTCCAAAACACATTTTTTACCTTGAGCAATTTTATTAAGCTCTTTATTTGGGAAGGGCCACAAAGTAATAGGTCTAAATAATCCGACCTTATAGCCTAATTTTCTTGCCTCATTTACGGAAGACTTTGCAACACGAGCAACGGTACCAAACGCAGTTATAATAACATCAGCGTCATCACACATATAATTTTCATACATTACTTCACTATTTTGAATAACTTCGTACTTTTTAAAAATTCTATGGTTTAACTTTTCTAAAATGTCATCACCCATATGTAACGACATTAAACTTCTGCCGTCTCTTCTTTCTTGTCCCACGCCATCTAAAGCCCAAGATGAATTATCAATATTTGGGTATAGCTTTTCAGGCATCTTAACAGGCTCCATCATCTGCCCTAATATACCGTCAGCTAAAAGCATGGTGGGATTTCGATATTTCATAGCCAAATAGAAAGCTTTATGCGTTAGATTAACAGCTTCTTCAATTGTACTTGGTGCAAGGACAATTGTCCTATAATCACCATTACCGCCACCTTTAACCGATTGAGTATAATCCGCTTGAGAAGGGGTAATATCACCAAGTCCCGGGCCTGCACGCATAACGCTTATAATAACTCCGGGCACTTCAGCCGTTGCCATGGAAGAAATTGCTTCCTGCATAAGTGCAATAGCACAGCCTGAAGAAGAAGTCATTGCAAGTGTTCCTGTTGAGCCTGCACCTATCAGCATATTAATTGCCGCAAGTTCAGACTCTGCACTAATATATGTCCTGTTAAGTTCGGGCATTTTATAGCTCATAAACTCGCCGATTTCATTTTGCGGAGTGATAGGGTAGCCAAAGTAGCAGATACAACCTGCATCGATTGCAGCTTGTGCAATAGCTTCATTTCCCTTTAATAGCATCTTAGTCATATTCAATCCCACAGCCCGTAATTACTTTATAACCTCATAAATTGCCATATCAGGGCAACTTTGAGCACAAAGAGCACATCCTATACATTCGTTACTATCATCAACGAATTTTACATAGCTTGAACCCGCCCTATTTTGAGCATGCTCTTCCAGCTTGATTAGTTTTTTCGGGCAAACACTTATACAAATCATACAAGCCTTGCATCTCTCTTTGTCAATTTTAATCTCAGACATAACTACATCTTAGCACTTCATAAAAAAATAACATTAAAAAAAATTTTTTTTAACGATACTTAATATTAAAACTCTTGTCTTCCCTCAAGCGCTTTTACCAAAGTCATCTCATCAGCATATTCAAGCTCTGAACCCAAAGGAAGTCCAAAGGCAATTCTTGACACTTTTATACCAAAGGGCTTTAATAGTTTTGACAAATAAAGACTCGTTGCTTCACCCTCAATAGAAGGGTTTAGCGCAAGAATAACCTCTTTAATGTCTTGAGAATGCACCCGATTTAAAAGCTCTTTTATCCTTATGTCTTCAGGCCCAATACCATCCATTGGCGAAATTAAACCTTGAAGAACATGGTATAAACCTTTAAACTCATTTGTTTTTTCAATAGCTATAAGGTCTTTTGTTTCAGAAACGACACAAATTGTGCTCTTGTCCCTATTGGGATTTTGGCAAATTTCGCAAGGGCTGGATGAAGTCATATTAAAACAATTTTCACAATAGGTAATTGTTTTTTTCGCCTCCAGCATTGTATTTGCAAAATTTTCCACCTCAAAGTCGCTCATCTTGATTAAATATAGAGCAAGTCTTTGAGCGGTTTTTGGACCTATTGAAGGCAGTTTTTGAAAACATTCAATGAGTTTTGCAAGAGGTTTGGTGTATTCCATTAAAATAGCCCCGGAATACTTATACCGCCCGTAATTGCTTTCATTTTAGCTTCCATTTGTTCACTTGCTTGTTTTGATGCGTTATTCATAGCTTCAATAATTAAATCTTCTAAAGTTTCAATTGTTTCTTCGTCAACAGAAGAAGGATTTTCAGGGTTGATAGCCTCAGCAGAAAGCTTAATTGATTTAAATTTGCCTTGACCGTTAAGAGTAACTTCAACAGCACCGCCTGCACTTTTAGCAGTTATTTCGATGTTTGCAAGTTCGTCTTGCGTTTCTTTAAATTTCTTCTGCATTTTTTGAGCTTGCTGCATCATCTGTATCATATTCATTTTAATTTCTCCCCTTAATAATTAATATGTTATTATTATTTTATGAAAAGAATAACATATCTGCAACATTGTTTACATAACGGGAAAATTTCACGCTGGCCGCAGGAAGTTATGCCGCTTAATATCTATATTGCGGATTTTAGGTGGTATAAATCAAAAGGCTCGCATGAAGCTTATAAATATAAACAAATGGTTAAAAATGCACTGGACGCATGGACTAGTGCAACAGGCGGAATAATAAGTTTTAATGTTGTTCAAAATTTGTACGATTCAAACATTAACCTTGATTGGAAAAGGGTTGAGAGAAAATCTCTTGGCAACTGCCACTTTAATTTTGATAAAAACGGACGCTTTTACAGTGCAGAAGTACAAATAGGGCTATCTGACGGAATAATTCATCATAAATATATGGATGAATCGGAAGTTTATCACACAATTGTGCATGAAATCGGACACTCATTAGGGCTTGGACACTCGCCCTTTAGCGGAGATATAATGTATGTACCTCATCAATATGGCGTTACGAACATATCTCAATCGGACATATTAACGCTTCTGTGGCTATACAGGTTTAATATAGGAGATAGTGAACAGAGCATATTAAGCAAGTATCCGAATATTAAAGCGAATAATATCGATGATTTAACTTACCTTCTTATTAACGGTAAGAGTGAATTTCAAAATGCACTTGAAAAAGTAAAGCCAAGCGAAAATAAAAACTTGGAAAAAGAAAATGAAAACATTGCCGAGCTAAAGAAATATTTACTTGAAATAAATAAGATAAAAATAGATTTTCAAAACTTAAAAAATAAACCCCCTAGCAATTAGGGGGCATAAAGCAATCAGAAGAGTTGAGGATTTACCCTTATAATATAATTGATTTAAAACGTAAAATAATTGGATTAAAATCTAATCTTTTTATTAGAAAAAACGAAAAGTTATTAGACTTTTGTACAAGAAAAGTCAAAGTCAGGAGAAAAAAATGAGAGCAGACGGAAGAGAAAAAAATCAAACAAGAGAGATTAAAATTACAAAAAATTATATTAAACATGCCAAAGGCTCTGTTTTGATAGAATTCGGCGATACAAAGGTAATAGTTTGCGCCACTTGTGAAGAAGGCAAGCCAAAATGGATGCCAAAAGAAGAAAAAAAGGGCTGGCTGACTGCCGAATATTCGCTTTTACCCGCCTCAACCAATACAAGATGTCAAAGAGAAAGAACAAAAGTATCAGGCAGAACTCAAGAAATTCAAAGACTTATAGGTAGAAGTTTAAGAGCTTGCCTTGATTTAGAAAAACTTGGGGAAAGAACAATAACAATTGATGCCGATGTAATTCAGGCTGACGGCGGAACACGTGTTGCATCGATTTGCGGCGGCTTTATTGCCCTTAGAGAACTTATAGACAAACTTATGTTTGAAGGACAATTAAGTGAAAACCCGATAATTGAACCCATTGCAGCAATTTCAGCGGGCATTGTAAATAATGAGGTTGTGGTTGACCTGTGCTACCAAGAAGATTCAAACGCTCAAGTAGATTCAAACATTGTACTTACAAAGAGCGGGAAAATAATAGAATTTCAAACAACAGCAGAAGGCGAACCGTTTACAAAAGAGCAAATGGATGAAATTTATAGCCTTGCAAAGAGCGCAACAGATAAAATTATTAAAATGTATTCTGAGGTATAAAAAATCCAAACTCGACTTTTTTATTCTCTAAATTTTTAGCCCAAATTTTTCCGCCGTGCGCTTCAATAATTTTCTTTGCAATATAAAGCCCAAGACCGCTTCCTGTGGTTTTGTGCTTTTTGCAATCCGTTTGGTATAAATCAAAAATGCTATCCAGCCTGCTCTTTTCAATAGGTTCCGAGAAATTGATGACGGAAATATTTAATCCTTGCGGAGTAATCTGGGCAAAAATTTCAAGAAGTGTATTTTTTATACCGTATTTAGCAGCATTTGAGATTAAATTTACCAAAACACGTTTTATTTCGGTATTATCAAAATAAGCAAGGCGACATTTATTTTTAAATTTTACACTGTACGCAATTCCGCTTTGTTTTAGCATAAAACTAATGCTTTCAAGCGCTTCAAAGATTGTATTTTTGATATTGTTTTTTGTAATTGAAAGGCAAATATCACTCTTTTGAGTTTTAAAATTATACAAAACATTGTGCAGCATATCTCGCATGTAAATGTTTGAAATTAGAAGCTGGTCTAAAATTTCCTTTTGAAAAGGATTATAAGTAAAACTTTTATTCCCGATTAATAAATTTAAAGCTTGAATTTGTGAAAATACGGGGGATTTTAAATCGTGAGCTAAAGCTTCAAGGAAATTTTCTTTCTGCATTAACTTTTGTTCGGTGGGGGTGATTTTATTTACAACATCCGATAAAAGTGTTGTATGAGAGGAAACATAAGCTTTTTTAAAAGATTTAGTGTTATCCATACAATTATATTACCCTTACAATAATATTTGCATATTAGACAAACGGGTAATATTTCCGTTAACAATTCTTAACTTAATATCAATTTGTTTAGGAAAATATACTTTATTAATACATAAGATAGGTTAGTTAAAGTTTTAGGTTGGGTAAATGAATTTAATGAATTTTGTTAAAATGTTGCAAGGGTTAGTTTTTTCAACTGAAGCAGGCATAAATACGAAATTCCGTTTTTCACAAAGCGAAATTAATGAGATTTTAGCAAATGCCAATAAAGAAAATATAAAATATTTTGAAAGTTTGGCAAATATCAAAGAATTAAGTGCATTTGACGTAAGTTATTTGATGTCAGGCGAAAAATTAGATGAACGCAAGATTGAAATAATTAAAGCAGCTTGCAAAATGTTTGACGAAAAAGAATTTAGTGCACTTGGTCAAACGTTTAGCGATTTTGTTTTCAGAGTAAGTGCAAATATTAATTTACTGAACGAATCAAATTTGGAAATCTTTAAAGAGTTGGTGCAGTGCAAAAACGAACTATATGATTTTTCAAAAGCACTTAAAAATCCGCTAAAAGCAAAACATGCAAGAAGCAGAAAAACTCCTGCATACGCCTTTGAAAATGTGTTTGTAAATTAAGTTTTATTTTTATCCTTGATTAAATTATTTGTTTTTGGTATAAATTTCAGTGGTAAAGATTTGCAATTTGAGAGTCTGATACCACTGAAAATTAAATTATTTTCGGGATGTAGCGCAGCTTGGTAGCGCACCTCGCTTGGGACGAGGGGGTCGCAGGTTCAAATCCTGTCATCCCGATTTTTTAGTTAATTGTTGAAAAATAAATATGGTTTCGGGATGTAGCGCAGCTTGGTAGCGCACCGTGTTCGGGTCGCGGGGGCCGCAGGTTCAAATCCTGTCATCCCGACCATTTTTTTACACCCCCAAAAAATCCGACAGGATTTGAACAAATTATGCAAAGTCTTGCTTTGCTCACAAGTTCGCAAAT